>JAQWBQ010000013.1 GCA_028706295.1 Bacteroidales bacterium
ATCATGGTTTGCGGTTTTCGAATACTACAAAACAGATGCTTTTCTCTTTTGGGTTTAGCCCTTACAGCAGGTATTTACGAACATGTGATTGTTAAAAGTCATTGCTAAATTTTTACCGGAGTATTGTAAGATATGAGCTTATATTTTTTCGTGTTGAAACTAGCCTGTAACACCAAAATCTGAAAGAAACATTCGTCGATCCGGAATTCATACGTCATTCGTTTTCATTCGAAAATCGTAAATCATTGTTCAATCGTAAATCTGGGCAATCGTAAATTTTTATATTTTAGGAAAGCCCGGATTGACTAAAATCTAATCACATCAGGCCAGATATATTGAACCTTTATGATTTTGCGAACGTAGAATTGATTAGATGGAGTTATACCGAGCGCGTGAGGGTGCAATTTTTCGCAAACTCAATGAGCCGAAGTGTAGCATGGATGAGCGGGAACGATAAGGGTATTTCAGATCAATACAGCAATGATCAGCGAAAAGGTATTCGGAAAGTTGAAGATCTTGGCCGAGTCGGCCAAATACGACGTTTCCTGCGCCTCGAGCGGAACCAGCCGTCCCAACATGCCGGGCGGTATCGGCAGCGCTGCGGCCTGGGGGATCTGTCACAGCTTTGCGGAAGACGGCCGGTGCATCTCTCTTTTGAAGATCATGATGAGCAACCACTGCATTTACGACTGTGCTTACTGCATCAACCGCCGCAGCAACGATCTGCCGCGAACGACCTTTACCCCGGAGGAATTGACCGGGCTGACCATCGGTTTTTACCGGAGGAATTTCATCGAAGGGTTGTTCCTCAGTTCCGGGGTGATCCGCAACCGGGATTACACGATGGAACAGATGATCAGGGTGGTCAAAGACCTCCGGGTGATCCACCGTTTCAACGGGTACGTGCACATGAAGGTGATCCCGGGAGCAAGCAGCGCATTGATCCTGGAGGCTGGGCAATGGGCCGACCGGCTCAGTGTGAATATGGAGATTCCGTCGGAAAACAATCTAAAACTGCTGGCCCCGGAAAAGAACTTCGAATCGATCCTGAAGCCGATCCATACCATAACCGATCACATCCTTCAGAGCAAAGAGGAGCGGCGGAAATCGAACCATGCGCCCCGGTTCAGTCCCGCGGGGCAGAGCACACAACTGATCATCGGCGCCACCAACGACAACGACCGGACCATCCTCGACCTGGCTGGAAAGTTATACCAGAAGCGAAACCTCAAGCGGGTCTACTATTCGGGTTTTATCCCGGTTAACGCCTACGACAGCCGTTTACCGGCGCTGGCCTCTCCCCCGCTGCAGCGTGAACACCGGCTTTACCAGGCCGATTGGCTGCTGCGGTTTTACGGCTTCAACGTCGATGAGCTGGTCAGTGAAAAAGAACCCGACCTCGACCTTTCGCTCGATCCCAAGACCGTTTATGCCCTGCGAAATCCATGGCTTTATCCCGTCGACATCAACAAGGCCGACTACGCCACACTGCTGCGGGTTCCCGGCATCGGCCAGAAATCGGCCCGGATGATCGTGGCGGCCCGTTGCCACAGCCGGCTCAATTCGGCACACCTGAAGAAGATCGGGGTCGTTATGAAGCGGGCACGGTATTTCATCACCTGTCATGAGATCGGCCCACCAATGTCGGTCCAGGATCTGAAGCCGGAGACGGTACGGCAACTGATCCTCCATGGACCAAAGGCGACGGAAGGAGTGCAACTCAGGCTGGAATTTTGATTGAGTGATTGACTGAATGATTGAATGACTGATTTATTAGTGATTGAGTGAATGAGCGAATGAGTGAATTAAATTTTTAATTAATGCCTAATGCCTATTGCCTAATTCCCAGTGCCCAATGCCTGATTTGAGCTTTGAGCTTTGAACCTTGAGCTTTTTTCCCTAATGCCTAATGCCTGTTTCCAAAGATGAAGATCCTCAGTTTCGACGGCACTTTTGATGGTTTACTGACCCTCGTGTACGAGAGTTTCAGGCTGAAGGTATTCCCTGAAATGATCGTCAGCAGCGGAGATCAAGGGGTTACGCTGTTCGATGCCCCGGTTTTTATCCCGGCTGAGGCCGAAAAGGCCGAACGGGTCTGGAAAAGGATCAAGGAGCGAACATCCCGTGAAGGGGCATACCGGTTGTACATGGTTTTTCTTTCGGAGCAGCCCGATGCGCCGGAGCTGATCTACCAATACATCCGTCACATGGTCGCCAGCAGTCACAACATCGAAACCGATTTTGCCCACCCGGTGGTCGTCGATGTGCTGAATATCCACCGGAAGGTAATGCGCGAGGCGCACCGGATCCAGATGTTCACGCGGTTCCAGCAGACTGCCGCAAACAGTTATTACGCCTCCTTCGCCCCGATATACAACGTACTTCCGGTGAGCATCGCCCATTTCAGGGATCGTTTCGCCGACCAGGAGTGGGTGGTCTATGACCTGAAACGGAATTTCGGGTTTCACCATCTCAACGGCGAAATCGAACGCATCAGCTTCGAAACATTACCGGCCAGCGTCCTGACCGGGAATCTCGATGACCGGTTCCTCCACCCGGATGAGAAGCAGTTCCGTAAATTGTGGAAGAATTATTACCATTCGATCTGCATTGAAAACCGGAAAAATCCGAAACTCCACCGGCAATTGCTGCCGAAACGGTTCTGGCAATACCTGCCGGAAAAGCAGGTTGAAAAAGGCTGAGAAAAGATCGTTATGATTGGCAACGCATTACTTTGTAATCTGCAGCCGATTGCCGTTCTCAGGTTCCCATGAACCGGGTAAGCGCCGGGTCGCCTTTAGCGACGGTTATATCTTCGGCGGGATCAGCTTGTAGATCACCGGTGTCACAATCCTCGAAAGCATGGTGCTGCTTATCAGTCCGCCGATGATCACGATGGCCAGCGGCGATATTAGCGGGTTAGTTGAAACGGCAATGGGCAGCATCCCCCCGATCGCGGTAAGCGTGGTCAGCACGATGGGCAGGAACCTTATTTCGGCGGAACTCCGGATGGCCTCGTTCAACGGAACTCCCTCACGGCGCATCTGATTGGTGAAATCGACCAGAAGGATTGTATTCTTGACCTCGATACCGGCAAGGGCGATCAGTCCGATGATGGCGACGAACGACACCGAGTTGCCGGTGATCCAAAGGGCCACCATGGCCCCGACCATGCCCAGCGGGATGACCGATAGCACGATGAGTGTGTTGCGGAACGATTTGAACTGCAGGATCAAAACGGCTATAAACAAAAATGCGGCGGTAAGTACGATGCCGGCAAAGCCGCTGAACGACTCGCCCCGGCTCTCGTATTCACCCCCGATCTCATAGGTGTACCCGCGGGGTAAAGGCAAGGCGGCCAACTTCCGGATCACCTCCGTGTTGACCTTATCGGTCAGGTATCCCTTCCGGATGTAAGAGATCACCGAAACCGTCCGGTTCTTGTTGTAATGGTTGATCACCAAAGGCGACGTCTCCAGTCTGATACCGGCAAGTTGCCTGAGCGGGATCGCTTTGCCCTGCATGTTATTCACGTAAAGGTTGTCGAAAACATCGAGCCGGGGTTTTCCGGTTCGTGGTGTGCTCACCTCAATATCGAAATTGTGGCCGTAATCGTCGGTGAAACTGCCTACCGGCAACCCGTTAACGGCCATTCTGACGGTGCGGCCGATGCTTACCGAAGGAACGCCAAACTGGCTGGCCTTATGCTTGTTGACATCGATGACCAGATCGGATTTCTCGTTGCTGACCGGGTTGTTAATGTAGATGGTTCCGGGGATCCGGTTCAGCATGTTCTCCACCTCGATGGCGGCCAGACGCAGCGTGTCAAGGTTGTCGCCAAACAACCGGACCTCGATGGGAGCGGCAACCGGGGGACCCTGCTCAAAGTTTTTCACTTCGATGCGGGCGCCGGGGTAACTGCTCCACTTTTTCCTTAACTGTTCAATGATCTCGAGTTTCCGCGTTGCCGGAGTATGTTGTTCGAGCAGGACCAGCAGCTCCGAGAGGTCACTGCGGGGATTGGCCTGCGTAACATTGTAATAAACCTGGGGATTTCCTTTTCCCACGTTGGTGGCAAAATAGCGGACCTCGGGGATGGTTCCCAGTTGTTTCTCAATGTCGCGGGTGACCGAATCGGTGTATTCAATCCCCGACTGTAGCGGCGTTTCAATGCGAATATAGAATTGTGGTTTCTCGGAAGCCGGAAACAGGCTGAATCCGTTCACCCAGAAAAGGCCTATGGAACCGGCAAATAAAATGACCGTTATCACCAGGGTCAGCATGGGTTTCTCCAACGAGTGGCTCAGGACTTTGTGGTAGGCGCCCCCGATGAGGAACTTTTTAAAGGTCTGCATAACGATATTCCCTTCCCAGGGCCCGTTGTGTTCGCGCAGAATGCGACCGGCGATCAATGGGATGGCAGTGAGTGAAACCACCAGGGAGGCCAGCATGCTGAATATGACCGCCATGGGCAGCGCCCTGATGAATTCTCCGGATGCTTCGGGCATCAGGGCGAGGGGCAGGAACGCAATGATCAGGGTGACTGTACAGCCAAGTACAGCCGGTCCGATCTGCTTGGTAGCCCGGATCACCGCCTCTTTGCGGCTGTATCCCTGGAACATCCACCGCTCGATGTTCTCTATCACCACAATGCTGTCGTCAACGAGCAGCCCCAGGGCCACCACCAATCCTACGATGCTGACCTGGTTCAGCGTGAAGCCTGTCATGTTGAGCAGGATGATCCCGATGGCCAGCGAAAGGGGAATCGAGATCATGACAATGAGCGAAGAACGGAATCCCAGCGGAAGAAGCGTAATGGCTACCAGCAGGATGGCAATCAGGAAATCGGTGCCCAGCCCCGACAACCGTTTGTTGACATGATCGGCCTGGTCAAAAAAATGGATCATGTCGATGGAACCGGGGAGGTTATTTTTAAACTTTTCCAGGGTGGTTTTGTAAGACTTCTGGGTGGTTGTAATGTTATTCCCGGGCTTCTGGGCCGCCACGACAAACACACAGCGGTGACCGTTGAGCCGGGTAATATAATCTTTGGATGCTAGCTCCTGGTAAACATCAGCAATATCGCCTAACAGGATGTTTTTGCCATTGTAGGAGAACACAATGGTCCGCCGGATGTCGTCGACACTCCGTAGTTTTCCGCTGATCTTGACGTTGAATGACTTGCTGCCTGCCTCCACGTTGCCCCCGGGAATGGAGGTGAGTTCACCCTGCAGGGCGCCGATGACCGCATTGACCGGTATGTTCATGCTCGCCATCTTTTCGGGCCGGAGGTCCACCCTGACAACCTGTTCCGCCAATCCATGGATCTCGACATTCTTCAGCGCCGGAATTCTTTCCAGCTCATCCTGAAGATCTTCGGCCTTCTTTCGCAGCAACTCCGACGGCGCGTTTTCAGAGACCAGCGCCAGTTGCAGCACATTGACGCTTGAAGGATTATACTTGTACACATTGATACTTAAAATGTTATCAGGAAGCTCATTGCGCATCGCACCCACTTCACGGATCAGTTCCTGGTATTTTTCATCTGTATCGGTGTTGTAATTGTATTTCACGCTGATCACTGCAATGCCGTCGCCAATCTTGCTGGTGACACGCCTGATATCCTCGAGGGCGTAAACCTTCTGTTCGACCGGTTTAACCACCAGTTCCTCCATGTCATTGGGGCTGGTACCGGGATAGATGATCACCACGGGAAATTCGGGGTATTTCAGATCGGGGTCCTCTGCCCGGGGCATCGTAAGGAGGGTGCTGACGCCGATGACGATCACCATAAGAAACATCACCAGTGTGAATTGGGAGTTCTTGATCGCTAATTCCGATAGTTTCATACGCAGGTTTTTTAGTGGATGATGGAAGAGGAGGTGAACTAACGGATGATACGGATGGGCGAGCGGTCCTTAAGATAAGCATTCCCACTGATGATCACGGCGTTGCAGTTTTCAAGCCCCTTGTCGATCATCACAAAATCACGGTACAGACCGGCAATGGAGACCAGTTGGCGCATCGCCATTTTTTGGTTACAGGAGGTAAAGACGAATCCTTTGTTGCCGTCACCATCAAGCAAGGCATCGTAGGGAATTTTCCATACCTTCCGGCCGATCGACGGGGTGATCGTGGCCTTTCCGAACATCCCCGAGGCAATAGGAATTTTAAACCCCGGGACCGGTGTGATATTGAGGGTAAAGGTACCGGAATAGGGATCCACTCCTTCTGATTTTTTCGAAACATGGCCCATTAAAGGCCGGTCATCGCCGACATCGGTGAGGATGACCGCTGCATCGCCAATGGAGATGGTGCTCCACTGCCCGTCGCTGACGGCTACTTTCAGGATCCAGTGGTCGTCGGCCGCCCCGTTGGTCATGAAGACCGGTGTACCCGGACCAACGACCTGACCTTCATTGACAAACTTTTTCAGCACAAATCCGTTCTCCGTGGCGCGGATCTCTGAATAGGCCTGGTTGAACAGGGCCGCCGTGAGCTGTTCATTGGCAAACTCGAGGGCTGTGCCGGCATTCTCAAACATCTCGAGGGTGACCACACTGTCGCGGTAGAGGTTCTTCACCCTTTCATAATCGCGTTTTGCCTTCTCATGGGCCAGCCTTGCCTGGGCAACCTGGGCTGAAATTTCAGTCAGGTCAAGCGTCGCCAGTAACTGGCCCGTTTTGATGGCATCCCCTTCCATGACATACAACCGCTGGACAACCCCACCGGTCTTGAACGACCGTATTACCTCATCATCGCTGGTGAAGGTGCCGGAGGCATACACCGGTTCATTGACCACCTCCTGTTCAATCCGGGCTACCTCGACCGGAATGGTTTCATTGTCCCCCGGAATCCTGTCGTCGGGCGATGAGCTACAGGCTGCCGTTACGACAGCGATGAATACACAATACAAGTTTCTTCCAATGCTCATATCTGTTGTTTTCTAAGTTTCAATGATTGATCTATCGTTTGCCGGCGCCGGTCATCTGCCGACCGGCATGAACAGGCGCCCATGGTTCTTTCTATTTTATGATTTCGCTTACGGCGGTTTGTCGTTTTAATTCGGAATAGGCCGACAGTACCCGGTACCGGTTGATCCTGATGTGTATTTCGGAGGAGGTAAGTTGGTTCCGGGCATCGAGATATTCGATCAGGCTGTTAATGCCACCTGTATAACCCTTTTCGACCAGGCTGAAATAGGCCTTTGCGCTGTTGTACTGCTTTTCTGCCGATCTCAGATTGACAATGGCCGTATTGAGGTTGTTCCGTGCAACCTGCGCGGTCATGGTGAATTGTTTTTCCGTCAGCTCCTTCCGCTTCCCGACATCATCGATCTCCAGTCGTGTTTTGTTGATCCTGATTCTGTTCCGCTGTCCTTCAAAAATGGGAATGGATAACTGCGCTCCGGCAATGAAATACCGGCTTTGGTTGTCGAAAGCCCAGTCGGAAGCCTGGGATCCCAGGTTGGCAAAGACATTGATCTTTGGAACCAGGTAACGTTGGTCCCAATCCAGTTGAAGCTGCCGGATGTTGTTAAGCGTTCCCAGCGCCATCAGTTCGCTCCGTTTATCTACATAGGGTGTGGTGGCCAGCCTTGCTTCCAGATCCTCAGGGAGCGGAAGGTCCTCGTAAATGATGGAATCGCCCCCCGGGCGGTTCAGCAGGAAATTGAACCATGCCCTCGAATTCTTTACCTGATTCTCGGCCTCCTGCTGCTTGGAGCGAATGTTCTCAAGCTCGCTTTCAGCCCTGAGCACATTGGCCGGAAGTCCTTTGCCATTACGGAGAAGCGATTCGTTCACTTCGAGGTTTTTTCTGACCAGTCCGAAGGCGCTTTGGTAAATGGCCACCCCGTCGGTCGCCAGGCAAAAATGATAATAGGCTGTTTCAATATCCTTGGTCAGTTCCTGACGGTACGTATCAATTTCGTACTCCGACAGCGTGACCTGCTGCTTTCTGATCTTCGTGCTGTACCATACATCCGTGTTAACCACGGGATAGGTGATTTTGACCCGCGCATCGTAAAAATTCTGAGGCATCAGCTGGTACGCCTGGTTCTCGATCTGCGGGAATTGCTGACTGTGGGTAAGCTGATTGAGGGTAGCATAGACCGGGTTGAGCAGGTCGCCGACCGGAACCGGGAAGGTGCGGCCTCCTTCCGCCCACATGTAATCGCCCAGCAACTCGACCGACGGATAATACCAGCTTTTAGCCTCTTTAAGGGCCAGCAGGCTTTGTTGCAGGGAGATGTTTTTTTGCTGCATGACCAGGTTGTTCTGTAAACCCTCGTCGATGTAACGCCGGAGTTGGTCCTGTGCCAAAACACACCGGCCGGGCAGGCAGATGATAACGACCCAAAGGAAAACATACAGCCTCGATAGGAAAATATCTCTCATCTGTTCATAATTTTATATTTCATCAGTTCCTGGTTCTAAAGTTCATAAGTCAAATTTAATATCTTTTGGGATCATTCGTGCTCCGCCCGTTTTAACATCCTGGTCCTATCCTGTATCATCTTGGCTGAAAAGGTGATCACCGGTAATGGCTACCGAAACGGTTCCTGAATTATCTGCTGGAACGCAGGGTGATAACCGGTAATCAACATTATCACCGGATGAGGCACTTCCGGGTCAGGATGGCATTTCCGCCCTTAAGACGGTATAAATAAACCCCCGGTGGCAAGTTCCCGGCTGTGAATCGGGTAGTATGCCATCCCGCCGTTAATTTTTCATCGATCAGCGTCCTTAGCTTTCTGCCCGATAAATCAAGAACATCAAGGGTGACATTCATTTCCAGGGGTAGAAAGCAGCTGATATCTGTAAAAGCATTGAACGGGTTGGGGACATTCTGTTCCAGGGTAACTGAGGTTTCCCAATCGGATGGTTCTTCTGTTGCCAGAATCGAGTTCAGCATTTTGATGGCATAGCGCATCTCCACATCAAGGCTGTCACAGTATAGTTGATCGATGACCGTATCGTTCATGGGGACCCTGATATCGGGAATCACGCCGCCGGTCATAGTAGAGTCGCTGTCGAGCTGGATATTCAGGCTCCTGTCGGTACTGCAACCGAAGGGAAAGCGCAGGTTCAGGCTGTCGGGTGGTCCGATAATATTGTAAAAAGTACCGACCAATGCGAAGGATCCGTTTGTGCCGTGAAATCCCAGCACTTTACATTGGGGAAGTTTTTGGAGCGCCATCGGTAACCCTTCGCCCGAACTGATGGCACGTGGACTTACAAGGACCATTACCGGATGGGGAAAATTAAAAGACTGGGGTTCGATGTACTGGGCCCCGTTTGGGTAAGCGGGATTGTACCTGGGTTGAAGGGTTACCGGGTCGAAAGTCGCAATCGGCAATGGAATGGGTTCCAGCATCCTTGTATCTGTATTAAACCAGGTCAGCATCTCATAAAGCGCAGTGTCGTTGTAGAAAAATCCGGCCAGGGCAGCCGAAAGCGCATCCATTCCACCGGAATTAACGCGCATGTCGAGGATAAGTCCGTGCGACCCGCTGTTCCTGATATTGAGAAGGGCATCCCGGAAATCGGCATACACCTGTTTCGTAACGGCTGAATCGTTTCCGGCGGTTTCGCCGGTTAGTTTGATGTATCCGTAACCTTCCGGCTGCAGGATCGCAGATGTAACGACAGGCCCCGGATCATAAACCCACATGCTGGTTTGGTTGTAAGTTGCGTACTGGTCATCAACGGCATTGAGCACTGCCGTGACCGGGGCACTATCATCCCGGTTCCGGTAGGTGATCTTCATGGTGGCGCCGACAGGGGCACGACCGATAAAGCGGCACTGGTTCATGAGTTTCCCTTCGCCGGTGGCAGGAATGATCTCCGACCAGAGAACCCTGACGGTGTCGAGAACACTGGCAGCAGTGCGATCATTGACCGCTAAGATATTGGCGCCGAACTTCATCCCGGCAAGGGATGCCGGCGACCCGGGGTTGATCAGCGTGGCAACGAGGCGGCCGTCGTCGAGTAATGTGGTTGAGAACCCATAACTGCCGCCAATGCTGCGATACATGGCCGACGCACGGATTTGCTGCCACCCCCTGCGGATGTTCACGTGCCCGTCGTGGATGCAGGTGACAAATTCCTGAAGCGCAGTGTAGAACCCGATCGAGTCGCCATTTGCGGCGGCGATTTCAATTTTCGGCCGGATAGTGGCATTCAGATCATCCCAGTCGATGCCTTTCCATTTACCCATCGGGTACTCATTTGAGATTTTGGCATGCATGGAATCATAGGCCTGAATAAAATTATTTCCTTGTGGAAAAGCACATTGCCAGGCCAGGCCAAAGAGAAAAACAAAAAAACAGAAACGATACATGGTCAGAAGATTTAGATCCCGGGCTTCGGGGGAGTAGGTGGCTTGGAAGGGGTTTTTGGCTTGGGCGCCGGTTTGGGTTTGGGGGCTGGTTTGGGTTTGGGGGCCTTGGGCGGCTTTTTCACCTTCGGGGCCTTTGGGGGTTTAGGAGGAGTTTTGGGTTTCTGCAAGGTTATTTCAATATTCACCGATGCGACCCTGCCGGCTGTAACCGTAAGCGATCCGAACAGAATAGCGGTAATCAGGAAAAAGATTATTCTTTTCATGGTTGAATGGATTTTATGTAGTGATCAGATTCACTGATCGTTTTGATTACGCTATTTCTTGGCACCTACTGAAACCTTATCTTTTGCCGGATCATTTTGATGGAACAGGACTCAACGGGAGGGAGAACCAAAACTGTGACCCCTGGCCAAAGATACTCCCGACCCCCACCTCGCCTCCATGTGTCTCAACGATTTTCTTAACGATATACAGTCCCAGTCCGGTGCTGGGTTCCCCGGCAGTCGACCGGGTCGAGGAACGCTGAAATGCATTGAACAACTTTTCGACTTCATTTTCCCTGATCCCCTGGCCATGATCCCTGACCGTTATGCGGGCCATTCCTCCCGTAATTTCAAGGATCACGTCGATGGCTGCCCCCGGGAAAGAATATTTGATCGCGTTGGTGAGATAGTTTGTCAGTGCCTGGTCAATTTTATCCCGGTCGATCTGAATTTTAACTTCCCCGGCAGGAGGCGAATAGTTGATCGGTATATTTTTAGCCCGTGCATACAAACTATTCATCGCTATATTATCCCGCACGACAGTATCCAGATCATGTTCTGACAGGTTCAATTCGAGTGATCCAGATTCAATATTGGCAATGTCAAGCAAGTCAGTAATCAACCCCAGCATAAATTTTCCGGCGGTATGGATCCGGTTCAGCATATCCTTTACTTCCGTTTCGTTGAAACCGGCAGGATCATCCTTCATAAGGTCGGTGAATCCAAGGATGATCCCCAGCGGATTTCGGAGATCGTGGGCGGCTATCCCCAGGAACTGGTTTTTCAGTTTATTCAGGTGGTCCAGCTCCTGGTTCTTCTTGGCAAGCTCGCGTTGCATATTCACAAGCTCATTGTTCAGCCGGGTCAACTCATCGAAATTAAACGCTTCCTGTTCTTTCATTTCAGGCTGCTATTAGTTTTTCTGCTATATCTACAGCATCCTGAGCACCGGATGCAAAACCATCGGCGCCTATCTGTCTCCAAAGTCCCGGCGCCACTCTGAACGGGTAACCGCCTACGAGTATCTTCATATCGGTTGGCGTGGAAGGTGATGAGCGGATGGCCCGGATCATCTCTTCCACAGCCGTGAGATGGAAGGTCATGGTCGCAGAGATGGCAATGATCTTCGGCTTTATCTCACCGATGAACCTGATCACACCCGCGATGGGCATGTTGGCGCCCAGGTAATAGGTATCCCAACCGCTCATCTCGAAAAAATCGGTTACCATCCGGGCTCCCATTTCATGCAGTTCACCCGGTACACAGGTGGTGATCATTTTTTTATTCTTCTTCTCACCGGTGAAGAGATACGGATATAACTGCGACATCACCAACTGGGTGGCCGCTGTACAAAAATGTTCCTGGGCTACCGAGATCCTGTTGTTTTGCCACAATCGCCCGATCTCATACTGTACCGGCTGAAAAACATTCAGATAGACATCCCTGACCTTCATTCCCTGCTTTACCGCATTTAAAACCAGTTCAAGTGCGGTATTCCGGTCGCCTATGAGAAGCGATTCAAGGTACCTGGCCGCCATTGGGTCGAGCGTGGTTTCGCATGCCGGAATGGACAGCGTTTCCTCTGTTTCAAGAAGTTTTTTCCTTCCCCTGGCCAACGCCGCGATTACAAGCTCCGCTTCGTCGGCATCGAGGACCGCACGCATCTGGTTACCAATCAGGTCATAACTCTCAGCGACATCCTTCATGGGGACCTTTACCGAAGAGAGAAAGGTCCGCAACCACGATGAAAATTCCTCGAACAGCGCCGGCTGACCTGCCCATATTGCTTCACCAAGAAAGGAAAGGATCCATGTGATATCATTCTTGAAATTCGTTTTCTGATGATCCGTATAGTATGCAGCCATGTCGGGCCGTAAGGCAAAATGCGCCTCAAGGATCTTTTCCGGAAGCCAGGATTTCATTCCGTTCAGCTTGCCTTTTATAGTTCCATCGGATATCATATTGAACCAATTGTCATAAATAATTCTGAAAACCTATAATCGTAAAATTCAAGGTTCCTTTACCGATCTGAAAAAATAAATACCCCCCTCGTTCAGGCCGTCATTGATGATCCCTTCGAATGTCTGGTCCATAAGGATCCTCAATCGTTTCGGTTCGAGGTACTGTGCGGTGACGGTCACCGAATTATCCGAAAACACTTTGACCTTCCCATAGTTTAATACGAAACCTTTCCCCTTTGGATTACGGATCAGTTTTGACTCGCTGAAGACGACAAAAGCGGGAGAACCGGGGATAACCCCGGCGGCAAAATATTCAAAGGTGCCAATCTCCATCCCGGTGATGGCATCGGGCGACTTCTCCTTTACGTTACCTTTTTCCGTCAGCCGGCATTTTGCATACCGGATGACCACCTTCACATTTTCGCCGGCAGAAAGGGCATTTACCAGGCTGTCGAAATCCTTAATTTGCCGCGTCTGGGCAAAAATGGCCGGATCAGCCCATTGAATGAGAAGAAACAGCGGTACAAGGTACTTCCAGTTAACCCGCATATACTGTTTAAAGCGTTCACGCAAATATACCCAATAACAAATCTGATTCAAAATACAACTCCGGAAATAATATCCCGCTACCACCTGGATCATATTTAAGACGAACCATTGCTTCAGTCGGGATAATGCATAGGATAAGTCACCGATTTAGTACTTTTGCGGAAAACCTTCAGCCGTTTTCTAACAGCTGTTAAAACCGCTTCCATGAAACGATCTACCGTTACCCACCTCCTCCTGACCATCCTGCTGGTCTCTTTTTCGATTCCGATGAATGCACAGTTCATAACGCTGGCGCGGAAAATCAAAGGCATGCACGGCGGCGACAACGACGTGGCCACCGTGATCCTCGATGCGCACACCTTCCGGGTTTATCAGGCGGTGGTCGACACGCTCAGCAGCAGCAAGGTGATCAAAGATCTCACCAAGGATCCCGTGAAACGTACCGTGGTTTTTAACAACGGGAAAAGTAAAATTACCCTGAAGGTCGATTCACTGGAAACAAAACTGTGTCAGATCACGGTATTGGCTCCACACCAGGAGGAGCAGCAGAAAAAAGCGACCGATCAGGCCGTGGAGACCATTCTAATGGTCAGTAAAAAGCTGGGAATCACTTGTACAGTCGATAAACACTGACCTTTACCGATTCATATACTCCTTGAGGCGGATGAGGAACTCCGACTGTTCGGCCGGAGTCATCAGGTAATCGAGTCTTCCGATCGACTGCTGCAGGTCGAAATAGCGCTTTACGAAGGTATGGAACGAGGTGTTGACCGAAATCCCGGTTGAAAGGTTTTGTTGTTGTGCGTCCAGCACATCGAGAATACTTTTCTTCCCAAGAAGATACTGGTTGTTCACGATCTCGAAATTTTTCGAGGCGGCGGTTTCCGCCACTTTCATCTGTTTAAGGTCATAGTGGGCAGCCATCAGGGCCGACAGGTTGGATTGGATCGATGCTTCGAGCTGGTCGATGGCTGATTGTTGTTCGCTTTTAAGTTGTGCCAGGGTCAGCCGTGCTTTCCGGGTGACCGCATCATTTTTTAAACCTGTGAACAGCGGGATCTCCACTTTGGCGCTCACACTCCATGAATAACCGGGGTAAGTAACCATAAATCCTCCCGGCATCTCATACGCCGGCTGATACAACCGGTTGGAATAATTCCCGTAAGCAGTGGCCGTGGGAATATACCTTGAAATGCTGCCTGAACGGTAAGCGCGCTGCTGGGCTTCGATTAAAAAGCGGTACTGATGGATAACGGGTGCATTCGCGATACCCTCCTTCACCAGAAACTGTCCGAGCCGCTGTAACCTGATGGGATCGTCGAGTATCCGTAAGAATGCCGAATCTGCGATCAGGAGTCCCGACTGTTCCAGCCTGAATTCAGCCAGATCGTAGGAGGTCAGGCTTTTGACATGGATTAACCGGAGAAGCCGGTAGGAGGCCTGGGTGATGGAAGCATAGGATGAGATCACATTCCGTTTTGATTGGGCCACTTCAATCTGCCAGCGAAGCACTTCATCTTCACCCGCCGAACCGGTCTCTTTTTTCATCTTTGAAACCTCGAGATTCGACCGGGTGATCATCAGGTTATTGATCAGAAGGTAAAAATTGGTACGGCTTTCCAGAATGTCGAGATAGGCCTGGGCAACCTCGTTGGCGGTTGCAAGTTTCCGGTCGTTGAAACCCTCTTCGCGGGCCGCCTGTCTTGACTTGTTCACTTTCAGGTCGGACCAGAGCGGTTCGGAATAGAGGGTCTGGGAAGCGCCGGCAGTTGCAGTTACCGATTGCGGCGGGAGGTAATTTACCGGGTCATTGAGGGTTCCCGTGGCATTCACACTCACATACGGGAGCAGGGCCGATCGGGCTATGTTAATATCTTCGGACCCCGATAAGACCCCGAACCTGCCGGCTACCAGATCGCGGTTGCTGTCGAGCGCTACGTTGATTACCTGGGGCAGCGAAATAAACCGCACCGATGTATCCTGTTTCCTGAGATCGACGACGGTGGCTTCGGTAAAGAGATCCCATGAGATCACTTTCAATCCCAGTTTTGCAAAGGTTCCCAGGTTGAGGAAAAATCCTTTGCCCGTCATCAGTTCCACCGGCAGGGTCGAGGCGTTCTGTCCCAGCAGGATCTGCTGTATATTCAGGGCGATCCGCTTGGATATCCGGCTGATGATACGGGGATAAACCGATGCGAGGGCGCCTGCTTCGACCAGGGATTCGTCAAACCCGAAAACGGGAATCTTCCGGGTAACCAGCGAATCGATAAGAACCGATAATTCGGAAAACGGCAGCCGGAATAGGGCATCGAGATACAGGGCTCCGCCATCGGAGGGGATCTCCCGGAGGATGGCGTCAGCCGAAGTGTCGGCCAGGATCAGGTTCAGCCTGACTCCGTCGACCGTATCATATTGCGCTGCCGGCCGGCGTTCGGGATTGATAACCTCATAGTAATCCCTGCTGATCACCAGTGAAATATTTTTGAAGGGAACGACCTTTTTCAATTCTGCAATCTCGTTGCTGATCGATGGTTTAAGCTGGATGTAAGAAAGGTTTTGCATTCCGCTGCATCCTTTGGTCCAGGGCAGGCGTTGCAGTTCATGGTTGATGACCATAGCGGCTACAACCGGCTTTGAAAGACTTTTCCGTGACGCCAGGTCGTGAGAGGCCAGCACGCCCATTGAAATGATGAGGTCGACCGAAGGATCCGAAAGCAACCGGGAGTTTATCGTGCGTACACTTTCGGCCGTCCACGACCCCGTGGTTTGCTGAACATCGGTGAAGTCGACCTGTACCTGACCGGCCATCAGGTTCCGGACCTCCTGCACCACGTACGTTTGCATGGTTCCGTTGACCTCCGATTTGCCGTCGTAAACAACAGCTACCCGGATCCTGCCGGTCCCGAAATTTATTGCCTGTTGAGCAGCTGCGCCCGGGGCCAGACTCAGTAAAATTCCGGTCAGGATCAGGGTTCCCGGGATCTTTAAGGCGGAGCCCGTTGACTTTTCGCTTTTACCCCCTGAGGTACCGGTTGATTTCTCCTTTCTTTTCGCCCGCCTTTCAAGAAACAGCGCCATTTTTTCATACACGATAGGCACCACAATCAGGGTCAGGAACATCGAGCTGGTCAGTCCGCCGATCAGTACCCAGGCCAGTCCGTTTTTCCATTCGGCGCCCGCCCCCGAGGCTGTTGCGATGGGAAGCATACCGAAGATCATGGCACAGGTGGTCATAAAAATCGGGCGGATCCGCATGGTTCCGGCATCGATGAGGGCGCCCCGGATGGTTTCACCTACGGCACGCCGCTCATTCGCCCGGTCAACGATGAGGATCGCGTTTTTGGCGACGAGCCCTACCATCATGATCAACCCAAGGATGGAAAAAACATTTATGGTGTTTCCTGTGAACGCAAGCGCAAGGATGGCTCCGATCAGGGCGACGGGGATCGAAAAGAGGACCACGAAAGGATAGGCAAATGAATCGTAGAGGATGACCATAATGAAGTAAACAAAGATAATTCCTGCAATCAGGGCCACAAACAGACTCAGAAAGGAGGTCAGCATCTCAGCCTGGTCGCCGCCAAATCCGATCCGGGTCCCAGCTGCTTTCTGGTCGCCGTTCCGGGCTGCGAACGACTGGATCACTGAACCGCTGGGAGCGCCGTCGGTATAAGCGCTCACGGTAGTCAAAGCATTGCGGTTCTTCCGTTCCAGCTTGGTCGGACCCGACGACTGGTATATGGTTGCAAACTGCTGAAGTTCGATGGTCTCTTTTTTCAGGTTGACGAATGTCAGATGGGCCAGGTCATCGGGGTTGGTACGGTCAAACTTGTCGAGCGCTACCCGGATATCGTACTGGTTCGATCCCTCCCGGTATTTTGAATCGTTGTTGCCGGTAAGGGCGATCTGCAAAGTCGAACCCACATCGGTCACGGTAAGCCCCAATGCAGCCATTTTCTGCCGGTCAATTTCCACGCGGGTTTCAGGATTTCCCCTCGTGGCCGAGAATTTCAGATAGGTCACGCCGGGTGTCAGGATCAGGTTGCGGGCCACGATGGCTGCTGTTTTCATGATACTGTCGTATTGGATGCCGGTGATCTCCACGTTTACCGGGGCGCCGCTGGTTCCTCCGGTAAAGTCGATCTGATTGATGAAGACCTTCACGCCGGGAATATCGGAAATGCGTTCTTTTACCTTTTTTCCCAACAGGGTCGTGGATAACAATCGTTCTTCGGCAGGACAGAGTGTGACGACCACCTCGGTCTGATTGTCGCTGGATATCCCGTCGGTCCCCTTTCCGACATTGGTCAGGATGCTGACCACCTCGGGAAAGGCCGCGATCCGTTTTTCGATCTGGCGGGTGATCCGGTTGTTTTGTTCGAGGGTGGTTCCCGGGGCGAATTCAAGCGCTACTGAAAACTGGCTCCGGTCGGTCTGTTTCATGAATTCAAAACCGGTCAGACCTGCAACGGGGATCATCAGGGTGATCAGCAGGGCTGCCGACACCACAGTGATCACCTTACCCGGGTGAAGCAGGCTCCATTCGAGCAAGCGGGAATACTGAACCGTAAGGTATTTGAAGGCCTGTTCAAAACCTTTCCCAAAACGGTTCAGCAGCGATTTTGAATCGTAAGCCTCCAGCCGCGCAAACCGGGAGGCCAGAATGGGAGTGACGGTAAAAGATACGAACAGCGAGGTGAGGGTCGACACGAGGATGATGATCGAAAAGCCGCGAACGATGTCACCGATCAATCCGGTGGTGAGCGCCAGGGGAACGAACACCACGATATCGACAAACGTGATGGAGACAGCCGCGAATCCGATTTCCGTACGTCCCCGGAGCGCCGCGACAAAACGGTTTTCGCCCTGCTCCAGGTGATGGTAGATGTTTTCGAGCACCACGATGGAGTCGTCGACCAGGATGCCGATGACCAGCGAGAGGGCCAGCAGGGTGAAGAGGTTCAGGCTCATCCCGAAGATCCACATCACCACGAAGGCGGTGGTCAGCGAGCAGGGAATCGACACCATGACGATCAGGGAGGTTCGCAGGGAATGCAGGAACAGGAACATTACCGCGGCAACCAGGAGAATGGCGAGCCCGAGATCCTCCATCACCGCGTGGGCGGCCTTCATGGTATAAACGCTTTGATCGTCGGCAATGCCACAGTGCAGGCCGATATCCCGGTAATCTGCTTCAAGCCGGATGAGCTCTTTCCTGACCATTTCGCACACCTTCACCATGTTGGCGTCGTTCTGTTTTTGTATTTCGAGGCCCAGCGCGTTGATCCCGTTGAAGCGGCTGATCCGAACGGGATCGATGGTTCCGTCCTGTACCTCGGCGACGTCGCGAAGCCTGATTTCGCCACCGCCGGCCGAAAAGCCCACCACCAGGTTGTTCATCTCTGCGAGGGAGGTGAACTTACCGGCGACGCGCACCACGAACTGACGCGAAGGATCGATGAGCTTCCCGGTAGGAAAATCAAGGTTGGCGGTGTACAGGGCATTGGCGATCTGGCTGAGGGGCAGCCCGTAAGCCCTGGCCTTCTGCGCATCCACATTGACGCGGATCTCCCGTTTCTGTCCCCCCGTGATGGTGATATTTCCCACCCCGGGAACACGCGACAGCGCAGGCTTTATCTGGTCATCCACCAGGGTGTAAAACCGGGCCGGGGGAATTTTGGCGGTGAGGGAGAGGCGAAGCACGGGCATTTGTCCGGCCGAATAGGTGAACAGCGAAGGGGTTTTGGCATCCTTAGGAAGGGTTGAAAGTATTTCATTTACTTTCCGCTGAACATCCTGAACGGCGAAGTTGATCTTTGCCGACCGGTAAAACTCAAGGAAAACGATCGACAATCCCTCATAGGAGACCGAGGTGATGTTTTTCACCTTTTCGATGCCCGACACGGCATCCTCCACAACCCGGGTGACATTGTTCTCGACTTCGCCGGGCGAAGCCCCCGGGTAAATGGTCTGTACCGTCACGTAAGGTGCGTCGATCTTCGGCAGCAATTCATAACCCAGCTGGAAATATCCGAATACCGCGAGCAATCCCATCGCCAGGAAGATCACGATGATAAAAGAGGGCCGTTTGAGTGCTGATTCGGTGAGCGACATCGGGAAACTTTACGACATGCTTATTTTTTTATTCGTGGGTCAGGATGGCCGGATTCATTCTTCTTTCGCAACAATCACCACCCGGGTCCCGTCGGTAAGGTTGTTCTGGCCGCTGGTAACCACGAGTTCGCCCTCCCCGAGACCGTTCATCACTTCAAGCATCTGATCCGATTCGCGACCCAATGTAATGTCGCGGAGGGAGGCCAGATTTCCCCGGATAACGAAAACCTGGGCGTGCCTCACGCTGCCGGTAAGGGCTTCGCGGGGGATGGCCAACGCGTTCCGGGATGTGACTGAAATAAAGTTCACCCGGGCAAACATCCCGCCTTTCAACGGAAATAACGCCGGGTTAGGCAGCCTGATTTCAACGGGGAAGGTATGGTCATCGTCGGCCTTCGAAGCAATGCTTTCCACATAGCCGTAAAAGCGATGGCCGGGATAGACATCGGTGGTGATCTCTACCGAATCTCCTCCATGAAGCATGAAGGCATCCTTTTCCGATACATTCACCTTAACCTTCAGGGTGGCAATGTCGACGATGCTTCCCAGCGACGAATTGAGCTGAACGTACGACCCTTCATTCACTTTCCGGCTGTTTACCGTTCCGTTGATGGTCGCCTTTACGCGGGTATCATCGAGCGCCTTCTGCGAGCGGGTCATATCATTTTCGGCCGATTGCATGTCGAGCCTCGATAGATCGAGCTGGGCGGCGGAAATCGAATTCTGCTCGTAGAGCGTTTTGTTTCGTTCGAAATCGCGCTTAGCCTTGAAAAAGTTGATTTCGGCCCGTGCCAGATCCGACCGGCGGACCAGATCGTCGATTTCAACCAGCACCATCCCCTTCCTGACCTGATCGCCGATGTTGAAATGGAGGGACTTCACGATACCCTGGGCCTCGGAGATGATCTCCACGTCGTTTACCGGATTGATCACCCCAACCATACTTACCTGGTCGGAGAGCAACTGCTTTTTGATCTTCGTCACACTCACCGGGACATCGCTGAGAATATCCTGCCGGTCTCTTCGCTCCTTCTTCCGGCCGATGAAAAAAATTAAAACCAGAAGGAGAAGAACCGCAACAATCGCGATTACAGGAAAGAGAAATCGTTTCATGGGTGCATTATTCGCCTTTAAACTCCGGTTTTCGCTTCTCGAAAAAGGCATTGAGCCCTTCAAGATAATCTTTGCTGTTCCCTGCCACCCTGCGCAACATGTCGATGTGTTCGAAAGTTTGCGGCGACAGTGGTAAGGCATTCCCCAGGATATTCAACTGTTGTTTGATCACGCGGATACTCAGCGGCGAATTTTCAAGAATCTTCTCTGCCATCCTGATCGTGAAGGCCTCCAGTTCTTCGGCGGGTACGACATGGTTGAGGATCCCAAGGGTCAGGGCTTTTTCTGCAGAGATCGGTTCTGCTGTGAAGAACATCTCCTTGGCCGTGTGGGCACCGATGATATCGATAAACTGAAGGATCCCCGAGGTGTTGTAAGGTACCCCGATCTTGGCCGGCGTGATGGCCAATGAAGTTCTTGGAGTTCCGATCACCATATCGCAAACAAAGGCAATGTTGCAGGCCCCTCCCCAGATACTGCCCTCAGCCATGGCAATAACCGGTGCCGGAAAATCAATGATGCTGCGGATTACCTTTTGAAGGGGGTTGTCGTAAGCCAGCGGATCACTCCCGTCGCGGGGAAGCTCCTCAATGTTAAAACCGGCCGACCAGACCTTGGTGCCTTTGTTGGCACGGAGGATCACCACCCGCGCCTTCCGCATCATCATCTCATCCAGGGCATCGATCAGGTTGCACAGCATTTCAAAACTCAGTGCATTCCGCTTGACATCATGATCCATCGTGATCCAGCCAATCTGATCGCGGAAATCTGTTACAACTAAGCTCATGGTATATGACTTTTCTGATTCTGTTCTGTAAAGAAAGTACTTTTACCCGATGATGCACATCGTGAAACAGACGACGGTCAAAGGTTTAAAATCCTTATTGCAGGATCACTTTTTTAATTTCGGTGAAATCCTTCGTCCCGATCTTCAGGAAATAGATCCCGCGGGGATGGGAAGAGAGGTCGATCTGAACCGATTTCCCGTTCCACTCAAACCGGTCAACGACTTTCCCGGTCAGGGTCATGAGTTCTAAAAGACCCGTCGGCACGTTAAGATTTCCGGTCGAAGTGATCGAAAGCAACCCTGATGTCGGATTGGGACGGATCGTGATCTCCGCTCTGTTTGATTTATCGGCGCCTGTCCCGACCAGGATCGGATTTTCGGAGAACACAACCATATTGCATGCAACATCGAGGTAGGGATTAAAGGTATCGCTGCAGTCGCTGCAGGTAACGCCGGTCACACAGTCGGGATGATGCGGATGACACAGGTCGACATAATTTTCGTAGAGGATATATTTGAGTTCGACGCCCGAACCGGTAACGTACGGAGTCATGTTGAAATTGAACCACGGAGCGATGGAACCGGGGCACCATCCGGCGCGGTTGTAATACCAGGTTCCGTTCTGGGGCTGGCAGGCGTCGGGATTCGGACTGCAGTCGGCCCAGTTATGCTGCTCAAAGGTAGATACTCCGTTAACCCAGATGTGGTGAGTCGCTTCGTAGAATTCCGCGGCATTTCCGGTGTTGAGGTCTCCCCACCCATGGCCGGTCGAAACCATCTTCAGGGTTGCCGCCGTGGCATCCGACGGGAAAGAGTAGTTGCGGATCTCAAGGGGCTGTAGATTGGCATAGTCACCGAACGGATAGTCCCCTTTCCAGATTTCGTGTACGGTACTGTAACGATGTTCCGGGGTTCCTTCGGTGTAATTCAGGACGAGTTTATAATAGTACCCGTTGTCGAGGGTGGCACAATTAAGTCGGAATTCGGTCCGGCCCAGCAGCAGCGACATGTAGTCGGTGAGGTCGATGGTATGCGAACAGGCCACGCTGTAAGGGGTAATGTAACGGATAATCTCGTACCATAAACCATCATGTCCTTTCACGTCGATGCTGGCGATGCGGTCATATTCACCGCAACCGCCCGGCGGACAGGATACGGTCAGGGTCGCCATGATCTTGTTGAACGCCCCGAGGTAGGAAGGAAGATCGGCTATGACAACCTGACTTACATTGTTGGGATTGAGCCAGACATTTTCGGCAGCCACGACCTCCGTGTTGGTGGCAGTCGGAACGATGTTGATTCCGATGGTCTCCTGGGCCGATCCCCCGAAATTGTTGGTAGATACCACCGTAAGATCATAATTGCCGTATGATGGCGGGGTCCACCAGGCAATATAATGTCCGTTCTGGAAAGTCTGGGCGTGGATGGTCTCCCCGTTGATCAGGAATTTGACATCTGAAACACTGAAGAGCAGGGGATAGGTAATGGTCGAATAGGTCGACAGGAGGATTTTCGAAAGAATAGGAACATGAACATCGCCTGCCAGCGGGTGGCGGGGATCGATATCGGGGGTATGGAGCAGGGGATCGAGGGCCATGAAGGTATTGATAACCGGTTCGGCCGGATTGAAAGTGCCGTTGCCGGGCTGGGTCGCCCTGACCGTCACAAGTCCCTGTGCCCCGGTTAGGGTCAGGATGTTGCCGTTGAGGGTGGCAGGACCCGACAGGATCTCAAACGAAACCGGTAATCCCGAGGTTGCTGTTGCCTCGAGCGCAAAGGGAGGATCGGTGACCAAATGGTCGGGGATCTGCGGGAACGAGATGGCCTGGTACCCGGGATCGAGTGTACCGTTGAAGTTCGAAGTCGGACCGGTCATGGCAAAGTTCAGAAGATCCGAATCCCGCTCGCCGGTTCCGATCTCACACTCCAGTTTGGTGATGGAGGTGTTATTTCCACCCGGCACACCCTGGTTGAATTTGTAATACAACTGGAGGTTGGGTTCCGTCCCGGTGAGCTCATTGGTCATCATGTCCTGAATTTCAGTCTGGGAAAGACCTTTATTCCATACCGAAACTTCATCGACCCGGCCTCCGTAAACAAAATTAAAGCCGCCCAGCAGACTCTTTCCAATGGCAAAGTTCACCGAGGGCCCCTGAAAAGTTCCCGAAGCGGGTTTACTTCCCTTCAGCGCCCCGTTCACATACAATTTGATGGCAGTACCGTCGTAAATCCATGCAATATGCTGCCATACCTGAGGAATTACCGTGTTGGCGGGCGCCACGTATTCAAAGAAGCCTGCCGTGGTCACCAGCCTGCATTCAAGTACCCCGTTGCTAAGCTGGATCAGGTAAAACTCGGCCGTGCCTGAACCGGCGCGGAATCCCATGTATCCCTGACCGTAGGCAAGGGCGTCACAATAAAACCAGCCGGTCATCGACAACTGGTTGCTCCCCGACACATACTGGGATCCGTTTGGTAGCTGTGTAAAATCATCGACCATGTCGAAATGAAGATACTGGTTCGACTGTGCAAAAAGCATGACCGAAACCAGGAAAAATCCAAAGAAAGTAAAGAGTTTTTTCATGGGGAAAGGTTTTTATAGATTCACAAATATAATGAATTCAAAAGTTCAAAAATCAAAATCGAAAATCAGGTATTGGGAATTGGGTATAGGGCATTAGGGAAAAATGAATTTGTATTTTGCATTTTGCATTTTACATTTTGAATTCTCTCAGGGTGTCCACCAAATCTTATTTCCCGGCGCATCTCCTCCCTGCCTGGCGATTGCTTCTGCGGTGTTGGCCGCGTTATATTCGACCTCCGACGGCGGGTAGGGCAGCCTGAAATGCGCGATCGGCAATCCTTCACGGGGTGTTTTTCCCGTCCGGCGCACCAGTGCGTAAGCTTCCCAGGGTTGCCTGAAGGCATCGACCATCCATTGGGTATAAATGAATTCCAGTTTTTCCTCCTCGGTTTTCGCCATCCAGCTTCCATAGTGGACCAGTACCGATGAAGCATTCAGATCTTCAGGGATCGGGATCATCTCCGGAAAGGTCATACCCGACAGCGGCAGTTTTGAATTCTTGGCGACCGACATCCACCATTCAACCGAGGCGTTAATCCCGTTCATGTATTCATTGTCGGCCATCTCCTTGTCAACCCCTACACCGATTCCCCGGAACCAGGCTTCGGCTTTGATAAAGTGAACCTCCGCGCCGGTGATGATGATGATGGGCATATAGTTTTCATCGTCGATGATGAAATAGTTGAACGGCGAATATTTACAGGTTTCGCCTTTGATGTTGAAAGAGCCGGTCTGGTCGCGGTGGCTGTCGTACGGGATCCCCCCCTCCGACGGAGTGCTGGCATCGGGGTTCTGCGGATAAGGTTTCCACTGGCTGGCATTATTGGTTTCGAAAAAGATATAGGCACGCGGATCAAATATCCCGGTTCCATCGGGATTCTCATTTTCCGACAACCGGTGCCAGATGTTGGTTCCCATCCGCAGGTTCTTATGTTCCCGGAAGGACCAGCTCAGGCTTTCATTTTTAAAACCGACCGCGGCCGGCCAAAGGCAGGCACTCTCAAGTTTTGAAGCGGCGAAATCGTACCCCACGAAGACCGGTCTGTTTTCTTCGATAATCTCTTTGATGATCTGTCCCGCGATCACCGGTTCCTTTTCCGACATCCGCATGGCATGGCGCAGGCGGAGGGAGTTGGCGAGTTTCCGCCACTTTTTCATGTCACCGTTGAAAAGCTTGTCGAAGACGACAAATGATTTATAGGGTTCCACCAGTGGAGCCGATTCATCGATGGTTTCGTCGGCCCACTTCAGATTTTCAAGCAACGACAGGTAAATATCACGTTGTTTGTCGAATTTCGGCCTCAGGTATTCCAGGTTCTGAAATCCGTATCCCGCCTGGCTGAACGGAATATCGCCGAAAAGATCGGTCACGTGGAAGGTTTTCATGGCCATGGTGATCTTCAGCATCGCTTTCATATTCAGAACACCCGGTGATTCGCTGTATGCGCTGAACCTTTTTTCTAGCTCCCTGATTTCGGGCAACGATCCGTAATAATTACTCCAGATCTCTTCGGTGCCGAGGGTAAAATTCCCCCACCCTTCCTTGGTCAATGCCGCCAACTGCGACTGCTTGTACAGAATCTCGTTGTTGATGTAAAACTGCTCGTTCCATCCAAGCTGAAGCGAGGAGATCACCGCGTTGAACAACGACCCGTCGCTGGCCGACGTGAAAGAACTCGGGTCGGTGTTTATTTCCGTGAAATCCTTTTTGCAGGAAGAGAAAAACAAGATCAGGAAGAGGGTTGATAAGAATGCTGGTATTTTTGTTGTCATGATCATTGATAAGAGATAAATTTAATTCAAAATTCAAAGTTCTTTAAAACGCGGCCGTAATCCCAAATGTGAGCGACAACGTCCCGGGCAGCGACGCCCACTCAAACCCCTGCGCGTTGCCCGACCCCATGATCCCTTCGGGATTGATCTTGTCGGGCAGGCTGGAGTAAATGTAAAAGAGGTCGCGACCGACAACCGACAAGGTCAGGTTTTTAAAGATTTTCAGTTTTTCCATGATCTTGCTCTGGAAGCTGTACGACAGCGATATTTCCCGCATCTTGATCCACGAATTCTCCAGGATTCCCGGGGTTGACAGCAGTTTACCCCATCCGCCTGCGTTGGGCAGGTACTTGTAATAGTAGTGCACTACCTTGTCGTTCGGGGTTCCGTCGGCATAAACACCCGGAAGGATGACTCCGATATTCGAGGTGTTACCGGCCGGGTCGGTGTAAGGCAACCCGCCGCCTTCGCGTTCGAGCAGGGTTTCGGGACTCTGACCGGTCTGCAGGGAGATCACATACGAACCACAGTAGATGTCGCCGCCCCATTTGCAGTCGATCAGGCAGGCCAGCCGGAAGCCCTTGTACAAGAATTCTGTCTGCCAACCCGCCAGGAAATCGGGTGAGGCGTTGCCAATCGGCACCCGGGTGTCGGTGATCTGGTACTTTGTCCCTTCATCATTGAGAATGGGTTGACCGTTTTCATGATACACATAATCGTACCCGTAGATGGTTCCGTATTCATCGCCTTCGCGTAGCGCCATGGCCGGCCCGTTGAGCCCCCAGATATCGGCCAGCGGGTATATCTCGGCATAATCGCCCAGGCTTTTGACCACATTGCGGTTCCGGGAAAAATTTAATGACGACCGGATGGCAAAATTCCGGGTCTGCACCGGGATGGTGTTCAGGATGATCTCAAAACCGGAGTTGGTGATCACCCCCTCGTTGATCGTGATCCCCGATGCTCCCGAACTTACCGGCACCGGCAGGTTGCTCAGGATCTGCGAATAACAGTACTTGTTGTAATAGGTGAAGTCGAGATCGATGCGGCTGTCGAACACTCCGACATTTAACCCGACCTCCCAGGTATTTACGCGCTGCGGCAGCAATTGGTACGGGGGAATGGTCGTGGGAAAAGAGGCGGTTTGTTCCCCGCCGAAAATTCCCGAAGAATAGTTGAAATCGAGCATGTAAGGATCGGTGTCGGTAGCCGAGTTGGCAAAGGCGCCCCGGATTTTAAGCATGCTGAGCCACTTCACTTTTTCACTGATCCCGAATGCTTTGGTGGCAATAAAACTCAGCGATACCGAGGGATAAAAATAGGAATTGCTCGAACTGGGCAGGGTCGACGACCAGTCGTTCCGGCCGGTCAGCTCTAAAAAGAGGTAATCGTCCCAACCCAGGTTGAGAAAGGAAAAGACGGAATTGGTTCGTTCGCGCATCACCGATTCGCCGGGGACCATATCGCTTGGCGAGTTGCCGGGAATCGTCACAACCACCTCGCCCGCAGAGTTGGTGTAATAGGTTGGAGAGGTGTAATTGTCGAAAGTGTACCGGTTCGGAAAGTACCAGGTGCCCGAATGTCCCCGGATCTCATAGAGATAATAATTCCACCGGTTGGCCCCGAGACTGAATTTTACATCAAGCTTTTTGTGCAGAAACCCCTCTTTATTGGCTGTGATCAATCCTTCAAAAATATCGGAATAGGTCCGGTTCAGGCTGTTGGCATAATAGCCGTCCGTGATACCCAATGCATCCGTCGGCTTATTCTGGGTGGTGTACTGATCGAGGTTGAAATCCCGACCGGCTCTGCCCGTTACGCTCAGCCACGGGGTGATCTCATAGGTCAGGGTCAGCGCCCCGATGTATTTGTCGCGTTTCAGGGAGGTGTTGTTGCTGTAATAATCCCACCAGAGATAGGGATTAATGTAGAGGAACGGGTAGCCTTCCTGCGGATTCCGCGACCCGTCGGGATTGGCGTAGTACTCCCGGTCGATGCCCTTGTAACTCCGGGGCCAGGAATAGAGAAATCCTTTGCTGAACGACTCCTGCGATTCACCGAGCATCGGACTGTTTTTCCGGTTAAAGTTGATGTACGAAAGGGTCAGGTCGGCATAAACTTTCGAGGATATCTTTAACCCGGCCCCCAGGTTGATGGTGGTCCGGTTAAAATTGCTGTTGCTGATGATGGCCTGATTGTCCTGCCGGGTGATGGATACCCGCAGGCTTCCCTTGTCGTTCCCTCCCTGGGCCGAAATATTGTAAGTCTGGGTCGAACCGTCACGAAAGGCTGATTTATAATTATCGGGCATCGGTTCATAGGCCCGCATCTTCCCATCCCACCACTTCACCATCTCGCCGTTCATCTTCGGTCCCCACGACACAGCGGAACCATAATAACCGAACTCCTCCGTCGTGGAACGGGTATCGCCCTGCTGGTTGATGATCAGGTTGTCGGTGCCGTAGATTCCCGGATAGAGCAGGGTGTCGCCGCTTTTCGGGAAGGTCGGAGGCGTGAATGAGATCGGTCCGCCGGCGCCATAGGTGTTCTGCATTTCCCTGAAACGGTAGGGATGGTTCCATTTATAACTGTAATTGAATGTTACACCCAACCCTTCCTGTTTTTTACCCCGCTTGGTGGTGATCAGGATGACCCCGTTGGCACCCCGTGATCCGTACAAAGCCGAAGCGGCGCCGCCTTTCAAAACATTGTAGGTTTCAATATCAATGGGATTGATGTCGGCGATCGGATTCCCCCAGTCAACCCCCCGTCCCACGTTTTCCTGGCCGGGAATGTTCTCGAGCGGCACATTATCGACCACGATCAGGGGTTGGTTTTTCCCGCTCAGGGTATTGTTCCCCCGGATGACAATCCTCGTGGAACCCCCTTCCAACCCGTCGTTCTGCGAAATCTGAACCCCGGCGGCCCTGCCGATCATCCCGTTGAGGATGTTGGGCGGATTCGACTGCTGCACCAGGTTGGCCTCTATCTTTTGGGTTGAATAGCCGATCTCCCGCTCCTGCCGCCTCACGCCGAAAGCGGTTACCACGTACTCCTGAAGATCCTGGGTTGAAACCAAAAGCACCACGTCGATCCGTGTCTGAATCCCGACAATGATCTCCCGTGCCTCATAACCGATGTAACTGAACCGTAACGTGTCCCTTGACGAAACCCCCGTCAGGGTATAGTTTCCGTCGATATCGGTTACCGTACCCCGCGTGGTTCCTTTGATCATGATGGTCACCCCCGGAATGCCGGTGTTATCCTCCTCCGAGGTAACTTTCCCGGTAATGGTGACTTGCTGCGCGAAGGTAAGATGGGCTAAAAGAATGAAAATCAAGAGTAGAAAATTGGCTCTCATATCGAAATGAAGTTAGTCAGACGCAATGGTTCAGGAGCGTCAAAGTTATCAAAATAAAAAAATGGTTAGCGGATTACTTTGCTCTTAACCGATAAAAAAAACCTGTTCACCTATTTTATCCAACCCGTTGTTTCGACATACCTAGTTTTGTACCACCTTCTTTCCCGGTCAGTAAAATCAACCCTCCCGGACCGAAGACACTATTATAATGGTCAGAAATCTACTCGTTTTTCTTCCCTTCCTTTTAGTACCAGCATTGCTGGCCGCCCAGGATGCCGGCACCCCGGACCCTCTGAAAAACTATTCTGCATCGCTGGAGAACATCCATGTCGATAAGCTATATATCATGTCACTCGACAAAGTCCTCGACGACATTGCTAAAACCAACCGCCTCAAATTCAGTTTCGACCGGGAAACCTTCGCCGCCATCCAGGTGAATGACCGGCCTATCGACAAACCGCTGCCGTTGTTCCTCTCCCAGTTGTGCGGTGAAAACAAGCTCAAATGGTACATCGGCGGCGACTCAACGATCTACCTGGTAAACAAATACGAAAACCTCACCTCGAAGCCACAGGAGTCGAAACAGGCAAGAAGCTACAGCGGCAGTGCGAAGAAGTTCATGATCACATTGTCGGGCCTGGTGCGCGACAAGTACTCCGGCGAGGCCCTTCCCTTTGCCAACATCGGGGTAAAAGGCACTGCGATCGGAACCTTTACCAATGCCGACGGCTATTTTTCGCTGGTGAAGATCCCGACCGACACTTCCACCCTGCTGGTCAGCTACCTGGGCTACCAGACGGCGATCATCTTTCTTTCGCCCGACCTCCCGCTTTCCAACCTGCTCATCGAAATGGAGCCGCAGTCGCAAACTTTAAAAGAGGTGGAGATCTCCGGTGAACAGGAGCAGTTGATGGTGACCAACGACAAGATCAGCACGTTGAAGATAACGCCCCAGAAACTCTCGACCCTCCCGAACATCGGCGAAAAGGATGTGATCCGTTCCTTCCAGCTCCTCCCGGGGGTTTCGGCGGCCAACGAGTCATCGTCGAACCTCTACGTCAGGGGCGGCACCCCCGATCAGAACCTGCTGCTTTACGACGGATTCACGGTGTACCAGGTCGACCACCTGTATGGATTTTTCTCTGCTTTTAACTCGAACGCCATCAAAGACGTGCAGCTTTACAAGGGAGGATTTGAGTCGAAATTCGGGGGCCGGCTGTCGAGCGTAACGGAGATCACCGGGAAAGATGGCAATTCCAAGGCATTTACCATCGGGGGAGAGATCAGTCTGCTTAGTTTTAACATCTATACGGAGGTGCCGATCGGCAAGCGGTTCACCTCGCTGATCGCCTTCAGGCGGTCCTACCAGGGACTTCTCTACGACAAAATTTTCAAACAGTTCAACAACACCACCGAAGTCAAACAAATCAGCACAAAAGGAGGTCCTCCGGGGGGTGGTCCGTCGGTCAGCTCTACCACCAAATCCTACTTTTATGATCTCAATGCAAAATTCACACTGCGGCCATCTCCCAGAGACATCCTTTCGCTGAGCTTTTATAACGGGACCGACAATTTATCAAACGGGACGTCGATGGGAAGCCCGTCCGGCGGATCTTCATCGGGGTTCAGCTTCAGCATGGAGAACACCGACCTTACCACCTACGGCAACATGGGGTCGGGACTCCGGTGGACCAGGAACTGGAACAGCCGTCATTTCGGGACCACCTCGCTGAATTTTTCCTATTACTACAGCGACCGCGAACGTTCGAGCACCGGTTCCCATTCAGGTGGGGAGAGCGGCGGAGGTACCATCGACAACGGAGTCAACGAGAACAACAACCTGCTCGACATCACCTTCAAGACCGACTACTCCTTCAACCTGAATAACCAAAATCTGTTGGGATACGGTCTGTATTATACCAATTACAACATCAGTTACAATTTCGGGGAGACCGATACGGCCAGCTACCTCGACAAACACCAGACCGGTTCGCTTTTAGGCATCTACCTCCAGGATAAGATCAAGTTGTTCGACGCCCGGCTGTCGATCGTTCCCGGACTGCGCCTGAACTGGTTCTCCCCTACCGGCAAGCTCTACCCCGAACCCCGCCTGGCCCTTACTTACAACCTGAACAAGAACATCAAGATCATAGGGGAGACCGGACTGTTCGACCAGTTTGCCAACCGGGTGGTGCGGGAGGATTTTCTGAGCGGTAGCCGCGATTTCTGGATCCTGTCGGATGGCGACCTGATCCCGGTGGGCACCGCCTGGCATTACATCGCCGGGATCAGTTGGGAGAGCAAAGCATTCCTGGCCAGCATGGAAGGCTATTACAAGAGCATCGACGGCGTGACGGAATATTCGCTGCGGTTCCAGCCGACCCGCGAAGGGGCTACTTATGCCGAGAACTTTTTCCACGGCGTCGGCTACGCCACCGGGGTGGAATTCCTGCTGCAGAAAAAGACCGGCAGCCTGACCGGGTGGGTCAGCTATACCCTCGGACAGGCCAGGAACAAGATCTCCATCTACGGTAATGATTACTTCGCGGCCAACCAGGATGTAACGCATGAATTCAAGTTCGTCGGCATGTACGATTACCGGAACTGGAGTTTCTCCCTCACCTGGCTTTTTGCCTCCGGAAGGCCGTATACCGCACCTGATGGCTCCTACACCGTGAACCTGTTGAACGGAACCGAACAAACCTATATTGATTTCGGATCCAAGAACAGCAGCCGCCTTCCCGATTACAACCGACTCGACCTGGGTGTGAACTATCATCTTCGCAGAAAAGAGAACGGCAACGAGTGGGGGAACATCGGCCTTTCGATCTTCAATGTTTACAACCGGAGAAACATCTGGTACAAGGAATATCAGATCATCGACGGAAACATCATCGAGACGGATAAGCTGTTCCTCGGGTTCACGCCGAATATAACGCTGATGCTGAAACTCAGGTAGAAAAACAAGAATGCAAAATGCAAAATGCAAAATGCAAAATGCAAAATTTTGAATTTTGAATTAATTCCAACTTCCAATGACCTCAACCCTTAAATTTCTTTCACCCCTTATTATTCTTCCATTCATACTCCTGCAAGGATCCTGTACGAAGGATAACCAGGAGGTGATGACGGACATTCCCGTGGTGGAGGCGTACCTTCAGCCGGGATCGCAGATTACGGTGAAGGTGTCGCGCAAAAGTCCGACCGATGAAAACGAGACGCTGCCTGCCCGCGACCTCGACCATCTCGTCGTGACAGTTTGTTATGCCGGTTCCTGGTATACCCTTATCCCGGTGGGCGAGGGCACCTATTCCGACACCACCGGATTGATCCCGGTGGTTCCCGACAGCGCTTACCTGCTTAAATTTAACTGGGATGAATCGGTGGTCACCTCATCCACGCTCATCCCGGCCAAACCCGCGGGTGTTTCCCTTTCTGACACCTCGATCTCCATGTACCAGTGGGATCCCGACGACCCGCCGGCTGGGCAGCACCCCGATCCGGTAACCATCAGCTTCACCAACGACGACGACAGTTATTACCTGGCTACCATCGAATGCCTGGAGACCGATCCCGTGCCCGTTTTCAAGGATTCGACCTACGTGAACGACATGTTCTCATCCCGTCCAACCACCGACGATGTCATCGACATCAATCCGATGTCGATCCGGTATTTTGGCAGGAACCGCATCATCCTCTGTCACATCAACCCCGAATACAGCACCTTTTTCATGCGACAGATGAGCACTTCACAAAACTACCAGGATCCGCCAACCAACATCACCAACGGACTGGGTATCTTTACCGGGATCCATTCCGACACCCTGTATCTCCGGGTAATTCAGAAGACAAAATGAAGCCGGGTTGAGTATATTTGCAGAAAAGAAGGACAATGGACAATGCCTAATACCTGGTTCGGAATCGATAACAGAAAAATGGAGTTCCTGATCCATCTCGGGATCTGGATTATTCTATTCTTCTTTCCTTCCTTTCTGCTGTACAGGGAATCGCAATACGATCCGCATTTCCTGTGGGTCAATTTTATACAAACTTCCTTATACCTGGGCGTCTTCTACCTCAACTACCTTTGGATGATCCCCGGCCTCTTCTTCCGGAAGAAAAAGATCCGTTATACCATCCTGGCAGTGATCGTGGTGCTGGCCTCTACCGTGATCATGGAGACTTCCCATTACTATTTTTTCCGCAGCAGGCCTTTTCCCCAGGAGTCATTTAAAGGTGGACAGAGTGGCAGTCCTGGAAGTGAGATGCCCGGTGGCTTCCCGGCAAAACCTCCGCTTGAATTTAAGGACAATGGCGTAAATCAGGCAGGACCCGGCAACCAAAACGTCCAATTCAATCCGCAAAAACCTTACGGTATTGACCGTCCCAAGCGAATGAAAAGCTGGCCGATCTACAACTTCATGCTGATCACCGGACTAATCACCGGGCTGGCGCTTGGACTGAGGTTTTCGCAGAAACTTACACAAAACGAGAAAAAGCGCAAGGAGGCGGAAAAGGAGCGGCTGAACACCGAACTCGCTATGCTGAAAAACCAGATTAATCCGCATTTCCTGTTCAACACCCTGAATTCGATCTACAGCCTTGCCCTCATGAAGAGCGATCAGACAGCCGAAGCGGTCATGAAACTTTCCGACATGATGCATTACGTAATCCAGGATGTGAACCACGAACTTGTACCGCTCGAGACCGAGATCGGGTACATCCGCTATTATGTAGAACTGCAGAAACTCAGGCTGAGCGAGAATGTGCAGGTGCAACTGGAGGTCGAAGGCGATCCGCAGCCATACCAGATCCCGCCGATGATCCTGATCCCTTTTGTCGAGAACGCATTCAAGTACGGCGTGACGACCCACGAAAGCGCCACCATCCTGGTCAGGATCGGGATCCGGAACAAAAAACTCTTTTTCAAAATATCCAACCAGATATTCCCCGGACGGGAGAAAAACGAGACCTTCGGCATCGGCATCAGCAATACCCGGCAGCGTCTTCAACTGATATACCCCGACCGTCATGAGCTGGAACTGACCCACAACGGCAAAGTCTATATCGTGAATCTCAGCATCGACCTGACATGATCCGTGCAATTGCCATCGACGATGAACCCCTGGCGCTGGAAGTGATCCGCAAATATGCCGGGGAGACTCCCCTGTTAGACCTGATGGCGACCTTTACCGATGCTTTCGAAGCGCTGAACTACCTGAAAACGCATCAACCCGATTTGTTGCTGCTCGACATTCACATGCCCGACATCAATGGAATCCAGTTGTTCCAGGGATTAAACGATAAACCCTACGTGATCTTTACCACGGCCCATCCGCAGTATGCCGTCAAAGGTTTCGATCTGGAAGCCGTCGATTACCTGGTAAAGCCAATCAAGTTCGACCGGTTCCTGAGGGCTGTCACCAAGGTCGACAAGCTGCTTAATCCCATGATCCCATCCGATGAGGAGGAATTCATTTTCGTGAAATCAGGGTACCAGACCATCAGGATCATCCTGAGCCAGATCATCTATATTGAAGGACTGGATGATTATATCAAGATTCACCTTTCCAATCCCAAAACCCCGCTGGTCCTTTCGCTGATGAGCATGAAAGGCATTCTGAAGAAACTGCCGCCCGACCGGTTCATGCGGGTGCACCGAAGTTTTATCGTACCCCTCGGAAAGGTCACGAGCATACGGGGAAAGTACATCTACCTTGATTCGGTCAAAGTGCCCGTGGGAGATTCTTTCACAACACCCGTGCAGGCCTGGATATCGGGTCAACGGTAGACCCGGGTTTTTATCTGATACGCGCCTTATACCATTATCAATCCCATCACTGTATTCCTGACGGCTGGTACGAGTTGGATCGCAATCATTACTGGAACCGTCAGACACCGGTGGGCCCGAACAAACTTCTCAGGGATCCATTACGGATTCGGAAATCAGGCTTTCGAGTGTTGCCTGTTCCAGTTTCGAAAAAGTCGTATCTCTGATTTCTTTAAATACTTTCCGGATGGAACAGTTTTTTTCATCCCTGCAAAATTCACAGGTTTGATAGGCTTTTTCCGATACGCAGGAAAGCAGGGCGATCGGACCTTCAAACCGCCGGACAATTTCGGCAAGATTAACCTCACCGGGATGACGTAACAGAAAATAACCGCCCGATTTGCCGAGTTTGCTCCCGAGAATCCCCATTTTCTTTAATTCAAGTAAAATATTTTCCAGAAAACGTTGCGGCAGTTTTTCACTTTTTGCAAGGTCTCCAATCAACATAGCGCCTTTGCCGTATTCACGGGCCAGCCTTGTCAACGCAATCATTGCGTATCTTGTCTTCTGTGATAACATATTCTTCAGATTAACCTTTTCTACTGATCTCTTTAAGCTTTTCGATCTCCTTGATGATGATCTTTCTTCCCTGGAATTCAATCAGCCCCTCTTTGTTAAAGGATGAAAGCACCGAAATGACATTCTCGTGGGAACAAGCCGCGAATTCCGAAATTTCTTTCCGCGTCAGCGTGAATTCATACGGGGAGTTGCGGTAAACGTTTTCCCATAGAAATATCAGGATGTCGGCAATACGACCCATAACATGATTGTGTGCCAGGCTTATAAAATTAAATATCGAGGATTGAAACATGTCGGTCGATCGCTCCACCAGGTACAGGAGAAATCGGCCATGATCCTCGAGCACCCTGAGTACCTTGTCATTCGGAAGAAAACAAAGGTCGCAATCCTCTACTGCAATAATCGAAAAAATATTCTTCTCCCTGAAAAAAAGGTTGGCCTGACCGATGAGTTTGGGGCCTGATACCACGGTCATGATATAGCTTTTTTTCGCATCCTTCTGGTAAGTGAATTTCACGATTCCCTTGTGAAGGAACCCGATGCTGGTGGAATTGGCTCCCTGTTTGAGGATCATCTCGCCTTTTGAAAAATGCAGCTGATCTGCATGGGTGCAAATATGTTTTCGCTCTGCTTCACTCAGATAAATGCTGGTCAGCCTGTTTAAAAAACATTCACTGCAGTTAAACAATTGCCCTGAATTTGTGATCGATTCCATAAAATTTAATAATAGAGTCTGAAAATGTTCATGGGAAGATATCGAAAGTTTCTGTCAAATGTACACTAATTTGGTGAACATTGTGTATATTTTTGCTGCAAATCTAAAATGATGAATGTTGATACCATTACCATTTACGGAGGCAACGGCAAAGACGGGGTGAAAGAGCCGGTGGAGTGCTTTACCATGCGCGTTGGCGATATTGTCAGCATCGTTGGGCCGACCGGTTGCGGGAAAACCACGCTGATCAACGACATTGAGCTGTTTGCAAATCACAATACTCCGTCGAACCGAACCGTGGAGATAAACGGGGCAACGGTTCCCGATGATTTTATTTTCGATCCTTCGCACCATCCGATTGCCCTGATCTCCCAGCACACAAACTTTCTGAGTGATCTTCCGGTGGAGGAATTCCTGACCATTCATGCAACCGTCAGGGGCGCACGCGATATTGAGACCATTCTCAGAGAGACACTCAGTTTCGCCAATGAACTCACCGGCGAAGCCATCCAGCCCGAGATAACCATGACCGAGTTATCGGGTGGTCAAACACGCTCGCTGCTGATTGCGGATGCAGTCGTGATCGGCAACGCCCCGATCATCCTGCTCGATGAGATCGAAAATGCGGGGATCCATCGTACCCGGGCGCTTGAACTTCTGAAGAAATACAGGAAGATCTTCGTCTTTGTTACCCACGATCCCTGCATCGCATTGATGTCCGACTTCAGGATCGTTATGAGAAAAGGCGCCATGCAGCAACTGATCCATACCCGTCCCGAAGAAAAAAAAGTTGCCGGAAAGATGAAGCAGATCGATGATATGATGCTCGACTTCCGGCAGATCATTCGTTCAGGAGGGGAGCTCACCCAAACGGTTTTCGATGCAAGCTATCATGTTTTAACCATTTAACTGATTTCATGAAACTCGTAATTTTTGCCGGCCCTCCGACCTGTGGTAAAACCACCGTTATCAGACAGATCCTGAAACGAATGACTGTGAGGAACATTCAAACCGCTTATCTGAAAATTGATGTCTTGTATGCCGACGATGATTCACTCATTGGACGGGAGTTCGGAATTCCGGTAAAAAAGATCTACTCCGGCGAACTTTGTCCCGACCACTGCAACGTGGTGGTTCTCGACGAAGCAGTGGAATGGGCAGAAAAAGAAGGGGCCGGCTATCTTTTCGTCGAAACCGCCGGTCTGTGCCTGCGTTGTTCCCCTTATGTCGAAAATGCACTCGGCATCGTGGTGCTGGAGGCGACCAGCGGCATGAACCTTCCCCGCAAAATCGGTCCGATGCTAACGCTGGCCGACATCGGTGTCATCACTAAAATCGACCTGATATCGCAAGCCGAACGGGAAGTTTTCAGATACCGGGTTCTTGAAACCGCCAACCAGATAACGGTGGTCGAAAGCAATGCCCTCTACGGGATCGGAATCGATCCCATCGTGAAACACATCCTCAGAACACCCGACCTTGAATTCCCGATGTATCTCAGAGGTAATCCACCCGTAGGCACCTGCACTATTTGTGTCGGCAAGAAAGAGATCGGGGCTAAAAATCACTTTGGGGTCCTGCGGACTCTTGATCATGAATTGTTCTATGTCGGAGAATGAGTCACCGAACCCCGATCACGGGATCTACCTCGATAACGCGGCAACGACTACAGTCGATCCCCGGGTGGTCGAAGCCATGCTCCCATTGTTTACAGGATATTATGGTAATGCTTCCAGTTTCCATCATTTTGGCACCCGCTCGAAGGAAATCCTTGATAACTCGAGAGAAACGATCGCTGAATGCATTGGCGCCAAACCCGGGGAGATCTTTTTCACTTCGAGTGGAACAGAAGCAAATAACTGGGCCCTGAAAGGAATTGCCTGTGCCCATCGTCACCGGGGTAACCACCTGATCGTATCCTCCATCGAACACGATTGCATACTGAACACCTGCCGGTGGCTTTCCGGACTGGGATTCTCCATAACCTACCTGCCGGTCGATTCCTTCGGAATGATCGATTTACAGGAATTGGAACGATCCATCTTACCTCAAACCATCCTGGTCTCAGTCATGCATGCCAACAATGAAATCGGCACCATTCAACCCATTGCAGAAATCGGCCGGATCTGTCATGATCATGGGATTTTGTTTCATTCCGATTGCTGTCAATCCTTCGGAAAGATCCCATTGAATGTCAGGCGAAGCAACGTCGACCTGATCACACTCAATGCCCATAAAATCTATGGTCCGAAAGGAACCGGAGCCTTGTACATCCGGGAAGGGATCAGTATTGTTCCGCTGCTTCACGGAGGCGGCCAGGAAAAAGGTTTGCGATCCTCCACTGAAAACCTTCCTTCCATCGTGGGTTTTGCCAAGGCATCTTCCCTGTGTATGGATGAGATGACTACCGAGATCAAACGACTTACGGAACTCAGAAAAAAAATCGAACAATCGGTTTTTTCAATTTATGAACAATCGTATCTAAACGGACATCCCGATCTGCGACTTCCGGGACTGTTGAATTTCGGTATTCATGGTTTGGAAGGGGAGACCATACGGTTACTGCTGCTCCTCGATTCCTTTGGTATAGCCGTATCAACAGGTTCTGCCTGCTCCTCAAACGATCCGTCGCACAACGGTTCCCATGTATTGCGATCCATCGGATTGAATGCTTTTCAGGCAAGAGGTTCCATCCGAATAAGCCTGGGAAGATTTACAACGGCCCGTGATATCGAAATCTTTAACATTTCGCTACACAACGCATTGGCAGAACTGACTTCAATTTTTTCATGATTTGAACTATTTTTTTTTACAAGAATTCATCTTCGACCCGACAGGGTCAATAAACTGAAAACCTATGGATACGCCTGTAAACGAAAAAAAAACTCTCGGGATGCTTCCCTTGTTGGACTGTGGTCTTTGCGGATTCAGAAACTGTGAAACTTTCGCCGAATCCGTCGATCGCTTCGAAACAGAACTGAAAAAATGCATCCATGTAAAACCAAATGGCGGTTCGGTAATTAAAACGTCCGTAAATATTAATCGCAGGTTCGCGGCTCAAATAGGTGAAAAGATGGGCTGGAAAGATCATCTGAACCGGGATTTTGACTTTATCCTTGATTGTTTCGATAACGAACCCGGACCCAGAGAGACCATATTGCCTTATAACCCTGCTCTTGTGAAAGACCTCGGAATAAAAAAAGGGGACTTGATGATCGGTCGTCCGATGGGTATGTCATGCGGTTGCCCGATTACGCACTGCGGAGTTGTCACCGGGGTTGACCCCCGTAACGGCGTGATCCACTGGTGTGTCACGGGTCCTTTAAAACCCCGGTCAGAAGGATTTATCGATATTGGCTATTATACTGCCCAGGGTTATGAGGGATTGATCCGGGAATGGAAAGGGGAAGTAGAACTGGGCCGTCGGTACTGGTTTCTGCCGCGACGTTGTATGCTTCAATGGAGACACAGTGGATTGGTAAATGCTGTAACACGACTCTCCGACGGAGGATATAAAGTCAGAATTGAAGGTCTGTTTATCGGTTAAACAGTAATTCTTTGGAGTCTACTTCCCTTTACCGTTGACCCCGACAGGATCTCAGCGGATCTCCTCAATTTTTCCTTTGATCTTTGAAAGCGCCTCGCTCAGTACGGCTTCCGGCGCGATCACGTTGAAGTTGCCCCAGAAATCGTCATCGGGGGTATAAGGCTGATCGGAAAAGATCACGCCGGGCTTCAACACCTCCTGCCGGGGAAATTTCACCACGCCTGCCGTATCGATGCGGCAGGTGGCGAATTCAAGGAAGGTATCGAAGCGGTCGGTCGCCATCCGCCTGCGTAAACGGGTCTTTAACCCGATATCGCACCGTACATGTCGCAGGTAGTACCTCCCGTTATAGGGCATATAGCTTACCGAATAGCTGATCTTTTCGAGCCTGACGGTCAGGTTCGGGCTCTTCCGTAAAACCAGGTTTTCAGCCGCCAACTCAAGGTAGTCGGGGTTGATCTCGAAATCTGCCCCCAGCAGTGCGAAATCATCTTTGCCAATGTACAGCGTCCCGGTATATAAAGCCTCCCGGATACCCTCCTTCTGCACAAAATGGATGGCATAGGCATCTTTTGCATCATAAGAGGTAAGCCCTGCGTAACGGTAGTTGTACGATGAAGGGGTCCTCAGATCGAGAAAGTCCGGGACCTCTTTCACCAGGTCCAGTTGAAGGGCCGATTGAATGCCGGCTTTGAGCTTCAGGAACACTGTGTCGCGGGGATCCGTATTCTGAATTTTCCTCGATTTCATCAGCTTTACCTGGTCCGAAAGTACGCTTACATCCCAGGGAGATTTGAAGACCCTGAAAACCGCCTCGGAATAACCGATACAGGTATGATTCTTCATCACCCCCTCCCGGTAAAACGCAGTAAGGTAAACGGGGTCGACCGCATAATTCAACTTGCGCCGTTCCAGCGCCTTTTCAACCACGGCTTCCGGATCCACGTACCGGATAATCACCTCCTGGATCGAAATGACCCTTCGCTCCAGGAAGATATCGACCCGCTGTTCGTGCAGCAGCCTTGCGGGGAACTTCTCACTCAGGTAACCGAGATGCGATACCGTCAGCATGGATCCTGCCCCCGAAGCCGGGATCCGGATCATGAAAAAGCCATCCTGGTTGGTGACGGTGCCGGTGTTATCCTCAACAATACCCACCGTGGCATAGGGAATCGGAGCCCTGTTCTGACGGTCGTAAACATGCCCGCGGATGAGGATATGCTGAAGGGTGTCGGGTTGTTGTGCCGGTTGGGAAATTTCGGCCGCCGGTTCCTTTTTGCGGATCAGGATATAGCGCCCCATCACCCGGTAATCGAGCCCGGGATCGGCCAGCAGGTCGTCGAGAACCTTGCGGAGCGGCTGATGGCCGGGCTTAAGCCGCACCCTTTTGTCGTTCTTTACCGTCTCACTGTTATAAATAAAAAAACAACCGGCCTGTTGCGAAATCACATTCAGCGCCTCATACAGGGTAGTGCGCTGACCGGTAACCCGGATCTCCTGCTCAAGCAGCGGATCCTGTGCCGATGCTGTGCCGATCCATAAAAGGAACAGGCCTGCAATCATCATGCAGGCCCGCGAAGGGATAACCGGGCTGGCGCCCCGGTAAAACTCCATGCTGTTTGTCTCAGTTCCTGTTCTTCGAAAATACAATGGTCCCATTTATGGCCTGGCTTTTCAGGTTCAGCGTCGCGCAAAGGAGTTCGGCGATGGATCCGGCCGCGTTCCGGTCGAAAGTGACGGTCAGCCGCAACCTGCCTGTCTCCTCATCCGCCGTTGCGAAGTTAACGCTGAAATTCCGGTTTAGCACGGGAATTATATTTCCAAGCATTTCATCCTTGAAATGAATCCGCTGTTTATACCAGGCAGTATCTTCATTTCCAGCTATTTTCGATTTTATAAGCCGGTTCTCTGCCACCGCGATCTTTTCACCGGCTGTCACCAGTTGAACGATCGATGGATCATCCTTCAGGGTGACCCGCACCGTTCCCCGTTCAACCATCAGTTCAAATTTGCTCCCGTTGTCCGTGATCACGTGAAAGGAGGTTCCCAGCACGCGGATCAGGGTTTTACCGGTTTCAATGATGAAGGGTTTGGCGGGATCGGGGGTGATGTCGAAAAAGGCTTTGCCTTGTAATTCCACGGTACGGGAATCGGCTTCAAAGTTCCCGGGATAAGAGAAGCGGGAATTCCGGTCGAGATATACCACCGAGCCGTCGGCCAGGGTTTTGATCAGGGTGTTCGATTCGGAGGCGGTGCTGAGTTGAACCATCCGGGTGGCGGGCTTGCGGTCGATCGTGTAATAAAGGATCGCTGCCAGCGCCACCAGCACCACGATCGCAGCGGCAATTCGTGTGAAAACCGGTACCGGTAAGCGGCGTGAAGGGTTGTCCGCGGCGGGGATCAGACCATCGCCCTCCAGGCGGCCGTGCAGCTTTTCCCAGGCCTGCCGCGCATCGGGCCCCGGCGTCCCGTGAAACTGTTCCAGCGCCTTCCACTTTTTTTTCATCATCTCTGTCCTCCTTAATGTTTCATCCGAAGATGAAATTTCCTTCTGAAAAGCCCAAAACTCCTCCCCGCTCATCTCCCCGCTCAGGTACTTTGCCAGCTTTTCGTCACATTCCCGTTGATGCTCCCTGGTTCCCATTTCGTTTCTCCTCTTTATCGCGATTGATCTCTGTTCACAAACTGTTCTTTGGATAGATCCCGGCTTCATTACCTGTGTAATCTTTCAGGGATTTCCTGAAGATCTGAAGCGCCTTTCCCATCTCCGCCTCCACCGTCTTTACCGAGATGGAAAGGATCGCGGCGATTTCACGGTACTTTTTACCGTCAAAGCGGTTCATCCGGAAGATCCGGGAACACCGCTCCGGCATCTGGTTCAGCGTGTTTTCGATCACCCGGGTCAGGTCATTCAGCTCCGCCGATTGTGGCTCCGGTGCAGGCGCCGTTTCCCGCTGTTCGCCGCGTACCTGCTCCGCGTAACTTCTTCGTATGGCAAGATGTTCGAGGTGATGCAACGCGTTGTTGCGGATCGACTGATAGAGGTAGGCATTCAGCGACAACCGCACCGTGAAGGTCTCCCGGTTCTTCCAGAATTGGTAGAAAAACTCCTGCACCAGATCTTCCGAAGTATCCATGTCGTTCAGAATTTTATTGGCATGACGGCATAAGGGTTCGTAATATTTTGTGAAAAGCCGCTCGAATTCACCGATGTCGCCATGCTGAATGTTTCTTTGTGTGAAGAGGTCGTTGAGCGACATCGGGTTGTTATTGAGGGTTATCCTGGTGCAGGAATCCAGTCAAATGGTTACTTTTTCAGACTTTTCGAAAGCTTTTTAATGGCATTTTCAATCGAGCTCTCGGGCTCAATGATGTTGTTGTCGCCCCAGAAATCGGGATCGGCAAAAGCCTGGACTTTTTCTTCGAAAACCATGTTGGTCTTGAAAACCTCCTGATTGGCAAATTTAACGATATTATCCTCATGCCGGTCGGTGATGGCCAGTTCCGACATCACGGTATAGTGGTTTTTGAAGAGTTTTCGTTTCCAGTCGCACCGGAATTTAAGATCGACGCGGACATAACTGAGATAAAATTTACCGTTCTGCTCCTTATAAGTCACGAGGTAACTGGTCGAAGTAGGCGTGAATACCAGTCCCATGGGTTTTTTCTGGACAAAAAGCCGCGCGGCCTTGTCGGTATCGTCGAGGTCGAGGCTGAAATCGGCGCGGGTGATGGCCATGTTATCCTGAGCGATGTAAAGCTTCCCGTTGTAAAGGGGAACCGCTTTGATCACGTTGGGCGTAAAACCGATCACCCAGTTAAGTCGGTTATCGATCGTCACCATCGACTCAATCTCGAACTGGTAGTTATCCAGACTGTCGAGGGCGATGCTGAGGTCGGTGTTCTTCACAATATCGAGCAGCAGCGAAACATTCGGACCGCCCTGCAATTGTACCATCAGCGTATCGGCCTTTTTCACGTTGGTGCTTTTTCTTCCCTTGAAGATCTTCACCTGGTCGTCCTGCCAGTTGGTGTAAGGGGCCTTGCGGATATCGACGACCGCTTCGGAGATGGAGACATAGTCGCGGCGCTGACGGATCGACTCCCGGTAAAAGCCGGTCATCATGTTTGCTCCTTCGCTGTAGTTCTTCCGGATGCGGTGCATGGCCATCTCGACGATTCCGCGTGCATCGCCAGGTACTACCGACAATTCTTTAAGCTGAATAGGCTGCAGTTCCAGGTAAAAGGTCTTTTCCTTTCCCGAAGCCTCGCTGATTTTGAACTTGGTGGTGGTATAACTCAGGTGCGAAACCTCGAAGTACTCTGCGTTGAGCGAATTCTGAACTTTCAGGATAAACTCCCCTTCTGAATTCGAAACGGTGCCGATGTTGGTTCCCGGAACCGTGATGGTGGCATGAACGATTTTTTCTCCCGATTTGACGTCTTTAAGGTGGCCCGAAACGGTGACATAACCGTTCTGCGCCCGAAGCGCGCTGAATATAAAGATCAGGAACAGTATCATGCTGATCCGGATCATACTTTGAGTCAATTTTTTCATGGCAACAGGTTTTTTTAATTCGTTTTTGATGGGTTCTCTGTTATTCAGATACCCCGGAACCGAAAAACCCTATGAAAAGAGTCAAAAATTTTGAAAAAATTATTCCGGATAGAACCCGGACCATGGAACGCACTATTCCTGCACCCGGAAAGTGGTGATGATCAAATGAAGCAGTGAAAATGATCCGGATCGACTGAACAAAATCAAAAGTATTTGAGGATGTATCCGGTTTTCCGAAAGGCCGGTGTCATAAAAAAAACGGCCGCCTCTTATTTTCGGGGCGGCCGCTTCAGGATTTGAATTTCAGCAGTTTTATCGGATCGTCAACGCGATGCCGACTTTGATGTTCAGCATTTGCAGATCGCGTGATTCCTCCTCGTACAGGTCAATGCGGTTGGTGGTCCATTTATAGTTGAACGCGAGAATCGCACCCCAGTTTGAGAAAGCGCCGAACCTGGCCAGAATGCCGATTTCGGGGGTGAGCGAAAAATCCCAGCAGGTTTTGTAAATGTCGTACTCCTGGATCATCAGGTGATGCTCCATGTAATCGCCGCCGATACCGAGGCCTACATAAGGCGAAACGACCTTCTGCGGGATAAAATGATAGGCGATGACCGCCTGGAAGGGCACCATCCAGGTAAAGCGGTAATTCCGCGCCGTTACGGCAATCCCTTTGTCGGGAATGGTGTAGGTCTGATTGTCGTAAATCTTGGCGACCCGCTGCCAGCCAATGTTAAATCCGGCGGCCAGACCGTTCCGGATCAGGTAGCGACCCCCGAAATCAAAACCGGCCGGACCGGGTTGACTGACCCAGTCGTGGAAGTTCCCGATCGGAAATGCGGTATTCCATGAGAAGGTGTAATAGGAAGAGGGGGTATAACCCGCGCTCGTCGGTTCCTGCGCCCTGACAACTCCGAGGGTGAGAAACACTAGAAAAATGACGGATACTATCTTTTTCATGATTAAAGTCTTTTAGGGTTATTAATTGGCTGTTGTTTTTAACTGGGGCGTCTGTATGAAAGCCTGATCCACGCAACGGAGAATTTCGGCCGTAGTGTGATCGCCCGTCAGCAACCCCCTGATATACCCGTTCCATCGCAGATAGAGCTGCTTTTTATTTTGATCAACCACCTTAAGGTCGACCAACTCGATGTTGGCCAACCCGGTCGTGTACGAGGAGTAATAAACCGGGTAATAGGGATAGTAATAATACCAGGAAGGATAATATCCCCACCAGTCGTAATAGTAGGTGTACACCGTGGTGTTCTGGAAATAGACCACCTGTACGCCAAAGTCGGGTACCACCGGCGTGATGGCCTTGATGAAACCCCGCGCTTCCATATTCTTCGAGATCTGGTCGAGAATGGCGGTGGCTGTGGCATCTGAAACATTCGTCGTATCACGGTTAGTGATCTTCACGATGGAGGTTGCCATGATAAAAGTGTGGTAGTTGTTGAAGTCGATCTTGGTGTCATACTGCGTGATGACCGCAAGATCCTCGAGCAACCTTTCGGATGACGGGGGATACTTCGAACAGGAGAGGGTCAGTAACAGACCCAGACCCAGGATTAAAAGACCAGGTTTTGTTTTCATAGATGGTGAAATTTAAATAGTAAAAAGATTAATGATGGAACTTTGTTAAAAACTGAAGGATACCCCGATGTTCACCCCGGCATTGCTGAAGGGAACGTTTTTCCTCAGTTGCTTGTCGGGACTGGTGTCGGGGATCACCTCATCGGGATCGATGTTGGAATAATATTCCGTATTTTTCTGCTTCACGGTCAGCGACGAAAGCTGATCGACCCCGTTCTTTTCATACCAGGTGACCTCACTGTACCGGGGAGAATAGTTGAGATTGCTGAAGGCAAACTCCGCGAAAAGCCCGACGTTATTGCTGACCTTCCACGTCACCCCCAGGGCGGCATTCAACCCGACTGCAACCCCGCCGTAAAAGTGCCGGATGGCCTTGGATTCGTCGGGGGGATTCATGCTCGCATTCCGGTATTCGCCGGTGGCGTTGATGGTCGGCCGGATACCAAGTATAAAACCGATACGGGCATATGGATTGATGTACCGGAAACCCGGGCTCAGCACAATGGCCGGGTTCAGCGCGAGCATCGTTCCCGCCACGGTTGCTTCAGTCGCCCCTGCACCGGGAAGACTTATTACCGAATCGGCCTCTTTGGGGAATCCCAGGAACTGACTGATCCCCAATTCAACACCGAAGTACTTCGAGGGTTTGTATCCAAAGGCGGCCACGCCGGTGAATCCACGGCCCAGGGCCAGCGGCACCACCGATATCATGCGTTGGGAACCGTTTCCGGAATAAGAATAGAGCAGGTCGACGTTCGAGGAGATCCCCCCCGACACCCCGACACCGAGCCGGACATAGAAATTCTGCGCCCGGGTCATCCCACACAGCGCGAAGAAAAGAAACATCAGGTAAACATGTTTTTTCATAGGATCGATATTTACAGGCAAAAATACACATCCTTCAAAAAGAAATACCAACATTTATGCAATAAAATATAATATTTTTACAACCCGTTTCCAACGGGACTAAAATATAACATAAACCCCCTATCTTTGCGTTAAACTATTTAAACCCTCACGATGAAAAGAACTTTATTGACCCTTCTGATCCTGTTTTCTGCGCTGTTCCTTGCCCAGGCACAACGCGTCGAAATCACCCCGTTCGGCGGCTATGTTTTTCCCGCCCGCTGGAATGCTTCCAACGGCAGTCTTTATTTTTACGGTAATGCCCAGTACGGCGGGATCCTCGACATCGGCATGAGCCGCGTGGTGGATATCGAACTGATGTACAACCGCATCGATACCAAGGCAAGCAGCGAAGCGATCGGATATCCGTATGACGACGTTCCCCTGAGTGAGAACTATTACATGGTAGGCGTCACCAAGAATTTCAGGGTCAATCCCACGGTTTCACCCTTTTTAGGGATGAGCCTGGGCGGACTTTACCTCGCCCCGAAGACTTCGCAGTATTACAGCTACTGGTTCTTTGCTATGGGGGTGAATGGAGGCGCCAAGATCTATTTCAATAAGTTTGTCGGCATCCGGCTCCAGGCCCAGTTGCTGATGCCCGTCCAGAGCGGCGGATTCAGCTTTTATTACGGAACCGGGGGCGGAGGAAGTACGGTGTACCTCAATTCGACGCTCTTCGACTTCGGGTTCACGGGCGGACTGATCTTCAGGATCGGACGGTAAATACCGGGATCCCGTCATCCGCCCTGCCGGATGACTTTTGCTTATCGAAACCGGCTTCCCGCCATGACAACAGCTGCATGAATTGCAGTGCGGCCGGGAGCCCCGACGATATCACACGTTGCAAAACCGCTCCAGCATGGAACAGCTTTTCGCCATATCACGGTTCGGTAGTCAGGATGTAAGGGAACATTCCTCCAAATACAACGGGCTTCATGTTCACGACTACGAAGAGCTGATGATCGGCCAGGGCGGCGAGATTGAACATGTCATCGACTTCCGGTCGAAACTCCTGCCTGCCCCCTTTGTCAGCTTCATCGCGCAGGGTAAATCCCACCTGGTTAAACCCATGATCCGTGAAGGTTTGTGTGATATCTGGGTGGTTAACTTCAAAAGCGAATTCATCCCCGAAACCATTTTTCAGCTTTACGCCTACTACCACGACCATGCCGACATGACCCTGGAACACGACCCTGCATTCGCCCGGATGGGAACCCTCTGCCAGATGATGTTTGACGAAATGCAACAGCCCATCCCTGAACTCCCGGTGATCAAAAACCTGCTGAATACCCTCTTCGCCATGATCGAATCGGAACGGAGAAAACGGTTCCCCGGTGAAACCGTGGCCCGGACCACGCAAAACACCACCTTTAAAAACTTCCTGAAAATTTTAGAGGACAATTTCCGGCGGCCGGAAGGGGTCGACTTTTATGCCTCCAAACTTTTCATGACCTCCCGCAACCTGAACCTGATCTGCCGCAATGTTTTTCAGAAGAGCGTTTCCGAAATTATCGAGACCCGCAAACTCATCGAAGCAAAGAACCTCCTGATGCAGACCGGGAAAACCGTCGCCGAGATCGGGTTTGAGCTTGGCTATAACGAAAAAGCCTATTTTACATCGGTCTTTAAAAAGAAGACGGGCCAGACGCCTACCGAGTTCCGGGAAGAGATGGCGAAACTCATTTCCTGATTTCACAACACATTTACCGGTTTCTGTTACCGGTCCGCGATCGGGCAGTAGTACTTTTGCCGTCGTAAAATCCTGTCCCCGGCCTGTATGCTTTGACACGATTCCGGTTTCGGGATACGCCATGTACTGTTACGATGAGCGCGACAGGCGTTTACGACAGGAACAACCGGATTTAAAAATCCGGCAACCTGTTTTCAAATCCGAATGTCATGAATGCGAACGAAACCATCGATCATACCACCCACGCCGACCCCGGTGTCAGAATGCCCGTGCTGTTTGTGGGGCACGGATCCCCGATGAACGCCCTTGAAGAGAATGAATTTGTTGAGGGATGGAAAAAAACCACCGGAGTCATACCCCGACCCGCGGCCATTCTCTGTATTTCGGCCCACTGGGAAACCCGGGGCACCTTCGTCACCGCGATGAAGCAGCCCCGCACCCTGCACGATTTCGGAGGATTTCCGTGCGAATTGTTCAACGTTCAATACCCCGCCCCCGGCGCTCCGGAAATTGCCGCGGAAACCCGTGAAATGGTCGTAAAAACCAACGTCGGAGCCGACGATCACTGGGGACTCGACCACGGGTGCTGGAGCGTACTGTGCCGGATGTATCCCGCCGCCGACATCCCCGTGTTTCAGCTCAGCCTCGACTACACGCGGCCGGCCCGGTATCACTTTGAACTCGCGAAAGAACTTTCGGCGCTCCGGAAAAAAGGGGTGCTGATCCTCGGCAGCGGCAACATGGTCCACAACCTCCGGCTGATCGACTGGAACCGGATGCAGGAACCGGGATTCGGCTACGACTGGGCCATCGAGGCCGGCGAAAAGATGAAAACGCTTATTCACGACGGCAATTTCGAAGCCCTGATCAACTATTCCTCATTGGGAAAAGCGTTCGACCTGGCCATCCCGTCGCCCGAACATTTCCTGCCGCTGCTCTACGCCCTGGCCCTGAAAGAACCGGATGAGGGCATCAGTTTCTTTAACGACCGGCCGGTCATGGGTTCCCTGACCATGACCTCAGCCCTGATCGGATCACCATAACGGCTGTCACCATCCTATTTGCCCGCCCGCGCCAGTTTCAGAATGCGAACAGCGCCCCGGATCACGATGCCGAATACCATCAGCCCGATTACCAGGTCGGGGATCTTCGAACCCGTCAGCCAGACCAGAACACCGGCGCCGATCACACCCGCGTTCACGATCACATCATTCGAGGTAAATATCATGCTTGCCTGCATATGCGATTCCCGGCTCCTGCTTTTCTGCAGCAACAATAAACAAAGTACATTCCCTGCAAGAGCAAGCGCCGAAATGAGGATCATGGTCTGAAAGGAGGGTACCGGCCCGGCGCTGATAAACCGGCGGATCACCTCCATAAAACCTGCAACCGCAAGGGTCATCTGAAAATAACCGCTGGTCCGGGCTACGCTGTTTTTCCGGGCCAGCGTGCCTCCCACAGCATACAGGGCAAGCCCGTAAACAAGGGCGTCGGCAAGCATATCCAGACTGTCGGCAACCAGTCCCATCGAATGGGCCAGCAAACCGGTCAATACCTCAAGCACGAAAAAGAAGAGGTTGATTGCAAGCACCTGCCACAACAGCCTGCGCTGCAGCCCGGAACCCTCCTCCGTGTCAAATCCATCAGCCTGAACGCTCCCTTCAAAACGGGTGTCGAAATCCAGGCTGTCAAGGCGTTCCAGGATCACCGCATGGTCGCCCGTGTGACAAACGGTCAGCGTCCTGCTGGGAATATCAAATTCGAGGGATTGAATGGTGGTCAGATCCAGCAGCTTCATGCGGATTATCTGCTCTTCCGAAGGACAATCCATCTTCTGTATTAAAAATTTCGATTTTTTCATGGTCATTGAAAAATATATCGTATATTTGCGATAAACAATTAATATGGCCTACAAAAGTACAAATTATAAAGAGGATGAGGTGCGGCTTGCCCGGTTTGCAAAGGCTATGGGGCACCCGGCACGGATTGCCATCCTGAAATCGCTCGCCTCGATGGATACCTGTTTCTGCGGTGATATCGTGGAGGAGCTGCCCATTGCCCAGGCTACGGTATCGCAGCACCTGAAAGAACTTAAAGATTCCGGGTTGATCCACGGGTCGGTTGAACCGCCTAAAATCAGGTACTGTATCGATCCCGAAAACTGGCAAAGGGCGCGGGAGCTGTTCCACGACTTCTGGGAGTATCCCGGTTTTTCACCATCAATCGATAAAAAATGAAAATTCCGACGGTCCCCGGTTTGCTGCAACCAAACGAAAAACGCTTAAACGATTAAAAAATGACCAATTCTGACTACATTACCGGAACCTACACCTTGGGCGACCTGGAAATCCCGCGGGTTGAAACCCGTTGGAGCGCAACCGACCTTTGGGGAACTTTGAAGGTTCGCTGGTCGTTCGGCCGGATGGATTACAAAGTGAAACCGGGCCTCTATGCCGTTGGATCGCCCGACCGCCAATCGCTGGTCTTTGTTTCGGCCAACTATAAACTGAGTTTCGATCACCTGCGCCGGGCGCTGGAGGGCATGAACGCCTGGATTCTCGTCATCAATACCCGGGGGATCAACGTGTGGTGCGCGGCAGGCAAAGGGATCTTCAGCACCAAAGAAGTCGTCCGCCGGATCCGGATTGACCACCTCGACCAGGTCGTCGATCACCGCAGGCTGATCCTGCCGCAGTTGAGCGCAACCGGCGTTGCCGCCCACCAGGTTCAAAAGATGACCGGCTTTTCGGTCCTCTTCGGTCCGGTCAAAGCCGTCGATATCAAAGCATTCGTCGAATCCGGCCTGAAAGCAACAGAACCGATGCGAATGGTGACCTTTCCGTTGAAGGAACGGCTGAAGGTGATCCCGGTCGACATTTTTTACGGAACCCATTATCTGATCCTCATCCCGGCGCTTTTCTTCCTCCTTTCCGGATTATCCTCCGGTGGATATTCCTTCGACCGTACGCTTCAGCACGGATGGAATCCTGTGGTCAACCTCTTCGCCGGCTACCTGACCGGCTGTGTCGTGACCCCGGCCCTGCTGCCCTGGATACCCTTCCGCAGGTTTTCGTTAAAAGGTCTCCTGATGGGATTTCTTACAGCCACACTGCTTCTCATTACCGGATCCTTCGGAACAAATCCGCTGGAGATCCTTGCCTGGTTTCTGATGACTGCCGGCCTCTCTTCGTTCATGGCGATGAATTTTACCGGATCGTCGACCTTTACTTCTATTTCGGGTGTTCAGAAGGAGATGAAAGTGGCGCTTCCCGTTCAGATCGCCCTGGTCGCGGTGGGACTGGCCCTTTGGATTGCCTCACTTTTTATAACTTTGTAACATGAATGGATTTGTTTATCTCCCCGATGTAGTGACCCTGGAGCTGGATGCCGCAAAATGCAACGGTTGCCGGATGTGTACCCGGGTCTGCCCGCACGCCGTTTTCGAAATCAGAGACCGAAAGGCTTTCATCCGGAACCGTGACCACTGCATGGAATGCGGAGCATGCGCGCTGAACTGTGTCACGGGCGCCATCACCGTCAGGTCGGGCGTGGGTTGTGCAGCCGGAATCCTCAACGGATTGATCCGGGGTACCGAACCCACCTGCGACTGCAGCAGCAGCGGGAGTTGTTGCTGAACCCTTTGTTAAACTTTAATTTCAGAATGATCATGAAAAATTCCATTGGTCCGAAACCCCTCTTGTTACCCAGTCCCGTGCTGATCGTCGGTTCCTATGATCCGTCGGGAAAGCCGAACGCGATGAATGCCGCCTGGGGCGGAATTGCCAACTCCAATCCCCCCTGTGTCGCTATTTCGTTGAGAAAAGCCACTTACACCCACGGCAATATTATGAATCGCAAGGCTTTCACCATCAGCATCCCTTCTGAAAAATATGTCAAAGAGGCCGATTATTTCGGGATGAAATCGGGAAAGGATACGGATAAATTTGAAGGCGCCCGGCTCACGCCCGTCCGAAGCGAAAAGGTGGATGCCCCATACGTCGGAGAATTTCCGGTGGTTCTTGAGTGTACCCTCTTACATTACCTGGAACTCGGGTCGCATACCCATTTTATCGGTGAAATAGTGGATATCAAAGTCGACGAAGAATGCCTCAACGAAGCCGGTTTGCCCGATATCGCGAAAGCGTTACCGTTTTGTTTCGACCTTTCGAGCCGTTCCTATTATGGCATCGGAAAGAAGCTGGATATAGCCTTTGACCCTTCCGTCCTGCAAACTTTCGCAAAAGAATCCAGGTAACCCTGCTGCGCGGGGATCAGGATTTGAATTCCTGTTTTTTCTTCCTGCAGATCAGTTGCACTGCCCATTTGCCGGTCTGCGCCGAGGGGGGAAGTCCTCCACCCGGCACCAGCCACTGTCCGGCCATGTAGAAATTCCGCAAGCCGGGAAGCTGCATTTTCAACGATTTCATCATGTTTTCCCGCGTGGGCATAAATCCTTCATAAGCTCCGTTCCGGACTCCGGTGAAACGCACATCTGTTTTCGGCGTTGCCACATCGGTGGCCTCGATAAATCCGCTAATCCCCGGGTAGATGGTCTCGAGACAGACCGTCGCATCCTTCAGGATCTGATCTTTTTCAGCCCGGTAGGCATCGCCTTCCAGATCTTTCCACAAATCCCATTGAGTTTCAAATCGCATGACCATCGTGGTTTTTCCTTCCGGGGCCATGGTGCTGTCGTACGAATAGTTCATCAGCGAATAGCCGAATTCGAGCCGCGTGCTCCCGATCGACATCCCCTTCGTGAAGTTCAGGACAATCGGCGCTTCCGATAAAACTTCGCGCCCGATGCCAAACGAAACCTGGACCAGTGGCGGAAAGAGCTCCCAGTTTTTATGGGCATGGTCGAAGGCCTTGGTCACGTATTTCCCGCCGAGCATGCCGTAGATCGTTGAATAGCCGTCGGCCGCGCTGATCACGTAATCAGCCGCGATTGAGGTCCCGTCGGCCAGAACCACACCCCGGACCATACAGTTTTCCACGGTAATTTTTTCGACCCGTTTCCTGTAAGAGATTGCGCCTCCCAGCGAGGTGAACCGTTCCACCATCCGTTGAGCCAGGGGATAAGAGCCTCCTTTGATGTATCCTGCATTTTTCTGATTGAACCAGGCCAGCATGAAAATAAAAGCCATCGCCGAAAAATTTCGCTCCCCGTACATCGTGTAGAGGGCTGACCGGATCCTGGGACTTTTGAAATGCAGCCGGTCGAAATACTCCCGGCAGGTCAGCCTTCCGTATTTTCTCACGACCCGGAAGAGGGGGAAGAATTTGGGCATAATGCGGATGTAATCGAGCGGGCTCCGCAACTCCGGCGGCAGGGCAAAAGGCTCGAGAAAGGCGCTCTTTCGCATGGTTTTGCACATCCTGCGGATCGGGACCTCATCTTCGGGGGCGATCCCGAGAAGATACTGCTCCCACCGGTCGATATCGGCATAGATGATAAAGGTATTCCCCTTCCCGTCGATGATCTGCGAATGGATCTCATGGTCAATGATCTCGGTCCGGTCGTTCAGCACGTTGGTCTCCTTCCAGATGTCGTGAAAGGCCCCTTTGGAAGTGCCGACCAGCCAGTGCAGGCAATAATCAAAACGGAACCGGTTGCGCTCCCAGGCAGTACACTGTCCGCCTGCCACCGAATGCATCTCGAGGATTTCCGTATCAAACCCGTTTTTCGCGGCATAGATTCCGGCAGATAAGCCTGCCACGCCACCACCGATAATCACAACTTTTTCTTTCATATGCTTAGAGTCGATGTAAATTTAACTTTTCAGGAGAAAAACTTTCTATTTACGATTGAACATGATTTACGATTTACGAATGAATCCAGATCAAAAGTAGGAATCAATAATATCCCTGGCAACCGCGACCCGGGTGAAAAGAAATAATTTTCCGATGAAAACGGAAATTTAGCTGTTCAGGTTCGGACCGGAGCCGCGCCTTTGTCAACCTGAATGCATGCAACCTGGTTTTCAATGTACCCGCACCCTTTACCGTCATCATCAGGGTGGACTGACGCATTTCGAAAAATTGTATTTTTATCGCCGTAAATCAATGAATAACGGCGCATACCGCCTTCAATTTCAATCTCTGTCTGAACAACAATCCCAGTTAATCAGAATTGACTCATGAACATTCCCTTCACCACCTCGCAGTTTTTCGGAATCATCGAAAACTACAATGAAGCCGTATTCCCCACGCAGATCCTCCTGGTGCTGCTCGGTTTCGGATGCCTCTTCCTCCTCCATTCTTCATTCAGGCTCAGGGATCGACTGACCGGCACGTACCTCGGATTCTTATGGATCTGGATGGGAGCCGCCTACCATCTTGCCTTTTTCACCCGGATCAACCCGGCTGCTTATCTCTTCGGCGCATTATTCATCATCCAGGGACTACTTTTCCTTTACGAAACCTGGATCCGGAAAAGCCCGCAGTTCCGGATGGAGTGTTCAGCAACGGCTTACACAGGATATTTCTTTCTTTGGTTCGGACTGGTCATCTATCCGGTGCTGACCTATTTCATCGAAAGTACCCGTCATACAACCATTGTCATGGGCCTCCCCTGCCCTACCACCATCCTGACCTTCGGCCTGCTGCTCATCGCCGGGAAAACCCTTCCGAAATACCTGCTGATTATTCCGTTCCTTTGGGCGTTGGTCGGGACCACCGCTGCCTTCAAATTCGGGGTCATCCCCGATTACATGCTGATCCTTGCAGCCGTCATCACGGTGATTCTCCGCTTCATCAAAAAAAGGCAGAAGGAGGCCGGTGTCGGTGAGCAAACCATCGATTATAAATCCTCAACATGAAATTCCCGAAACACCTCGCCATCTATTTCAAGTCCTTTTACAAGCCCTCCGCGGCTTTTAATGAGCTCCTTGCCGGTAATTATTTCCGCGCGGGCTTTTTGTACATGATGATCCCTCTGGTGCTGTATACCCTGATGTACTTCATGCTCTGGGCAGGGAACGGGGCGCCTTCAACGTTTGCTCCCTGGCTGGACATTCCAAGGGAACAATACTACTACTGGAACCGGTTTCTCGTCGCCCCGAGCATGATGTTCGCCTGGTTTGCCACTGCTTCTTTCATGCAGGTCATTGCCCGCACCCTGAAAGGCTCCGGCTCTTTCGAAGCCACCCTTGGGCTGACCGGCCTGTCGATCTCTGTGGCCATGTGGAGTACGCTGCTGCATGACCTGCTGATGAGTTTTTTCAGCATGACCGGGGTCATAGATGCCCGGCTGCATGAAACAGCCATGAACAGCCCTACTATCTGGCGAAACATTCTCTGGGCCTGTTTTGCCCTGTACCTGTTTGCCTTTCCGGCGTTGTTTTACACTACGGTGCGGGCGGTACACGGATTGAGCAAAGCCCGGAGTTTTTTTATTGCCCTTGCATCTTTTCTGATTTTCCAGTTGATCTTCCTGGTATTTAACCGGTGAATGCCCTTGAAAACCTCCCGATATCACCATTCCATCCACTGTCAGCCAACATTGTATTTCACCGTGGTAAGTTCGAATTTCCCATAGCAGAATTCCCCTTCCGGCCTGATGTAGATCACATCCGCCCGGTAAGGAAGAATCATTTCGCCGGATGCGCGGTACTCAACGACCGGCGTTCGCCAGGGGTGGTTGATATACCGTTTCCCGTCGGTGGTTTCGAAGCGATCGTGGCTGAGAAAATCAATGAGCCTTCCATCGTCGGTAAAAGTAAGCGTCCCGGTTACCCGGAGGTTACCGTTGGTGAGGGTCGCTCCTGCCTGTATTGAATCTTAAATCCCATATTTAAAGCTCCTTTTTTGGATGGATGATGAATTCACATTGAATACCCTTAAAATTACACAAATTATCTTTCAGCATAATAAAAAAGCCGCCCCCTGAGAGGACGGCTTCATGACCTGACAAAATTTCTGACGACAGTTAGAATTTCCCGAATTTCAACCCCACGGTGGCCGTGAAATTGTTCATTACGGTGGAGGAGGTGTTGATCAGATCAAGCCCCGCCACGTAACGGTAACTGATCCCGGCGTTCAGCCGCATGAACTTCAGGATATTGATCTCGGCGCGGACCCCGGGCTCCACAACAAAGTACTGATCTTTGTCGATGGTTCTGCGATGTTCGTCACAGTCATTCTCATCCCATTCCGGGTAATCCGGATCGGTAATGTAGGAGGCATCCCCTCCCCCGATCAGGACCGGGAAGGTGACATGAACCATCGATTTGGGGAAAAGGGTGTACTCGAGCAGTAGTCCGCCATACCCGCCTTCAAGATATGCACCGGTAGTGTCGGTAACATTTGGATAATACATCCCATTACGGTTGCACCAGCCGCGTCCCGTCAAACCGAGGGTGAAATTGTGGTTGATGATCATACCAACGCTCAGTCCGGCCATCCAAACATCACGTCCGCTGAATTGTGTGTACCCCGGGTCAATCCCGATAACCCAGCCAATCCTGGTCTTTTTCTCCTTTCCGAAAATAGTGTTCATCTCATCCGTTGAATTCGGCGTCTCTGTCTGAGCCTTTACCATAACAACCATGAGCAGCAATGCGACCATTAATGATAATTGTTTCATACTGAATTGATTTTGTTTAATTTGTGAATTGATTAACAGATCGTGTTTTGAAACATTGGATGCATACTGATTTCATATGTTACAGGGGATGGCCGTAAAACAGTTGAATCCGGGTATTCAATCGTTGAATGGTACAAAACATCCGATGAACCCATGAAGGATCCACGTTCGGAAAATAATGGCAGAGATTATGAATGGGGAAGTTAACCGGATCTCAGGCTTTTTCATATACTGAGCCTTTCAGGTGAGACATTTTAGATTTCATTTCCCGGAAGTCGGCAGTATCATCACCACCCACGGCAACGGATATCAGTTCGCGGGGATCGAAAGCATTGACAACCGTGTACATCGTGGTTGGAGCGCCGAATCCGGTGGCATGAAACCATGCTCTCCGGTAATCATCGAAGGTCTTTCCTTCTCTGAGCCTCCGGTGAATGATCGTGATAAATTTCATTGATTACCTCCTTTTTTGTTGGTTTGTATATCAAAATGAACAATCTTTTACTCACTTCTGATCGGCCTGCTCAAGCATAATCCGGTAGAATTCATCGGGCATATCGGCCATAGGGACATGAGAGGAGGGTAACTCAGGATCACCGGGTTATTGCAGCTTTACATTCGTCAACCTGCTATGATTCAGTATCATATGAGGTATAATGACAAATGTACTACAAATTTCAGCAAAAACAAAGGTGTTCAAAGCTCATCCCGGTGAAACATTTGATGAAAAGCTGAAGAAAGAGGACCTTCCTTGCTGAAGCTGTGACCAATTAATGATCAGATGGTTTGAAACCCTGGGGTGAGGTATTTTTCAGTTCATGGCCTGACCAGGAGCCGAAGCGTTCCCCAGCAACGTCCTTCCGACCACAGGGTTGCATAACAGATCCCGCCGGAGAGGCCAAAGTTGTCGACCGGGATGAGATGATCGCCTTCGCTAACCGATCGTTCGATACAGCCGGCTGCATCGCCCCGGGAAGTAGTGATTTGGATGAGTATTGATCCCGGCCGAAATGCATGCACGAAAAGATAGGTCCTGTCGCGGAAGGGATTAGGAAAATTCTTCTCAAGGATAAAACCGGACGATGGGGACGGGCCCCGGTCTTTGATCCCCACCGGGAATTCAACACCGGTGATCAGCCGGATACGGTTCGCATTGTACTCGGATACAAATAAATTACCTTCCGCGGTAAGAGCGATACTGTTGGGACCGTTGAACTGAGCCGAATCAGCAGGGCCGTCTTTCCCCCCGGAGACACCTGTCCCGGCTAATACGGTAACATTCCCCGCGGGCGATATCTTATAGATTTTATGATGACCGTATGCAGGAAGGTACAGATTGCCCGACTGCCCCCGGGCAAGGTACTGGATCCGCGATGTGGAGGGATTGGGAACCGTTGCAAATACCGTGACAATCCCGTTTGGGGTGACCTTGTTGACGATACCCGTGTTATAATTTGATACATAAAGGTTCCCGTCAGGATCGAAGACCAGGCCGATTGGCCCGCTGAATCCCGATGCGAAGACCGATACCGATCCCCCGGGCGTTATTTTGCTTACCGTGCCGCCGCCATAGTTCGACACATAAAGGTTCCATTCGTTATCGAATGCAAGCGCACTGGGATGGTTCAGCCCCGTGGCGAAGTCGGTCTTCACTCCCGCCGGTGAAGTGCGGGTAATCTTACCGGAATTATAGTCGGATATATAAAGATACCCTGCACTGTCGAAAGCCAGTCCGTCAGGGGCATCTGAAGTGGAGTCGATCACTATCACGGAAGCATCCGGAGTGATCTTCAGTACGGTAGTTCCGGAACCGCCTCCCCAGTTGGCAACAATGAGATTCCCGGTTGTGTCGATGGTAAAACCGTCGGGTCCGTTCAGTCCGGAGCCGGTCAGGAATGTGGAAACGGTCTGGCCCTCAGTAAAAGAGCTGAACAACGATATTACAAGGATAAAGGTTGATATTCTTATCATGACAGGGAATTTGGTGGAATGATTATCAGCCACAATGATATAATCATTCCGCAAAATGTGAAAAAGAAATCGCTGTTCCTCGGCGATTGATCTGTGATACCCGCGTGAAATACTGTTTTTCAGAATTGCGGGATTCGCCTGGTTATCATTTTGTGTTCCGGAGTTGAGAATATTGCTTTGAAAGCAAAGAGCGAATACACCTCACATTTCGGAATCATAATATAAATACAACCCGGGCCTGGCTTTTCAGCAAAAGACAGCTGGCCCTGCCATCAGTCTCTTTCAAAAGCGGCCTGCGCCTCTTTCACGATATCGAGATACTGGGTTTTGTCGACGGTTACTGCCACGAAAATGATCCTGCCTCCCCTGAATTTTCCGGGAACCTTATACGCACGACTCACGGCATCGCCACTGTCCCATCCCACGCAAAGTCCGTCCCCTCCAAGGGAGAACTTCCCGGGCTGGGTCTTCATCGGACCTTCGGCAACGACCTTATCATTCACATATAACTTCATCGATCCAATGGATTCGTGGTGGGGGCCATCCTTTTCGCGTTTGAACTCCATGCCAAAGGTGTATTTCCCGGGTTTAAGTTCCGGAGATACAAATTCCTGCTCAGGAGCAATCCCAAGAAAATTATACACATAATGCAGTTTCCTGTCCTTGATGAATAAGGAATGGCCTCCGAAACGCGATCCATGGGCAAAGATGACGCCGGAACAGTCCTTATCGGTAATTTCAACGTCGGTAACGATCATATAAGAACGGCCGACCACATCCACCGCTACCGCCAAAGGAACAGGCGAATCGCTGGGATAATAAATATACTTGTCGCGGGGAGGCTGTCCTGTGGGACGATGAGCACCGGCAAATTCCAGAGCATTCCTGTCGTCAAGCGGAAGCACGAAATTTTTCTCCGCTTCATCAAACCAATCCTTGACCAGTTCCTTGAGCTTTTCAGGATTTTCCTTTGCCAGGTCTTTCGATTCGGCGCGGTCCACATCCACATGATAAAGTTCCCATTCATCTTTATCAAAATTGCCCGTACTGGTCATGGGGGCATGTACGGAAGAGACCTTCCAACCGTCCTTCCAGAGTCCGCGGGTCCCCATCATCGCGTAGTACTGAATATGTTTCCGGGTAGGATCATCGGGCTTTGCGGTAAACGTATAAGCCATCGAAACACCGGAAAGCGGATATTGCTTTACCCCGTTATAAACATCCGGCATCTTAAGTTTGCACACTTCAAGGATGGTTGGCACAATATCGACGGAATGGTGATACTGGTTCCTGACTTCACCACGGGCCTTGATGCCCTTCGGCCAGCAGATGACCAGCGGATCACAGGTTCCGCCGGCATATTCCGAATAGCGTTTGAACATCTTGAAGGGGGTCGAAAAGGCCGCGGCCCATCCGGTTGGTATATGCTCATACGTGTCAGGATTCCCCAGCTCATTGATATATTTGATGTTTTCTTCTATAACGTCGGGATATCCGTTGAAGAACTTGTTCTCATTGACCGAACCGTTGGGGGAACCTTCCCCTGAGGCGCCGTTGTCGGCTGCATAGATGATGATGGTGTTATTAAGCTGTCCCGATTTTCTCAGATATTCGATCAACCTTCCCACCTGGGCATCGGTATATTCCGAAAATCCGGCGTACACCTCGGCCAGTCGTGAAAACAGTTTCTTCTCCTGTGGGCTCAGACTGTTCCAGGGCCGCACAAAATCAGCTTTATTGGCAATCGATTTAGGCATGGGATTCAAAGGAGTAAGCTCCGTGCCTTCAGGCAGAATCCCTTTGGCAATCATCCTGGGAAGGACCCACTTGCGGTAAGCCTCATAACCGTCGTCGAACTTTCCCTTATACTTATCGATATATTCCTGAGGGCATTGATGGGGGGCGTGGTTGGCGCCCGGACAGTACCACATATACCAGGGTTTGGTGGGATTGCTTCCATTCTGTTCGCGTATCATGTTGATGGCCTGATCGGCAAGATCCTTTGAAAGATGATAACCTTCCTCGGGATAATACGGCTGATTGATGAAATGGTTATCCGAGACAAGTTCCGGATACCACTGGCTTGATTCTCCACCCATGAAGCCGTAAAAACGGTCGAATCCCTGTGAAAGAGGCCAGGTTTTCCGGTCTCCCGCCATGGAAATATCCTGCACAGGGACGTTGTGATTCTTTCCAATCCAGAACGTTCCATATCCGTTGTCGCGCAAAACACTTGCAATTGTGGCACATTCATCCGGGATACGCCCGTTGGCACCCGGGAATCCTGAAGCGCACTCGGCGATCGAAGCGTACCCGTTCAGATTATGGTTCCGGCCGGTCAGCAGCGTGGAACGCGTGGGTGACGAAAGTGCACAGGTATGAAACTGGGAATAGATCAGTCCGCTGTCGGCAAGCATCTGCAAAGTAGGCATGTTGGCCCTGCCGCCAAAGGGAGACCAGAAGGCCAGTCCCGTGTCGTCGTACAGAATAAAGAGTATGTTGGGCGAGCCTTCGGGAGCTTGTTTGGGAAGGTATGGGATCCAGTCCTCGGTAGATTGACGGACATCCAGCTTCATCTCACCTTTGAACTTTCCGGTGTCGGTTGCGTGTTGTTTGCAGCCCGTGAGTCCTGCTATGGTCAACGGAATCATGCCTAATGACATAGCCTGAGTGGGGATTCGTCTCATAATGCGCTGATTTTTGAAGGTTTAAGTGCAGTGTTTTTTTTGGCATCTCTGTGCCGGGGACAACAAATATAATAAATAAATATTTGTTAAATATTAATGCAAAGAAGATTTTTCGGAATTTTATTTTAATACATTTGCGGTGTATGTATCAACCATGATTTTCAGCGCTGATCACGGAACACCGGGGGGATCGATGCAGTAGGGAATTAATCGTAACAGATAACCTCAAGTCAATTAAATACCATTATTTTTCCAAAAATTTTAAACTCAGAAAACTCACAACCATGAAAAAAAACTATCTGCTTTTATGCCTGGCTACCATTGCCTTTCTGGGAAACATAACTGCCCAGCCCGATATGAAGGAGACCATGTCGATCATAAAATCCAGCCTCGTCCAGAGCAAAGTCAACATGCGGCAGTATTCCTGGATTGAAACGACCAAAACCTGGATCAAGGATGAACTGAAATCCACAAAACAAAACCAGTGTTATTACAGCGTGGATGGGAAACTGATCAAAGTTGCCACCGGCGGAACCGTTCAGCCTGCTCCTTCAGGCGGAATCAAAGGTAAGATCATCGCCAATAAAAAGGAGGATATGCAGGAATATGTGACCCGGGCCATGAACAAAATCAATGATTACCTTCCTCCCGATGGCGACAAAATCCAGCGGATCTATGAAAGCGGCAAAGTCGCGATCCAGATCCTTGAACCCGGGAAGAAATTCAAACTGGACTTCCCCAATTACATGCAGAACGGCGATATGTTATCGATTTCTGTAGATATGGCGGCAAAGAAACTGCTTGCCCTGTCGGTCGCTACCTGGCTTGATACACCTTCGGATAAGGTGGGTTTAAATGTTAAATACAATTCCCTCCCCGACGGAACACAATATGAAGCCGGCACTGTGCTGACAGCCGATGCCAAAAACCTTAAACTCGAAATCGAAGAATCAGGATTCAGAAAAGGGAACGGACAGTAATTTTTCAGATGAAATATCCATAGGAACCAGGTTCATGCAAACCGTGAATGATCCTGATGGATTATCAATGACCCATAAAATATAATAATATTTACATATGTAACCAATGACGATCTTGAATAAAGGTTGCTGTGCCGGACAAACCGTAAAAAGCAGGAATTTATTTAAAAGACTCATTCCTGCCTTGATTGCCTTTGTACTGACCCTTACCGCAGTCACCCCGGCCCGTTCACAGGTGGTTATCGCATTGTTGTTCGGAGACAAGCTAAACACACCTTCGCTAAAATTCGGTCTCGACGGGGGAATCAATCTGGCTACCCTTACCAACATCGATAAGTCAAGCTTTACCACCGGCTTTAACCTTGGATTGTATTTCGACATCCTGCTAAAGCAGAATACAAACTGGTACATCCATACCGGCGTATTGCTGAAATCTCCGATGGGAGGCGATAAGCTGAGTACCTATTCGTTGGCCGATCCCGCGCTGGATACCATGTTTTTATCGGGTCATGTTCAGCGCCAGCTCCGGTATATCAATCTTCCCATCTTGATACGGTACAAGCTAAAATGCCAGTTCTTTATCGAAGCAGGTCCGATGTTCGGGGTCCTGACAAAAGCCACCGACGTGTTTTATAACACGATATCCGACGAAAATGATGTATCCTACAAGAACAACATTTACAAAAAATGCAACTGGTTTGATGTGGGAGCCATGGGCGGCATCGGTTATCATTTTATGAAAGGGACCGGTTTGAATTTAGGAGTCAGGTATTATTACGGATTCACGCATGTTCTTGCAAAAGGCGTTTCCAATCCGGGACAGAATAACTCCCTGTATGTTTACCTGAGCATTCCGATCGGCGCGGGTGAAAAGTCGCAGGCAAAGGCCGCTGAAAAAGCAAAAGAGAAAGCTGCAAAACAGCAGGAAAAGAATATGAACAAGTAAGGTGAAGCTGATCAGATATTTAGCGGTTGTCCTGTTATTGCTTACGGGTATTATCCATTTGATTCTGGGATTCATGGCTCCCGGGCGATCAGAGGCCGTTTTAATGATCCTTTTTGGCGTTGCCTATTTTGTTGCGGGACTGACGCTGCTGCTGAAACCGGCCGCAGGAACAATCATGGGAATGATTTTCCCGCTTTCAGGGTTGCTCATCGGGATCTTCAAAATAGGACCAGCCAGTTGGAGCACATTGTTTTGTATCCTCTTTGCCGTTGATACAATAATTCTGATCTCCTGTTTCTATATCCGGTTTTTCCAACATAAAGGAACATAACTCCGGCAGTAAACCTGCACATGATCACTGCACCCTCCCCCATTGCTTTTCACCCTTCGAGCATTTCCACTTTTTCGCGGAGGATTTCGAGGGTGAGCCGGATCGTTTTCAGGTGGGTCCGGAATGAAAGAATGGCAAGCCGCAGGGTGAACTTCCCGTCGAGGACGGTGGAAGAGATGAATACCCGCCCGTCTTTTACCACCTCTTCGGCCAGCCGTTTATTAAAATCATCGGGATCGCCGTTTTTGGGGATCCAGCGGTAGGTCACAATCGACAAATCCGGTTCGCAACCGGTCTCAAAACCCAGCTTGCCGATTTCACGGTAGAAATATTTTGCCAGCAGCAGCTTTTCTTCAAGGGCTGCCACGAAAGGCTTTGTCCCGAGAAGCTTCAGCGGCAGCCAGAAACGTAGTCCCCTGAAATGCTTGGTGAGTTCGGGCGAAAGGTCGGAAGGAGAGATCTCTTCGCCTTCACCCTGGGCGTCCTGAAGATAGGGAGCCAGGTAATAGTGTGAATTTCGCAGGCTGGCCATATCTTTTACAATGACGGCGCCCAGTCCGTAAGGCAGGAACATTCCCTTGTGCGGATCGATGCATACGGAATCGGCCTTTTCGATGCCGGCAAATTTCACTTTTCCTTCTGCTGCCAGGATGAAGAAACCGCCGTAAGCGGCATCTACATGAAGCCACAATCCTTCCGCGGCGGCAATTTTACCGATCTTTTCCAGCGGATCGACGGCGCCTGTGTCGGTAGTCCCCGCTGAGGCAACGATCAGGAAGGGATTCAGCCCGTGTTCTTTATCGCTTCGGATGGCCGATTCCAGCTCGCCGGCATTTATCCTGTATGCCTGATCCAGCGGGACGTAACGCAGGATACATTCATTCAGTCCTGCAATGCGGATCGCCTTCTGAACCGAATGATGCGTTTGCTGCGAAAGATAGATCACCGATTTCGTGATGTTTTTCGAGTCAATCCCTTTCGCATCTCTGGACGTCACGATGGCGATGAGGTTCGCGATGCTGCCTCCCGAGGTGAGATTTCCCGCGGCGGTTTTTGGAAAACCCAGGATCCCCGCCAGCCAGGAGATCAGCATGTTTTCCATGCGCACAGCCCCGGGTGAGCCGAAGAATAAAGCTGCCAGCCGGTTTGTCACATCGGCCAGGTAATCGCCCAGGGCCGAATAGTAGATCCCTCCCCCGGGGATGAAGCCCAGGTAACCGCCCGATGCCGGGTTCAGCCCGTGAGAATCCACGTTCGATCTCAGCAGGTCCAGCGCCTGATCTATTGCAAGTGGTTCCTCTGAGATCGGGGAATCAAGCAGTCCGATCCCTTTGTCGGCGGTGAAATCGTAAGCCTTTAAGGTTTTTATGCGGTTCAAAAAATCTTCGCCGTATGCAATAACTTTATCCCGGGTTTTCTTTCGTTGGCCTGCCGAAGGTTCCAGTGCGCGTGCGGCTTTTTCGAGCTGTTGCAGTCTCCGTATCATGGTTTGCCGATTGATCGGGGCAAAGGTAGTGAAACAATATAACCCCTTTGATTCATGTCGTTGCTTGAACAGAAAACCGGTTGGTGTGTTGCAGTTGATATCACATGAAGAAAAGTATTACCGGGAGGAAACGTAAAACAAGTTTATCGTTACAGTTACTAATTAAACCGTAACACCTACGAGTTTATCCTTGAATTTCGTATTTAAAAAAAATAAATTTGTTGCCAATGTTCGCAAGCCTAACTGTATATGAGAAGCTGATTGCATGTCTAAAACCATTCTAAACCAACTGACCTACTGCGAACACGGAATCCTGCCGTAAGTATCAAGACAACAGGAATAATCATTCTAAAAATCCGGACTCATGAAATATTTCCTTGTTAATGCTTTAATTATTTTTTTCCTTTTAGGGTTTTATTCCTGCAGGAAGGATATTGAGACCAGGCCTGAAACTACAAACGTACCGCTGGAGAAATGCACCTTCAACCCGACATTTACCTGGAGCACCTCAAGAATTGTTGATATTGCCATTGTCTGCGACAGGACAACGGTCATCAACATTACCTCGGCCGATAACCAGATCAGGTATCACAGGGGGATGCACCAGGGCAAGAACAAATCGTATCAGGTAAAGGTCAGCCTGCCTGCCGTTGTAACCCGGATAAAGATCAATGACAAACCCGTTGAGATCAAGGGTAATTCGATCACATTTTACCTGAACTAACATTATACTAACTAAAGCAAAATGAAGGCAAAGATTATTCTGCTCCTGTGGGCTGTCATTCTTGGGACTGCAGTTAAAGCACAAACGACGTACATCCCCGACCCGAACTTCGAACAGGCATTGATCGATCTGGGGTATGATAACGTTTTGGATCATTATGTGCTGACTTCCCATATTAATGCACTTACTTCCCTCGATGTTAGTAAAAAAAATATCAGTGACCTTACTGGAATTGAAGCATTTTCAGCGTTGAAATATTTATCTTGTACTGAGAATAAGCTGACGGGATTGAATCTTTCCAATAATCCTGCGTTACTGAGCTTAGCTGCCCAAAAAAATCAACTAACCAGTTTGAATATTTCAAATTGTACGGCCATGACATTTCTCCGTTGTGATGAAAATTCACTTACCAGCCTGAATGTCAGCTCAAATACTCTGTTAACACAAATTAGTTGTAATATTAATTCATTAACAAATATTGATGTTTCAAAAAATACAGCATTAACGATATTTAATTGCAGCTCAAATCAACTGACCAGTTTAAATGTTTCCAGCAACACATTATTAAAACAGTTTTTTTGTTCAAATAATCAGCTGATAAGTCTGGATGTGTCAAATAACACGCTTCTTGTAGACTTTTATTGTGGATGGAATAATTTGACAAGCCTGGACATATCCAAAAACATTAAACTTCAGTCATTTATATGTGCAACCAATAATATTGAACATCTTGATGTATCAAATAATCCAAAGCTGACCATCTTATGGTGCCATCAAAACCAATTAGTGACCCTGAATGTTAAAAACGGGAACAATCCGGGCATTACGAACTTTATGGCGACGTATAATCCAAATTTGACTTGTATCATGGTGGATAATGCTGCCTGGGCAACCACCAATTGGCCGAATAAACCACCAACTGCAACCTATAGTGACAATTGTGGTTGGAATCAACCGAAAACTTATATTCCCGATCCTAATTTCGAACAGGCGCTGATTAATCTGGGGTATGATGATGTTTTGGATCATTACGTGCTTACCAGCAATATTAATACAGTGACACAACTGACCATTAATAACAAACATGTATCTGACTTTACCGGAATTGAAGCGTTTGTTGCTTTGCAGACTTTAAATTGCAGTAAGAATGACCTGACAAATTTGAATTTGTCTCAGAATAGTCTCCTGAAAAATCTGTATTGCAGTGAAAACAAACTTACCGGAATTGATATTTCCCATAACCCGGTGGAATATTTCAGCTGTTTCAACAACCTTATTACCGATATCGATATTTCAAAAAACACTGCACTAAGATCAATAGATATAGGCGTGAACCGGTTGACCAGTATTGATGTCTCAAAGAATACAGCCCTCCATTCATTATGGTGCAACCAGAACAAGTTGACCAGTATCGACGTCTCACACAACACGGAACTTGAATACTTCGACTGCAACGGCAACCAGATTACTTCATTAGACCTCTCAAAGAATGTTGTCCTGAAATATCTGTATTGTCTCAACAACAAAATACCCGCTCTTGATGTCTCAAAAAATTGTTTATTGATAACCCTGTCGTGTTTGAACAATCTGCTTACGACCTTAGATCTCTCCCACAATACGTCGTTGCAATCATTTGAATGTGCAAAAAATCAGATCGTAAGCCTGAATTTTAAGAATGGGAATAATCATGCAATATTTTATTTTTCCGCTACTGATAATCCATCGCTCACTTGCATTCAGGTAGATGATCCTGTATGGTCAACGAGCAACTGGCCGTTGATTGATAACACCGCACACTTTTCAAGCGACTGCAACCTAACGGATTCTGACGGGGATGGCATTCCGGATAACCTGGATGATTACCCACTGGATCCTTTACGGGCGTTCAAAAATCTGTTTCCTGCCGCTGGCTATGGCAGTCTTGCATTCGAAGATTTGTGGCCGGGCATGGGCGACTACGATTTCAATGACGTGGTGGTGGACTACAGGTTTTTAACCGTCACCGATGCCTCCAACTATGTTGTTGATGTTGATCTGACGTTCGTGGTAAAAGCAAGCGGGGCATATTATCATAATGGTTTCGGGTTCAACCTCCCCGATGCATCTGCCTTGTTTCTTTCCAAAATCAACTCTTTGAATATTACGGGGCAAGAAATAAAGGAGCATTACATCTCCCTGAAATCAAACGGTTTTGAGAATGGTCAGTCGAAACCCACCATCATTGTTTTTGATGATGTTTTTAATTCCCTGCCTCATGCAGGATCAGGGCTGGGGGTGAACACCGAGATGACGGCACCGTTTGTCCCGTACGACACCATTGTGGTGCATATCTCACCCGGAACGGAAAAACTTATGGAATCAGATTTTGCCCTTTCAACATGGAATCCCTTCATTATGGTTGATCAGCAAAGGGGTGTCGAGGTTCATCTGGCCGACCGGCCGCCTACCGATCTTGCGAATGCCGCGCTGCTGGGCACCATGGATGATGATTCAAAACCTTCAACCGGAAAATACTACAAGACTAAAAACAACCTTCCCTGGGCAATTGATATTGTCAGTGCGTTTGAATGGCCGGTTGAGAAGGTGAAAATAACCGATGCATACCTGCACTTCTTCGACTGGGCAGTGAGCGCCGGTTCTGCCTATGGCGATTGGTATCTTGACAATCCGGGTTACCGCGACAGATCAAAAATTTACGACAAACATTAATCGTTGGGTTTGCCCGGTTCCTGTTCAAAAATGCAGGTATTCAAAATCCTTCGGTAAATTGAGTTTTCGCGAAATCACAAAGGTTCTGTAAATGATCCCTGATCCGCGGACTCCTCACCGCAGGCGGATCAGCTTCGTGCAGTAAACATTCCCGCCGGTTTTCAGCAGGCAGACATAGATCCCGGCAGGCCACCCCGACGGGGTGATCACACACGACCGGCGGGCAAAATCTGCTGCGGTCAGCGCCCACCCATAGACCGGATTTCCCGTCATGTCGCGTACTTCAAGGGTTGCAGCCTGCATCCCGGGTATGCTGAATGAAACGGTGACGGGTCCGTCCGAAGGGTTCGGAAAGAGGCTGAGAACCTCCGGCTTCCGGGCTTCATTGCCGGCGGAAAGGATGTTGCAGTTCATGGCAGTTTCGAGGATCTCGTCCCGCCCCTGCCGGATGCCCGCGATGGTTGGCCATACTTCGATGTCGGGCACGATCCCCACCCGCTGGGTTGGCGTGTGGTCGGGGTAAAAGGTGCCCAGCCCCGTGAAGTTCGCCGAGAGGTTGCCGGGCAGGGAGATGACCGACACATTGCCGTCGGCGGCTTTGGTCTGGTTCCCGATCTTGATCGCGCCGGGATGCTGCTCGAGCCCCATCACGGTGTACTCCGCCTGGCTGATGGTGCGGATATCGAACAGGATGATCAATTGCCCCTGGTAAACTTCCGGAGAATAGCTCCCTATATTTACATTCATCCAGAACAGCACGCCGGGATAATCGATGTCGGGGGTGGTGAACGCCGCAATCTGAAAAGGCTGCGGAAACAGGTAGTTGACCAGGTACCATAAGGTTCCCTGGGGATAATTCCGGATGTCGAATATGATGGCATCGGTCTCCCACAGATCGTTCATCATCGCGCCGGTCTGGCTCGTGGTGAGGCGCCCCATATCCACATAACCAAACGTGCAGCCGCCGGTCATCACGGTATCGTACCACACCGGCGTGGCGTTCTGTTCGAAGGCATAGAACTGGCTGGCCGACCAGTCGCGCTTAAGCACAGCCGGGTGGATCCCGGCCTGATTTTCGACGGTGACGGGAAACGACCCATACGGCCCCCGCAGGATGTCGTCATGCACATATGAGGCAACCGCCAGCGGATTCGACCCGTGGGTGAAGGCTTCGAGGCTGTCGTACAGGATGCCGATGTCGACGCCGTCGATGGTGCGGATGATATCGCCCGGCGCGATGACGTTCACCGAGGACGATACTTTAGTTACCACCGTCTCGCCTTCGACCATCGCGATTGAAAACCGCGGGTAATAGCTTCCCAGGATGGAATTCACGACCCCGCCGTTGAGGAAGGCATGCGAATCGTCGATGCGCTTGGCCAGCAGCATAACGGCCTTGTCGTAAGTCACCGCATTCTGCGCATCAAGGAAGAGCGGGATAACCTCGGCGAGGGTGGTATCCCACGGCTGGTCCATGATGTTTTTATACGGGAAGAAGTAGTTCAGGATGTTCCAGTAGCGGAAAAGCGAGAGGATGCGCAGTGGCTCGGTCGGGAACTGGCCTGAGCCGCTGTTGTAGAGGATGTCGTTGTCGAAGGTGGGATTCCCGTTTGCGAAGGCTTCACCCACGAGGCAATGCGGCCGCGGCCTGAAGCGCACGCGGATGGTGTCGAGTGCACCCCTGACCTGCTGCGTGAAGACCGGGTCCTGGAACCACGACAGGTC
>JAQWBQ010000063.1 GCA_028706295.1 Bacteroidales bacterium
GGCACCGCCATGTTTCATTCCGAATCCGTGTTCGAGGCGCTGGTTGTTCCCCGTGAAGCGATCGTCGGAAGCATCAAAACCCCGAAAGTTTATGTGGCCGAAAACGACCGGGCCATTCTGAAACCGGTAACCATCGGAATCGCTACCGATCATGAAGTTCAGATTCTCGGCGGACTGGCTCCAGGGGAGCAGGTTGTGATCTCCGGACAGATCAACCTCGACAACATGCGCCGTATCAAGATTGTCAATTCAAAATAATTCCCTGTCATGACACTTACTGAAATTGCGATAAAGAGACCCACGCTGATCGTGGTTATCTTCACTGTGCTTATTTTTATGGGGATCGTGAGTTATTTTTCGTTGAATTACGAGCTTTTCCCGAAATATTCTCAACCCGTACTCGTCGTCGTGACCGCTTATCCCGGGGCTTCGCCTTCGGAAGTTGAAAATTCGGTCACGAAAAAGATCGAAGATGCCATCTCCTCACTTGAGGATATCGATAACATTCAAAGCACCTCGTCCGAAGGGAATTCGGTGGTAGTCGTTATCTTCAAGAATTCGGCCGATATGGATAAGGCTACCGAAGATGCCACCCGGAAAGTAGCGAACATCGAATACCTCCTCCCGGAGGATGTGAAAAGGCCCATTATCAGCAACTTCAGCATGGATGATATCCCGATCATGCGCCTGGGGCTCACTGCTAACATTCCTTCCACCGAATTGTACGATCTTGTCAAAAACAAGATCAAACCGATGATCTCCACCATCAACGGCATCTCACAGGTTGATATCGTGGGAGGTGAGGAACGGGAGATCCGCATCAATGTCGACAACAACAAGCTCAAAGCCCACGGGATCTCGATCCTCCAGATCACGCAGGCAATCCGGAGCGCCAACATGGAATTTCCGACCGGCAAGATCAAGGATCAGAGCCAGGAGGTGATCATCCGGTTATCCGGGAAGTTTGTCGCCCTCGAAGATCTGAAAAACCTGGTCGTTAAATCGGATGCCGGCGGGAGCCCGGTGAGGCTTGAAGATGTGGCTGATGTAAGCGACTCAAAAAAGGAGACCGTCAGCATCAACCGTTTTAACGGACAGACTTCGCTGGGGTTGCTGATCTTCAAGCAGCCCGATGGCAATGAAGTGGAGATCTCGAAAAATGTGAAACAGGCGATCGGAAAGATCGAAGGGATCTACCAGGCCGAACAGTTACATGTGGCCATTGCCAACGACACTTCTGAATTCACCCTGACATCGGCCAATGCCGTGATGAAGGACCTCTTGATTGCGATCTGTCTGGTGGCGCTCGTCATGCTTGTTTTTCTGCACAGTCTGCGGAATTCGTTCATCGTTCTGGTAGCCATTCCCGCCTCCCTGATCTCCACCTTTACCGCCATGTACCTGTTCGACTTTTCGCTGAACATCATCTCCCTGGTTGCCATGTCGCTGGTGATCGGAATTCTAGTGGATGATTCGATTGTTGTTCTGGAGAACATTTACCGGCACATGGAGATGGGAAAAGAACGCCGGAAAGCCGCGCTTGACGGACGAAACGAGATCAATTACACAGCGATTTCCATCACCCTCGTCGATGTGGTGGTATTTCTCCCTATTGCCTTGATATCGAGCATGGTATCAGGGTTATTAAGACAATTTTCACTGGTCGTGGTATTCTCCACCCTGCTGAGTTTGTTCGTCTCCTTTACCATAACGCCGCTGCTCGCTTCACGGATGGCCAAGAAAACACGTTTCCGGGAGGAAACCCTGCCGGGCAGGATCATTCTTGGTTTTGAGCGGTGGCTGCACAGTTTCACCGAGGGGTATTCCAGGGTGGTAGCCTGGTCGTTGCGTCATAAAATTATCGTGATCGCTGGTACCACAGTCCTCTTTTTTGCTTCCCTGTCGCTGGTCATTGGCGGGTTTATCGGTTCGGAATTCGTGAGTATGGGCGACCGGGGTGAAGTGATCATCCAGATGGAGTTGCCCAAGAATGCGAGCATTGAACAAACCAACCAGATGACGCTGAAAGCGGAGCAATACCTGATGAAGCAGCGGGAAGTAGTCAGCGTCTTTACCTCGGTAGGAAGTACCACCAGCTTTTTCGAGGCAGGGAGCTCCGCCTATAAATCGGAAATGCATGTAAAGATGGTCGCCAAGGAAAAACGGGAGATCACTTCGGAGTTGTTTGCCATCAAAATGAAAAAAGATCTCATGAATCTGATCCCCGGCGTGAAAGTCCGCTCGACCATCGTTTCATTGATGGGCACCTCGGATATGGATCCGATTCAGATCGTGTTAAGCGGCCCGAACCTCGACACCCTGACCCGCTGGTCGGAGGTGGTGATGGCCGAAATGAAAAAGGTTCCCGGGACGTATGAAGTAAAACTGTCGGTTGAGGCCGGCAACCCGGAAGTCGATATCCGCATCGACAAAGATAAGATGGCCAGTCTCGGACTTTCGACCGCGGTGGTTGGAATGACCTTGCAAAATGCGTTCAGCGGCAACACCGATGCAAAATACCGGGAGGGTGACAACGAGTACAATATCAACGTGCTGCTCGACCAGTTCGACCGCAACAGCATCAATGACATTGCAGGCCTTTCATTTATCAATGACCAGGGAAAAAGCATACAGTTAAACCAGTTTGCCATGATCCGGCCTTCGAGCGGGACGACGATACTGCAACGGTACGACCGGGTTCCTTCGGTCACGGTTCAATGCCAGGTCATCGGACGGCCGGTCGGTTCGGTGGGTGAGGATGTGTTGAAGGTGGTGCATGCCATGCCCATGCCGAAAGAGGTAACGGTGATTGCGGAAGGAGATATGAAATATCAGACCGAGGCTTTCGGGAGTATGGGTATTGCCTTCCTTGCCTCCATTTTGTTCGTTTACCTGATTATGGTTGCCTTATACGATTCCTATGTCTATCCGTTCGTGGTGATCTTTTCGATTCCGCTTGCCATCATAGGCGCCTTGCTGGCCCTGGGTCTCACCATGCAGTCGTTGACGGTTTTCTCCATCCTCGGAATCATCATGCTGGTGGGACTGGTTGGGAAAAATGCCATCCTGCTCGTCGATTTCACCAACCAGTTGAAAGCGGAGGGCTACAATACATTTGATGCCCTTATCCAGGCAGGAAAGGTGCGGATGCGGCCCATTCTCATGACCACCTTTTCGATGATCTTTGGGATGTTGCCGATCGCGCTGGCATCCGGCGCCGGTTCGGAGTGGAAGAATGGTACAGCCTGGGCGCTGATCGGCGGACTCACCAGTTCGCTCTTTCTGACCCTCATTGTGGTACCGGTCGTTTACCTCTATTTCGATAAATTAAAAACACGCTGGAGCAAAAAAAAGCCCGCCACGGTCGTGGCAGGCTGAAAACAAAGGTTCTTTCAGGATCAGCTATAATTTTATCTTTAATCCGATATTCAGTCCAAGGCTGTTGAGCGGATAACTTTTTTTCAACTGTTGGTCGGGCTCGCTGTCCTTCGGTACAAAACCGGTGAGGTCTTTCACGAATTCCACTTCCTTGTCATACGTTGTCATGTCGGAAAGGACATCCTTTCCATTGACTTCACATTTTTTGAATTCACCTTTGGTAGGAGCGTAACTCAGGGCGTCGTAATAAATTTCTGCATAGATGGCCAGGAGATCGCTGAGGTTGAAATCGCAGCCCAATGCAAAGCTGCCCCCGAAGGCCACACCACCCGAGTATTTAATGGTTGCGATGGTATTATCGGTTGCTGCAAGGGCATCATAGGGGTAACTGGTTGTCGTAATATCCATCTTGGTCGTCATGGAGGGCATAATGCCGATCAAAACGCCCAGGCGGGCATAGGGTCTCGTCTTGGATTCAAAGTCGGGTGAGATCACCACGGCCGGAACCAGGTAAAGCATATCACTCTTGAATTTGAGTGTGCCGGATCCGCCATAGCTTTTATAGGAGTCCGTTCCCTCTTCAAGATCCACTTTGGTGTTGAATCCCATCCGGTACCCGACACCGAGTTCAATGGCAATGGCCTGGCCCACGAAATAACCGCCCCGCAGGTTAAAATCAAGACCTTTCCCAAGTCCGACCGGATGAACTTTATACCCGTTGTAAAGGTCGTAGGTGCGCGCGGTTCCAAGACCCGCTCCCACTCCCAATGACAGATAAGCCTTTTGCTGTGCGGAAATTGTTCCGGCAAGCAACAGCGCTGAAAACAGTAAAATGATCTTTTTCATGGTTACGTTTTTTTTTGGTGGATTGTCGTTAGAACATGTAAATATATAATCTTTTTTAAGGCATTCTTCATTTTTTTAATTATTTTTGAAACAACCATTAAAACAAAGATCATGAAAAAGTATTTAGCTGAGTTAATCGGCACCTTCAGCCTGGTGCTTTTTGGCTGCGGAGCAGCCGTCATTGCGGGAATCAGTCAGACCGGCCCGAGCGGGGTGGGATTGCTGGGTATTTCGATTGCGTTCGGATTCGCGGTGGTTGCGATGGCCTATGCCATCGGAGGCATTTCAGGTTGCCACATCAACCCGGCAGTGACCATCGGGGTGTTGGTAGCCGGTAAAATGGAAGTGAAAGATGCAATCGGCTATATCATTTCCCAATGCATTGGCGCGCTACTCGGGGCCGGAGTTCTGTTCCTGATACTGGTGGGTCGTCCCGATTTCCAGATGGGTGAATGGGCGCTTGGCTCCAATGGCTGGGGTGAAGGCTATCTGGGTGGTTATGATACATTAAGCGCCTTTGTCATTGAAATGGTCATGACCTTCCTGTTCCTGTTCGTGATCCTTGCAGTGACTTCCAAATATGGCAATGGAGTCATGGCAGGCCTTGCCATCGGGGTCACCCTCATGCTGATTCATCTTGTTACAATCCCGGTTACGGGGACTTCAGTCAACCCGGCACGCAGCCTGGGACCCGCTATTTTTGCCGGCGGTAAGGCTTTGGCACAACTCTGGCTGTTCATCCTGGCCCCGATCGTGGGCGCCATCCTCGCCGCCTTCGTCTGGAAATGGGGATTCGAAAAAGAGTAGTGCTCCTGTAAGGATGATCCTTGATTTTTTTAAAGATCTAAAACGTCGTGACCACAAGCCCGGGTTCGGTGCACGGGATATTCTGAAGTACATCGGACCCGGGTTGCTCGTGACCGTGGGATTCATCGATCCGGGTAACTGGGCATCGAATATCGCGGCCGGATCAGCCTTTGGCTACACCTTGCTGTGGATGGTGACCCTCTCGACCATCATGCTCATCATCCTGCAGCACAACGTTGCCCACCTGGGAATTGCTACCGGACTGTGTCTGTCGGAAGCCGCAACGCTTCACACCCCCCGCTGGGTATCGAAATCTGTCTTGATTTCAGCCATGGGCGCATCGGTCTCCACCTCGCTGGCCGAGATTCTGGGCGCCGCCATTGCCCTGAACATGCTGTTCGGCATCCCCATCCCAGCCGGGGCGCTCCTTGCCTTCCTCTTCGTGATCATCATGGTATTTACAAACTCTTACCGTAAGATCGAAAAATTTATCATTGCCTTCGTGTCGGTAATCGGACTATCGTTCCTGTATGAACTTTCGCTGGTCGACATCGACTGGGTCAGGGCAGGGGTGGGGTGGGTAAAACCGTCCCTGCCCGAGGGCTCCATGATCGTGATCATGAGCGTGCTGGGCGCCGTTGTTATGCCGCACAATCTGTTCCTGCATTCAGAGGTGATCCAGAGCAGGCAATGGAACCTCGAGGATGAAAAGGTGATCAAACGCCAGATGGATTTCGAGCTGTTCGACACACTGTTCTCCATGCTGATCGGGTGGGCCATCAACAGCGCCATGATCCTTCTTGCTGCCACAACATTTTTTTCGAACCGGATTGAAGTAACAGAATTACAGCAGGCCAAAGGGATCCTGCAACCTTTGCTCGGGAACAACACGGGTACCATCTTCGCGGTTGCCCTGCTGTGTGCCGGTATCGCCAGCACGATCACCTCCGGGATGGCCGGAGGATCGATCTTCGCAGGATTGTTCAGTGAGCCTTACGATATCCGTGACAGTCATTCCCGGTTGGGGGTGCTCATCTCGCTGGTCGCAGCCTTGCTGATCATCTTCATGGTGTCGGATCCCTACCGGGGATTGATCATCTCACAGATGGTACTGAGCATCCAGCTGCCCTTTACGATTTTCCTTCAGATTTATCTGACATCCTCCAAAAAAGTGATGGGAAAATATGTCAATAAAACACACACCAAGGTTATCCTGCTGATCATCGGGAGCCTGGTTGTATTTCTGAATTTGAAACTTCTGTTCAGCGTTTTTTAAAAGGATAAGAACCCTCTGATGACCTGAAAACCGACAATTTTTTGTTACTTCGCAGAGGGATTCAGGAACCCGACGGCTTACCTGGCCCCTGTCTTGCAACATGCCTTCAAAAAGAAAAATCCACATTGCCCTTCTGGTACTCCTCGTGGTATCGGTCCTGATCCGTGGATTTATCGCGGGCTTCATTGAACTTGGGAACGATGAGGTCTATTACTGGACCTACGCGAAGTATCCTGCCCTGAGCCATTTCGATCATCCACCCATGGTGGGCTTTGTGATCGATGCGTTTACCCTGAACCTCACCTTCGAGGATGAATTCTTTGTGAGGCTCGGCTCCGTCGTGTTGGGAACCCTCAGTACCTATCTGATGTTCCTGATCGGACTTACCGTTAAAAACCATCTTACGGGTCTGTACGCGGCATTGCTGTATACCGCATCGTTTTACGGGTTTATACTGACCGGAACCTTCATCCTGCCTGATACACCGCAGGTTTTTTTCTGGCTGCTGACCCTTTACCTCTTCCTGAAGTCGCTGCCCGATCGCGAACGATCGCCGCGTAACAGGAACCTGATCTTTTTTGCCGGTGCGACAGCCGGCCTCGCCCTGCTGTCGAAATATCACTCCGTTTTCCTGATTTTCGGCATGCTGATGTACATCCTAATTTATGACTGGAAATGGATTTTGACAAAGGAGTTCTGGGGATCCCTACTGGTTTCAGCCCTGCTGTTCCTCCCGGTTATTTTCTGGAATATGGAAAATAATTTCATCAGCTTTACCTTCCATGAAAACAGGGTCGGAATCACGGAATCGGGGTTGCAGCCCCAATATTTTCTTACCGAGATTGCAGGCCAGTTCTTTTACAACAATCCCGTCAATGTGGTGTTGATTTTAATTTCTCTTGTCGCCCTGATCCGGCGCCGACATTTCATCAGCGCCCCACACCGGCAGATCCTGTTATGGACCAGTCTGCCCCTCATCGCGGTATTCACGGCATTTTCACTCTTCCGCAGTACCCTGCCGCATTGGACCGGTCCGGGATACCTGGGGCTCCTGGTCATCGTCGCCTCCTGGCTCTCGGAACCCTCCCTTAAAGGAACCGTAAAGCGACTGATCCCCCTTCCTGTCTTTTTCTCCCTGCTGTTACTTGGTTCGGTGATAACGCTGGCAGTCGGACAGATCCGCGGGGGCTGGATCCCCCTGCAAAAAATGAAGATCGACGATGTATCGCTCGACCTGTATGGCTGGGAGCAACTGGGAGAAAAGTTTGCACCTCTGAAAAAATGGGATGAGGATCATTTCCTGATGGATAAAGACGCGCCCATCATCACTTTCAGGTGGTTCCCGGCTGCCAATTTCGAATATTACCTGGGTCGCCCGACGCACCTCCCGGTCTATGCCATCGGCTCCCTTGAGCGAATCCATAAATATTACTGGATCAACAAAATCAATGGAAATCTGAAACAGGGCGACGATATGTGGTTCATTGCACTGAGCGACGATTATGAAGATCCGGTGCAATTGTACGGAAACCTGTTCGACCTGATCGTTCCTTCCGATACCATTTCCATCATCAGGGGAATGGATACGGTAAGGAAAGCTTTTATTTTCAGGATGATAGATCTGAATAAACCACTGATCTTCACGCCTCCGAAAGTCGCAGGCCGCGTTGATCCGGCCAAAACCGACACCCTTGCCTACTTTCTGAAGCTGATTCGAGGCGACCGCCAGTATCTTGATTTTTTGGAAAAGAAATCGGTTCGCGAAAAAGTTCCTCTGGAGGATCTTATCCGCGAAGAAGCAATGAAACTGGTCCGGCAATCAAAAGAGAGCGGGGTGGTTCCCGATACCGGAAGGGTCAGGTAAAACGGATTTACTGGGTCGGCAGTGTAAAGAAGAAGGTGCAACCGTGATCTTCCCGGTTTTCGACCCACAACTCTCCCCCTAGTTTTTCTATGAATTCCTTACAGATGATCAGACCCAGCCCTGTGCCGGTTTCATGTTCGGTACCCTGAGTCTTCACCTTTCCGTCGATCCGGAATAACCGTGACAGGTTTTCGGAAGGAATTCCCACACCGTTGTCGATGAATGCCACCCTGATTTTTTGAGGCAGTTGCTCCTGATCGATTCGGACCTCGCCTCCCGCGAAGGAATACTTGATGGCGTTGGAAAGAAGGTTCCGGATTACGAAATCGATCATCCCGGGATCGGTTGAAACCATCAAAGGATTTCCGGAATTCACGAATACCCTGATATTTTTCTTTTGAATCTGGGGCGTGAGGGTAGAAATCACTTCCCTGACCTTTTCATTGAGATCGATCCGGACAGGATTTATCACGATCCGGTTGGTCTGGGTACGGCTCCAGGCAAGAAGGTTTTCGACCAGCAGGTAAATGTTTTCCGCGGAATCGGCGATGTTTGCGACGAATTTTCTGACCTCCTCATTGGTAAAGGAATCAAATTCATCCTTCAAAAGATTCGAGAAACCAAGCAGTGCATTGAACGGGCTTTTCAGATCATGCGCGATGATGGAAAAGAAAACATCCTTGGAATTGTTGGCGTCGAGGAGCTCTTTTTCCCGGTGGCGGAGCATGTCGAAGGCAACCGACAGGTTTGCCTTTTGGTTGCTGATCAGCTCATTTCGCCTGGCCAGTTCCCTGTTTGCGATCTTCTTTCTCCGGTTGTTCACGAACAGGATGATGATCAGGAGGAAGACGAATGTTGCAGAGAGCGCACCGATTGTTTTCATACTCCGGAAGTGCTGTTTCAGTAGCATATTTTCCTGTTCTTTCTGGTCGGATTCAAAACGTGCCGAAAACTCACTGATCTGGCGTTCCTTTTCGAGGTTATAGATGGTATCGTGCAGAAGGACATATTTGTTCAGATAATCGAATGCCCTGGGATAATCGCCCAGGGCGCGGTAATATTCGCTATAGGCCTGGTACACCTGGGTCTTTTCAGCCATAAAATTATTTTCGGTGACAATCCGGTTGGCAAGGCTCAGATAAAACAGGGCGCTGTCGGGTTTTTTAATATGGATGTATGCCTCAGCGACATTGAGGGCGGATATTCCGGTGAGGCGCTGGTCGGAACCTGCCGAATAAAATCGGAAAGAGCTCAGAAAAAATGGAAGGGCCTTATCATAGGCGCCTTTCATGGCATAGGAATTTGCAATATCATGACTCACAAAATTTTCTTCAGTCTGTTTTCCCGACTTTCGCGCAAGTTCCAGCGCTTCCATACGCAAGGTTTTGGATGCGTCATCCATACCCATGAGAAAGAAGTTGTTGGCTTTTTCGTTGATACAGGATATCAGACGGCTGGTATCGTTAATTTGTCGGGCCAGGAGGATTGCCTGGTCAAGGTACCTGACCGACTGCGGGTATCGCTTCAGAAACCGGTAATTAAAGCCAAGGTAGGTATAAGTCATCAGTAACGTTTCGTGGTCATTGGTTTTCCGGGCAAGGTCGATGTTCAGGAGTAGCAGTTGCAGGGAACGGTTGTAGTCGGCAAAATGGAACAGCAGGATGTCGGCGAGTTTCAGCAGAATCCTGGCTTTCAGTGTTTCTTCCTCCCGGTCAGGTAAAGTGACAGATTGAAGCTGCGTCAGGGCTTCCTTCAACGTTCGCTCCGCTTCGAGGAATTTCGACTGACTGCTGTACAGGTCTGAAAGTTCCAGCAGTACCTGGATCTTTTCCGGACCTGTGGATGCGGCTGCACGCGTTATGAGGCTGTCGGCATGCTGAGCTTTCGCCGGAAATCCGCAACTTAGGAGGATCAGGAACAACCCCGGCACAACTTTTTTCATACCCTGATAATTTGAGTTGGTAATGGTATTATTTTGGTCCGACCATTTTTTTCGGATCAACGGCCCGGTTAAAATCCTCTTCCGAGATCAGGCCTGTTTCCATTGCGGCTTCCCGGAGGGTTTTATGCTCTCGGTGCGCCTTTTTGGCAATTTTTGCCGAATTATCATAGCCGATGATCGGATTGAGCGCGGTTACCAGCATCAGGGTATTTTCCAGGTTTTTATTGATGGCGTCGGGGTTTGGTTCGATCCCTGTGGCGCAGTGGTCGTTGAACGAGACGCACACGTCGCCGATCAGCCGGGCCGATTGCAAAAGGTTCGAGATGATCAGGGGTTTGAAGACGTTTAGCTGAAAATGTCCGTTCATTCCGCCGATGTTTATGGCCACGTCATTCCCGAGTACCTGGGCGCAGACCATGGTCATTGCTTCGGGTTGGGTCGGGTTGACTTTCCCGGGCATGATACTCGATCCCGGTTCATTCTCGGGAAGCATAATCTCGCCGATCCCGCACCGTGGGCCGGAGGCGAGCAGGCGAATGTTCGATGCAATATGCATCAGGCTTACTGCAAGGGTTTTCAGTGCTCCGGAGGTCTCCACCATGGCATCATGGGCCGAAAGGGATTCAAATTTATTGGGCGCGGTAATGAACGGCAATCCGGTGAGTTCCGCAATTTTACGGGCAACGAGGATGTCATAATTTTTCGGGGCATTCAGGCCGGTTCCCACCGCAGTCCCGCCCAGCGCGAGTTCCGACAAATGGGGAAGGGTATTTTTTAACGCCTTAAGCCCGTGATCGAGTTGCGATACATAGCCCGAAAATTCCTGCCCGAGCGTCAGCGGCGTCGCATCCATCAGGTGGGTCCGACCGGTCTTCACAATCTCTTTGAAGTCATCTGATTTTTTCGCCAGGGTGCTTTTTAAAAGCTCCACTCCCGGGATCGTGTTCCCGGTCACCAGGGTATAGGCGGCAATACTCATGGCCGCCGGAAAAGTGTCGTTCGAGGATTGAGATTTGTTGACATCATCATTCGGATGGATAAAAGTCTTTTCCGACCCTCCCAGAACTCCTCCGTGTATCACATGAGCCCGGTTTGCAATCACTTCATTCAGGTTCATGTTGGTCTGGGTCCCCGAACCGGTTTGCCAGATGACAAGGGGGAACTGGTCGTCGAGCTTCCCGTCGAGAATTTCATCACAAACCTTTACGATGAGATCTTTTTTCTCCGCCGGGAGAACACCCAGGTCAGCATTGACCATGGCAGCGGCCTTTTTTAAGATGGCCATTCCCCTGATCACCTCTTTGGGCATTGATCCTGATTCTCCGATCCTGAAGTTGGTAAGCGAACGCTGGGTCTGTGCTCCCCAGTATTTGTCCGAGGGAACCTCAATCGGTCCCATCGAGTCTTTTTCGATACGTGTGCTCATGTTACAATGGTTTAAGATATGATTTTAAATTCGTTAATGATCTTCGGGTCAGATTCATTCCCTGATCAGGTCGATGTTGCTTGCCGGATCGGCAACTACAGCCCTGAATTTTCCTTCGACGATCGGCCTTCGGATCAGTCTTGGATTTTCAACCAGAATCCGGATCAGTTCGTGCTCCTCAAAATGCTTTCCCCTGATATGCTTCTTATAGTACTCCTCCTGTGTACGGATCAGCTCATGCACCTTGCAGTTGAGCTTGACAAGAAGCCGTTCGATCACCTGCTCCGTTACCGGATGTTTCAGGTATTCAACTACGGTGTAACTGCGCCCCGAATCTTTCAGGTACTGCAGCCCCTCACGGGATTTTTTGCAGGAGGGATTATGGAAAATGGTCAGCATGGGTAAATATCAGATTTTAATCCCGGAAGCGGCAGGTTGCTTTTTATGCATTGCCGTATTCCATCAGATATGCTTTTATGAAGTCGGTGAGGTCCCCGTCGAGCACCCCTTGGGTGTCGCTGGTTTCAACGCCTGTGCGTAAATCTTTCACCATTTTATAGGGATGAAGGACATAGCTCCGGATCTGGCTTCCCCATTCGATCTTTTTCTTGTTGCTTTCGATGGCGGCGATCTTTTCCCGTTTCTTCCGGAGTTCGATCTCGTATAGCTGTGATTTGAGCAGTTTCAGCGCCTTCTCACGGTTCTGGCCCTGGGAGCGGGTCTCCTGGCATTCGATGATGATGCCCGTAGGTTCATGCTTCAACCGGACCGCGGTTTCCACCTTGTTCACATTTTGTCCGCCCGGCCCGCTGCTTCTGAAGGTATCCCAGGTGATCTCTGCAGGATTGATCTCAATCACGATATCATCGTTGATGATCGGATAGGCATAAACCGAGGCAAAAGAGGTATGCCGCTTGTGGTTGGAATCAAAGGGTGAGAGCCTGACCAACCGGTGAACCCCGTTTTCTCCCTTAAGATATCCGTACGCATACTCCCCGTCAAATTCAAGGGTTACCTGTTTGATGCCTGCCACATCGCCTTCCTGAAAGTCGACTTCCGATACTTTATAGTTGTTCCGCTCTCCGTAACGGATGTACATCCGCATGAGCATCTGCGCCCAGTCCTGGCTTTCGGTGCCGCCTGCCCCCGAGTTGATCTGAACGATGGCGCCGAGTTTGTCCTCCTCGCCGCTCAGCATGTTGCGGAACTCCAGCGCTTCCGCCAGCGTCAGGGTTTCGCGGTAATGTTTTTCAACATCGCTTTCGGTTGCCTCACCATGGACAAAGAATTCCCACATCACCATGAGGTCGTCGTAGGATGAACGGGCTTTTTCAAAGGCGTCAGTCCAGTTCTTCTTGTCGCGGATAGCCCGCAAGACTTGTTCGGCTGCTTTCGGATTGTTCCAGAAATCGGGAGCATGGGTCAGAAGCTCCTCTTCCCCGATCTGTGTTAGTTTTACATCAATGTCAAAGATACCTCCTCAAGGCTTCCAGCCTTGTCTGAAGTTCTCGTACCTGCTCCAGTGTCACCATGTTTTTAGAATTTTGGGTTTGTCGTGTTAATCTTCTTTTACTTCCATTGTTGCCAGGGCATTCAACACCGCTTCGTATTCAAAACCTTTCCCGACTACAAAGTTGAGAATTTTTTGGCGTGCGTCCCCGGTTTTAAGCTTCGTGATTTCTTTTCTTTTTTTGATGATCAGCATGTTTATAATATCGTGGTAAGCATCCTGGCTGATCACATTCAGCGCGGATTCTATGATTTTCTCAGGGATCTTCCTGCAACGGAGTTCGTACCGGATGCGTATCCTGCCCCAATGATTGATCTTCAGTTTTCCGCTTACAAAACCCCGTGCAAACCGTGTATCGTCCAAAAATCCCTCTTTTCTGAGCACATGGAGGATACCGGGAATTTTTGTGACGGGAACCTTCCATTCCTTCAGTTTTTTTTCAACATCATCGGTACATCGTTCCTGGTATGCGCAATACCTTCCGATCCGCTCCAGGGTTCCGGCCGGGTCGGAGGGTGTTCCATCCGGTTGTTTGTGATCAGCCATCTCCGGTGCTTGTCGTTACCCGTTATTTTTGCTTTTCAAAAACATCAACCTCCCTGAAATAGTAGGGTCCATGCGGGGAGTCTTCGCTTATCCACATCAGGTACCGGTAATGGCAGGGTTGATCTTTCTTGAACTTTACGGTGTAAAGTCCTTTGGCGTTCCCCCAGATATCTTCAGGTTGCACATATCCCAAGAAGTCCCAACCGGCTGATCCGGGATTCCCGGTGACAGCCTGGTTCGCAGTTCCCTTGCCGCCCCACATCGAAAACGCCTGTTTGCCCCGTTTGGTGTTTTGTGTCACAAAAAGATGCAAACTATCCAGCTCGATCTCCTGCTGAAGGTCCATGAGGATCCTTCCTTCGCCATCTTCCGACCATTTTTCATTGAGGGAATCGGATGGAAGCAGGTCGTACATGCCGTCGTTGAGGGCCGGCACCGTCATCCCGTTCACGATGCCGGGGTTCCCGTCCGAAGCCGGCCGGGCTGGCGATTGAAAAGCGCTGTCGGTTCCGGTGAAATAATACTTCACGGTGACGCCGTTCGGCTGATGCAGATCGGCATAATCCTTCATTGTGAGCCGCGCCGGGAGGTCGGTCAGTTTTCGTTTACGGTGGGCAGAGACCCTGATCCGGGCTGTCATTCCCTCATCGACATAACTGGCGGGGAGCACCAGCTTCAAGGGCTCCCGCCCGGTGAAATCGTCATAAAGCGGTTGAACCGGAACAACCTGATCATAAGGATGGTCAGAGGCAGTGATTGCGAAAATCCTGATTGCCGGGTTGTCGGGAAGCTGGAGTGTTTTACTGGCGGGTCCTGCCTCGAGGGAATACTTGTACAGGTATCCATAGCGGTGGGCCAGGTTCACCGTATCCCGGCTGAGGTGCGTGGCGAACCAACCTACCTGGTCCCGCTTGATGTAACCCTTGTCCAACCCGCTGATCCGTTCATATTTATCCCATCTCCGGTTTTCAAACTGCCCGATGTTCCCGTCCCAGGCCTGAACGGTCAGACTGGTTTTGTTGCCGCCGACCCTGAAAACCCCAATGGTATCGGTCACCGCGGCTGCGAGCAGGTAAAGATGGTTATAATTTCCCGTTTTGGGAAGTTCGATTTTCTGACCACGGCAGGTCATCGCGTTGTTTTTTCCGTCAGCCTTCGGTCCCATCACAAACTCAACGCCATCGACCACGATCACATCGGGAAAGAGCGAACCGGGAATGGAGGTTCCCTTTGTATCGAAGGCGCCGTTTTTCCGGTTTTTGTCGCTGCTTACGACATCCAGGTCATAAGGTATCGGAAGCTTGATGTTCATGGGTTCTTTCAGCTTTTCGGCAGGTGGCTCCAGCCGGATAGCAAAGCTCCGGATGCCGAATTTTCCAAGGTCGGTAATCAGTTTCCCGTTCCTGACCACTGCCTCGCCAAGAGGTTGTTCCTGGCCGTCCACTTCGCGGGCCGACAGCACCTTTGCTGTAAACGAGATTTCCACGTTCCCGGTCTCTTTACCGGTCAACTCCTGGACCCTGATCACGATGTCGTTGCCGTTTTCAGCTTTCTTGATGGCGCGGATATCAACATTGGGTGCCGAAGCCCGGGCAAAGGAGAAGCTTCTTCCCAGGAAACCCGGATGCTGGCGTGCGCTGAAAGCGACCAGCGGCTGGTTCAGCCTTCGGCCCTGCCATTCGGTAAGCCCTGTGCGCCAGTCGCCTTTATGACTGTATATGCCATAGGTTATGTCGTGGATTCCCCAGTCCTGTGTGGCCTGGTCGTGGTAAAAATTGGTGACCGGTGTATATAACAGGGTGAGCCGGAGGGTCTTATTGTCGGGTTTATCGGATCCGAATTTGCAGTCCTCCAGTATCGAAACCCCGAAACTGCCTGTTTTATCAGTCAGATCGAACCATTCGCGGGAGGGGACTTCATATTTTTTTTCATGGTTGTTATTCCGTTCCGTGGTTCCCAGGCCGAGGTTGTAGGTTGCAACGGTACCGGAGGCCGTAAGCGGGAAACATGCTTTCAGGCTTACCCCGCAGGATTGCCATTCGATGTGGTTGTCCACGATCACCTTTTCGGAACCTGCCGAAAGCCGGATGTATTGTGTAACCACTGAATTTCTTGCCGATCTGACAACTTTCAGGCTGACCCGTACCGGTCCTGATTCCACCAGGGTGATGACGGGCTTTCCCCCGACATAATCAACGGGTGGGAGTTTACGGTCGTTCCAGTCCATGTTCCAGGCAGGCCAGTATTCGGGATGTTCTTTGTGGAATTCCAACCGGGAGGGACCCGACAGGATCTCTTTCCCGAGTTTTTTATCGATGATGGAAGCAATGTCGCCGTTTCCATTGATGGTAACTTTCAGCAATTCATTCTCGATCTTTGATCCGGAGATGCTGAGGATGGTTTTTGGCGCAGGTTTTTCTTTGGCAGGTTGAAGGTCATAGCATACAAAACCGAAGGGCGGGAGGGTGGCGTTGAAAAGGATCTGAACCCGGTCGCGCGACTGTCCGGTTACCTGAAGGGGGATCTCCATGTCATTTTCATTCAGCAGTTTCAGGAATTTCGGAACCCCGTCGGGAAATATGACTTCGGCTTCGACCACATCGGTGCGTGGGATGGCCAGCGGGTTGTAGATAACCAGGGCGGTCCCGGCGACCATGGTATTCATGGCGCGTATTACGCCGCCGGCGGAAGCCTGAAGGGTTGAGGCGAACTGGTTCAGTGCCAGCACCTCGTCATTCCAGGCATATTCATAGGCTTTCGGGATGCAGGTTCCGGGGAGGATATCGTGCATCTGGCTTCCCAGCACGAGCCACCATGCTTCGTTCAGGGTCCGGAAGGGGTACCTGAGTCCTCCCAGCCAGTCGGCCATCACTGAAACGGGTTCCGCCGCGAGGGCCAGTTGTTCGTTCTTCCTGTTCCAGCGTTTCATGTAAGCCTGTGAAGTGAGTGAACCCGATGAGTGTTCGGTAAGCAGCAGGTCGCCAGAATAATTTGGAAGCTTTTTTTTCTGATCGGGTGTGAGATCCCGGAACAACTGGTCGGAACTGCACAGGTAGACCTGAAACTTTGAACCGGACTGGTTCAGGCTGCCGACCGCGTTGGTCACATCCTCCAGTCTGGGAGCGCCGCCCACGTCGCCGACGCCGTAATAGCGGTAGTCGGCATAAATTCCATAGTTCCGGCCATTTTCCTGGATCCGGTCAGACCAGTACCGCGAAGTATCGAGGCGAAACTGGATCCGTCCGGTGTAATCGGTGGCATTCAGGGCCGCTACCACTCCCTTGCCATCCGGACCGGTCCAGTTGCCGAGGTTGAAAGGAATCCCGACTGCTGATCCCCATGAAAGCTTCTGGGTAGAGAACCCTGCAACGCCGGCGTGCGCCAGGGCCGAAGGAAGGTGTGCCTGAAAGCCGAAACAATCGGGAAGCAGGAAATCGACGCTCTTTTTGCCGAATTCCGCCTCAAAATAACGGTTCCCGTATAAAACCTGGCGGATCACCGACTCGGGTGAAGGAACATTGGCGTCGCATTCATCCACAGAGGATCCGCCCACGTTCCACCTGCCCTGGGCAACATATTTTTTCAGAATCTCATATTTTGCCGGATAATACTCTTTCATCATCCTGTACCGGCGGGCGCCGGAGAAGGTGAAGACATAGGGTTTGAATTTTTCAAAACGCTGGAAATTATCGTCGAGCGTGTTCTTCAGAAAAACATTAATGGTCTCGTCATAATCCCACCGCCACTCGGTATCGAGGTGGGCATACCCGACCGTATAGAGCACGGGATCTTTTGAAAGATCGTACCGGGGTTGGGAATTCTTCAGCGGTTCCTGCGCATAAACAGGAAGCATCAATCCCATAATCAAGACCAGGAAAAGCGGTAATCGAAAGTTCATCATGGAGTTCGGATTTACAATGTAAAAATAGAGATTTTATTTAATCCGGAAATATCCGTACTTTTGTAACAGAAAAACAACCGATACCGGGTACCTCCGGCATTGAACTCAGTTATCGGTTAACCAACAATTCCATTCCATGAAAAAACTCTTTTTTCTTTTAATCATCGCGACCGTTCTGGCTTCCTGCAGCGGAACAAAAGACGAATATACCTTAAAAGGGACCATCACCGGGGTTGACACGGGAATGGTGTATCTGCAGCGTTACGACATCGATCAGTGGATCAATGTGGATTCGGTGCGGCTCGACAAAGGCCAGTTCACCTTTAAGGGAAAGATCGGGTTGCCCGAAATGTGGCATCTGTCGATTCCCGAAAAGCAGGTATTCGTTCCTGTCTTCGTCGAAAACGCCCGGATCAGGCTTGAAATTTACCCCGACAGTCTGGATAAATCAACGGTCACCGGTTCCGGTTCGCATACCATATACCAGCAGTACGTTACCATCAACGAATCCATCAACAAAAGGATGGAAGAAGTGTACAAGGAGTGGAAAAAGGCACGGGAGATCAACGATTCAGCCACCATGAAGGTGACCGATTCCCTCTCGAATGAACTTGATCTGGAACTGAAAAAACAGTTGGTAACCTTTGCCAAGTCGAACAACAAAACGGTGGTATCGCCTTACCTGATCATGCGCAACAGTTGGCAATTTGAACTGGAAGACCTGCAGGATATCATGGCGGTCATGGATACGAGCCTGAATGGATCTCAATATATGAAGACGCTGAACAAGCGGATCGAGATTCTCAAAAGCGTTGCAGTCGGACAGATTGCTCCCGACTTTACGCTGAACGACACCACAGGAACTCCCGTTCCACTTTCCAGGTTTAAGGGAGAGGTTGTGCTGGTGGATTTCTGGGCCTCCTGGTGCGGTCCGTGCCGTGCCGAAAATCCCAACGTGGTCAAAGCTTTCCAGATGTACAAATCATCCGGTTTTACCATTTTAGGATGTTCCTTCGATCAGAATCGTGAAAAATGGCTGAAGGCAATCAAGGACGACAACCTGACCTGGACCCATGTATCGGATCTCAAAGGATGGGGCAATGAGGCCGGCAAACTTTACGGGATCAACTCCATTCCTGCCAATGTGCTTCTCGACCGCGACATGAAAATCATTGCGCGCAACCTCAGGGGCGAAGACCTGCTGAAGAAACTCGGAGAACTTATGGGACCACCGGCCAGTGCAAAAAAAACAGCGAAAAAACGATAACGGCTGACGAAGAGCGGACAAGAATGAACAATGGACAATTGACAATTGACAATGGACAATTGAAAACGGAAAACGATATGAGAATGTGCTAATGTGCTGATGTGAAAATTTGAGGATTTGAGAATGTGAGAATTTTAATTTTTCCCCTAATCGCTATTCGCTAATTTCTATTCGCTTCTTAGAACTTTGAACCCTCATACCCTCATAACCTCTTACCCTGAAACCTTAAAACTTGTAAATCGCAAATCGAAATAATTCCTTTCGTTCTCATGAAGCCTGTATTGACTTTATTCTTTGTTCTTTGTTCCATGGCGGTGTCAGCCCAATGCTGTTTTGACGGGGTGATCAGAGGTTCGGCCGGTCAGACTGTTTTCCTGGGCTCGTTGTACGGCGAAAAAGTTACTGTGGTCGATTCGGTTCGGAGTGATTCTACCGGTTATGTTCGTTTCAGGCTCGAGGGCCGGCTTCCCGGGATGTACCGCGTGAAATGGAGCAAAGATGGCTATGTTGACCTGATCTGGAACCGGGAACAGGAGAATGTGCGGTTCATCACCGATGTCAGGTATCCCGCCGACAGTTTGCTGCTTCTCACTTCAATTGAAAATCAGATTTACCGCGATTATACACGACTTGACGCCCTCAATCAGGAACGGCTCCAACTGCTCGTTCCGGTTATCGACTACTATCCCCTGAAGGATTCCTTCTATTTTTCAGTTACCCGCGAAATGGAGCGTATCCAGAAGGAACAACAGCACTATGTCGATTCACTGACGGCCCGCTATCCTGCTTCCTATGCCGTCCGTATCGCGAAGATCTACCAGTCACCCTTCCTCCCCCCGTCCCTGCTTCGCGACGATCGCCTGAACTACCTGAAACAACACTATTTCGACAAAGTTGATTTCACCGATACCGCACTGATGCGCAGCCCGGTATTCGCCAATAAAGCCATCTCGTACCTGGCTCTGTACAGCAACAACCGGTTGCCGCAGAAGCAACTTGAAGCGGAATTCATCAAGGCGGTGACCATCATGCTCGGAGCAGCCTCCGTAAGTCCCGATACTTACAAATTTCTCCTGGACTACGTGGTCGGCGGTTTCGACAAGTATCATTTCGATGAGGTGATCACTTACAT
>JAQWBQ010000064.1 GCA_028706295.1 Bacteroidales bacterium
ATGTCGAATTTTTTCGATTTCAGAAAGGCCCGCCTGCCGGTCTGTGAATTGACGGTAATTAAAAAGAGTTCTTCGGGGATGGTCAGCAGATGGTCCATGGCTTAAACTTTTTTAGATTCTTCATTGGAGTCTTTCACTGCGGAGTTGGGATCGATGGCGACAGTTTCCATGCCTTTTCCGCCCTGGTGTCTCGATTTCCGGATCTCTCTGATCCAGGCGGGGAGTGCATCCCGGATGATGATCACCACGCAGGCCATGATCACAAGGGTTAGCGCCAGGTTGATCATCCCCTGGACATGGTGTTTCGGGGTTCCGATCTGGGGAATGTAGATCCCGGTGACATTCATGATGCCGGCGGTGATGGTGGTGATGCCGACAAAGATCATGGGCGCCAGCGTGATCCAGGCGTACCGGGCTTTTCCATGGTTAATGATATAGGATGTGCCGATGGCCAGGGCGGTTGTCGCCAGAAGCTGGTTGGCGGCCCCAAACATCGGCCAGATCGTGGATACGCTCCCGGTGTAAATAAAATACCCCCAGCAGCAGACCACCAGGACACTACAGATAAGATTCCCCGGAAGCCAGTTGGTTTGGTTGAATGGTTTGTAAACTTTGCCGAACAGTTCCTGAAGAACGAAGCGCGCGACCCGGGTTCCCGCGTCGATGGTGGTGAGGATAAAGAGCGCCTCGAACATGATGGCGAAGTGATACCAGTACGACATAAGCTTGTCAAGCCCGGGAATGGAAGAGAAAATCTGTGCCATCCCGACAGCCAGTGAGACCGCCCCGCCGGTACGGCCGGCAATGTTTTCGCCGACTTCGGCAGCCAGCTTTGGCAATTCGCTTTGGGTGAATCCCATCGCCTGAAGCTGGGGCAGGATCTGGGCGAATTTTTCAGCCGAAACATTGATCTGGAAATAGTCGAGCGGGTGAAGACTTGCCGCCGCAATCATAGCGAGGATGCTCACCATCCCTTCGGCCAGCATGGAGCCAACGGCAATAGGACGGATGTGCGTTTCGTTCATGATCATCTTCGGGGTGGTCCCCGAACTGATCAACGCGTGAAATCCTGAAATGGCGCCACAGGCGATCGTGATAAAAAGATAGGGGAACAGGGTTCCCGGTATGATAGGTCCTCCGCCGCGGATGAATTCAGTGAACGCCGGCATCTTCAGGTTCGGCATCACGATGATGATGCCAACTGCAAGCATGGCCACCACACCCAGTTTCATGATGGAGCTCAGATAATCGCGGGGCGACAGCAGAAGCCACACAGGAAGCACGGAGGCAAAAAATCCGTAACCGGCCAGCAACAACGCCAGGGTCTTGTGATCAAACATGAACCAGGATGCAAACGGCGAATCGGGAATGTACCGTCCGAAGATTACGGCCCCGCTCAACAGGATGACCCCCATGATGGTTGCCTCGACAACCCGTCCCTTCCGGAACTGAAACATCCAGATCCCCATGAAAAGGGCAATCGGTATCGTGGAAGCGATGGTAAACAGTCCCCAGGAGGATTCGCTCAGGGCATTGACGACCACAAGGCCCAATCCTGCAATGGCGATGATGATGATCAGGAAGGTGGCAATGGAAGCCGTAACGCCGCTGGTCACCTTCCCGATCTCGGCCCGGGCGATTTCGGCCAGCGATTTCCCGTCATGCCTGACCGAAGCGGTGAGAATCACCATGTCGTGTACCGAACCGGCCAGCACCGCGCCGACCACCATCCAGACAAATCCCGGGAAATAGCCAAACTGGCAGGCCAGAACCGGCCCGACCAACGGCCCGGCCCCGGCAATAGCGGCAAAATGGTGACCGAATAACACCCACTTCCCCATCGGGTAGTAATTCTGTCCGTCATACAGACGGCCCGAAGGCATCAGCCGGTTGCGGTCGAGAGTCAGAACCCGGGCGGCAATAAATCCGAAATAGTAACGGTAAGCCAGTGCGAAAATAGCAAGCGTAACGATGATCAAAGGCATTGCATTCATAGTCCTGAATTATGGTAGATCAAAAAACGATAATGAAACTGATGGGTCTGTAGCGATGCAGGATCTGCATCCGTCATGCAAGCCGATTCATTGGCAAAAATATAAATATTGAAAAACTCCCCGGGCCGGAAAGGAGTTTTTTTTCTTTTCCCGATTCTAAAAATATTATAAATATTTGTAAATCAATGATTATACGTGAAAACCGGGAATCCGGGTAAAAATTTGGATTCAAGTAAAAAAAGTGTAAATTTGTCAAGAACTATTCTAAATAATGGAGAAAATTTACATACCTTCCGATTATCTGCCGGTCCTGATCCAGTCGGCCGTGGCCATGGGTTTTGTGGTGGTGACAATGGTTCTGAGCCATGTCATCGGGGGGAAACGAAAACGCATCCGCACCCTGCGAAAAGATGAAAATTTTGAATGCGGCATCGAAGTCAAGGGCAATGCCCGGTTTCCGTTTTCTGTGAAGTACTTTCTGATCGCCATTCTTTTCGTACTTTTCGATGTGGAGATCATCTTTTTTTATCCCTGGGCTATTAATTTCAAGGAGTTCGGATGGGATGGATTCTGGGAAATGATGGTATTCCTTGGATTTCTGCTTTTCGGATTTTATTACATTATCAGTAAAGGAGCGCTGAACTGGGAAGAATGAACAGTTGAAATTCAAATGTCAGAATTCAAAATGAATCCGATTTTCATACCAATTCACCACGGAACAGTCAGTGAGACTGACAAGTGGTTTTTTTCACCACGGCACCACGGAATTTGCGTTTCAGAGGTAAAATCAGGCAACTGTATAAAGAGAAAAATCAGGAATAGATGACAGTCCAACCGCCGGTATATAACAAAGTGGATCCTCCGCCTGGCTATCAGGCTCCCGGTCTTTTTGCGACGACCCTCGACAAGGTGGTTGGACTGGCACGGAGCAAATCGATCTGGCCATTACCTTTTGCGACATCGTGTTGCGGTATCGAATTCATGGCAACCATGGGAGCCCATTACGATCTGGGGCGGTTCGGCTCGGAACGGCTCAGTTTCAGTCCGCGACAGGCCGACCTGCTGATGGTCATGGGAACCATTGCGAAGAAGATGGCCCCGGTGGTCCAACAGGTTTACGAACAGATGGCCGAACCGCGCTGGGTCCTCGCAGTGGGCGCATGTGCCTCGAGCGGCGGGATCTTTGATACGTACAGCGTGCTACAGGGAATCGACCGGGTGGTTCCTGTTGATGTATATGTTCCGGGTTGTCCACCCCGCCCCGAACAGATCATCGAAGGTTTTATGAAAATACAGGAACTGGTTGAAAACGAATCGCTTCGACGCAGATACTCACCCGAATACAAGGAGCTGCTGACACGGTATGGGATTATAAAATCGTGAGTTAACGCTAAGGGAAAATGAAATTCTGGTTTTTAAATTGACTGAATGACTGACAATGGACAATTGACAATGGAAAATTGAAAATGGACAATGGAAAACGGAAAATGAAAAATCCTATTCCCTATTCGCTAATACCTAATGCCTGATTTGAATGGATGACAAAGAAATCACCGGACCGTTACAGGAGCATTTTTCAAAGGATATCCTGGAGGTGGAGCAAACTTTTGAAATGCTTACCATCACGGTCACTTCGCCGGTAATTCATGAGGTAATCCGTTTTCTCAAGGAGGAGCCGGGATTGCAGTTTAATTTTCTCACCGACCTGTGTGGGATCCACTATCCCGACCGCGGATTGCCGCTCGGAGTGGTGTATCACCTGCACAACATGGTCCAACGGAAACGTATCCGCATAAAGACCTTTGTCACAACAGGGAACCCGGGGGTGCCATCCGTTACCGACCTGTTTGCGGCGGCAAACTGGATGGAGCGGGAAACGTTCGACTTTTACGGGATCCATTTCACCGGACATCCGAATCTGATCCGGATTCTGAATGTGGAATACATGGACTACCATCCCTTGCGAAAGGAATACCCGCTGGAAGATGCTACCCGGGAAGACAAAGACGACCGGTTTTTCGGAAGAGCGGGAGACAATGGACAATTGACAATGGACAATTGAAAATGGAAGAGCAAACACGTTCTTATACTACGTTGAATCTGGGGCCCACGCACCCGGCCACGCATGGTATATTTCAGAATGTGCTGAAAATGGACGGGGAGCAGATCATCGATGCAGAACAGACCATTGGTTATATCCACCGGGCGTTTGAAAAGATCGCAGAACATAAGCCCTATTATCAGATCACTCCGTTGACCGACCGGTTGAATTATTGTTCTTCACCCATCAACAACATCGGCTGGCACATGACGGTAGAGAAGTTGTTGGGTGTAAAGACCACCAAACGCATCGACTACCTCCGGATCATTTTGATGGAGTTGGCGCGGATTGCCGATCACCTGGTGTGTAACAGTGTAATTGGCGTTGACAGCGGGGCGCTGACCGGCTTTGTTTATGTTTTTCAGGAACGCGAACGGATTTACGAGATCTATGAGGAGGTCTCAGGCGCCCGCCTCACCACCAATATGGGAAGGATCGGTGGTTTTGAACGGGATATCTCGGAGGCGGCCATCAAAAAGATCAGGCAATTTGTAAACCGCCTTCCCAAAATTCTGAACGAGTTTGAGAAGCTGCTGATGCGGAACCGGATCTTTATGGATCGTACCATCGGCGTGGGTCCCATCAGCGCTGACCGGGCCCTGAATTACGGATTCACCGGTCCGAACCTGCGGGCGGCCGGCGTTGATTATGACATCAGGGTTGTGGATCCCTACTGCAGTTACAGCGATTTTGATTTCGCGATTCCTCTTGGAACACAGGGCGACACCTACAACCGTTTCTGTGTAAGGCAGGAAGAGCTTTGGGAAAGCCTGAAACTGGTTAATGCCGCATTGGAAAACCTTCCGGCAGGCAAGTTTCAGGTTGATGCCCCCCGGTTCTGCCTGCCTCCCAAAGAAGATGTCTATTCGAAGATGGAGGCGCTGATCTGGCATTTCAAGATCGTGATGGGTGAAATTGAAGCCCCCGCCGGCGAGGTATATCATGCCGTGGAGGGAGCCAACGGCGAACTCGGATTCTATCTCGTGAGTGATGGCGGTAGAACGCCGTTCCGCTTGCATTTCCGGAGACCCTGCTTCATTTATTACCAGGCCTACCCGGAGATGATCCGGGGTGGCGTGCTGTCAGATGCCATATTAACCATGAGCAGTATGAATGTAATCGCGGGAGAACTGGATGCGTAAGAAAATTCAAAGAAGCGATTAGATATTAGCGAATAGCGATTAGAGAAAAACAATAATTCAAAATTCAAAGAAGGGATTAGAGATTAGCGAATAGCGATTAGAAAAAATTCAAAATTTTCACATTAACACATTAGCACATTTCAATCGTAAATCGGAAATCTTGTCAATCGTAAATCAATTTGTCCTTTGATCCCTGAGTAGCTTAAAATATGGAGGGTACACATAAAATAAGTCATCCACAGTTCGTCCGGGAAGGAAAACAGTTTTCGTTCTCAGCCGCTACCATGCTGAAGGTACGCCAACTGATTGCCAGGTATCCCCAGGGGAGGCAAAAGTCGGCCCTGCTTCCGGTACTGCATATCGCCCAGGAGGAGTCGGGAGGATCGCTCACGGTTGATATCATGGATTATGTTGCTGATCTGTTGGGACTGCAACCCATCGAGGTTTATGAAACAGCGACCTTTTATTCGATGTTTTATCTAGAAAAGACCGGTAAATATGTGATCGAAGTGTGCAGGACCGGTCCCTGCTCCATTGTAGGCGGCGATCAAATCAGGCAGTACCTCCGGGAAGTTTTAGAGATCGGGCCCGGTGAGACAACTCCCGACGGGCTTTTCACGCTCCGTGAGGTGGAATGTCTGGGCTCCTGCGGAACCGGTCCGGTGATGCAGGTCAACACACGCTTTTTTGAAAACCTGACCCCGCGGCGGGTCGACCAGATTCTGGAGGAACTGCGGGAATATGCAAACAAGAATAATCCGGATGACATCAGATGGCAGGATCAGTTCTGTTAACGAATATTGAGGTTCCCGGGATCCGGGATTTCGCCGTATACCGGGCACATGGCGGTTACCAGGCTGTGGAGAAGGCATTGCGTTCGATGACCCCTTCGGATGTGAGCGCCGAGGTGACGCGTTCGGGATTACGCGGCAGGGGCGGTGCCGGATTCCCTACCGGGTTGAAATGGAGTTTTCTTGACAAACGTTCCGACAAACCCCGGTACCTGGTGTGCAATGCCGATGAAAGTGAACCGGGAACATTCAAAGACCGGTATTTGATGCAACACTTGCCGCACCGGCTGATCGAGGGACTGATCATTTCAGCCTATGCACTGGGTGCCGGAACCTGTTATATCTATATTCGCGGTGAATTCAAATACCTGGTCGGCATCCTTGAAAAGGCCATCAATGAAACGCACCGGAACGGCTTCCTGGGCTCCGACATTCTGGGGAGTGGTTTTTCTCTGAATATCTTTGTTCACCCGGGTGCCGGCGCCTATATCTGCGGCGAAGAGACCGCCCTTTTGGAGTCGCTTGAAGGAAAGAGGGGAAATCCGCGAATCAAGCCTCCGTTCCCTGCTTTCAGAGGTTTGTACGGATGTCCTACCGTGGTCAACAATGTGGAAACCCTTGCAGCAGTTGGTCCGATCATTTCTATGGGCGGGGATGCCTATGCACGGATCGGTAAAGGGAGGAGTACCGGAACCAAGCTTATTTCGGCATGCGGAAACATCAACAAACCGGGTGTTTACGAGATTGAAATGGGATTGCCGGTTGAAGAATTTATTTATGGAGATCGCTATTGTGGAGGGATCAGGAATGGTAAATATTTAAAAGCAGTGATCCCGGGCGGATCTTCGGTCCCGATCCTTCCGGCCGACCTGATACTCAGCACGGCGAAAGGCGAACCGCGGCTGATGACTTATGAATCGTTGGCCGAAGGCGATTTTGCCACAGGCAGCATGCTGGGATCCGGAGGTTTTATCGTCTTTGACGAAGATGCCTGTATCGTACGGAATACCTGGAATCTGACCCGGTTTTACCGGCATGAATCGTGCGGTCAGTGTTCGCCTTGCCGGGAAGGAACGGCGTGGATGGAGAAGATCCTTTACCGGATTGAACATGGAGGTGGTACCCTGAAGGATATTGATTTGCTCGTCAGGATAGCCCGCAATATTGAGGGGAACACCATTTGCCCGTTGGGTGATGCTGCGGCCTGGCCTGTTGCCAGCGCCATCCGGCATTTCAGGCAGGAGTTTGAAGAACATGTTACCGATCCGGGAAAGTGCAGAAACCAGCGGACAAATTGATTAACGATTGACATGATTGAAATGATTTACGATTGACAAGATTTACGATTTACGAATGAAAAATTGGGGATTTGAGAATATGAGAATGTGAAGATTTTGAACTTAGAATTATTGTTTTTTCCCTAATCGCTATTCGCTAATATCTAATCGCTTCTTTGAATTTTGAACTGAATGATAAAGCTTACCATCGATAACATACCCATTGAGGTAGAGGAAGGGACCACCATCCTTCAGGCTGCGAGGAAAATAGGAGGGAAGGTAGTACCTCCGGCCATGTGTTATTACTCAAAGCTGAAGGGGAGCGGCGGGAAATGTCGTACATGCCTGGTCAAAGTGGCGAAGTCATCAGCCAAAGATCCGCGACCCATGCCCAAGCTGGTGGCTTCGTGCAGCACACCGGTTCAGGACGGAATGGTAGTTGAGAACCTGACATCCCCCGAAGTCGTCGAAGCCAGGAAAGGAGTTGTGGAATTCCTGCTGCTCAACCACCCGCTCGACTGTCCGGTATGCGATCAGGCCGGTGAATGCGACCTGCAGGACCTGAGCTATGGTTTCGGCATGGAACAGACCACCACCGAGGAGGAACGCCGTGAATTCAACGAAACCGACATCGGCCCCTTTATCAAGCTTCACATGAACCGATGCATCCTCTGTTACCGGTGTGTTTACACGGCCGATCAACTGACCGGCAACCGGCTGCACGGGGTGCTCTATCGCGGCGATGCGGCAGAAATCGGGACCTTCATCAAAAATTCCATTGAAAATGATTTTTCGGGAAATATGATTGATGTCTGCCCGGTCGGAGCACTGACTGACCGCACGTTCCGGTTTAAAAGCCGGGTATGGTTCCTGAAACCGATGAACGCGCACCGTGAATGCACCAAATGTTCCGGGAAAGTCACCGCCTGGATGTTCGGAAATGAGATCTACCGGATCACCGGCCGCAAGGATCAGTTCGGTGAGGTCGAATCATTCATATGCAACGAATGCCGGTTCGAAAAGAAAGACCCGGACGCATGGATTATTGAGGGGCCAAGGCAGATCAGCAGAAAATCAGTAATTTCGGTTAACCATTATGAAACATTGAAGAAACCGTCGGTAATCCGGCCGATCGAAGGGCGTATGGAAAGCACGGATTAATAGGAAACAAGATCTCCTGATGTTGACAACAATCATATACAAGACAATTCTCGCGAGTTTTATCCTGATCCTCAGTCTGGTAGTCGCGATGTATTCGACACTTGTTGAGCGGAAAGTTGCAGGCTGGTTTCAGGACCGGCATGGTCCCAACCGGGCAGGTCCGTGGGGTTTACTGCAACCTTTGGCCGACGGGATCAAGCTCTTTTTCAAGGAAGAGTTCATGCCCCAGACTGCCGATAAGTTTCTCTACATCCTGGGGCCTTCACTTACGATGCTCATTGCATGCCTTACCAGCGCCGTGATTCCGTGGGGCCCCGACATCGTGGTGGCGGATCAGTCGTACCCCCTGCAGGTCGCCGATATCAACATCGGGATCCTGTACATTTTTGCCATTTTATCGATCGGTGTTTACGGGATCATGATCGGAGGCTGGTCATCCAATAACAAATATGCTTTACTGGGTTCGGTTCGGGCTTCATCACAGATGATCAGCTATGAACTGGCTATGAGTCTTGCGATCATCACCATCGTTATGATGACCGGTTCCCTGAGCCTGCGTGAGATTGTAGCACAGCAGCAGGGCTTCAACTGGAATATCTTTTATCAGCCGTTAGGTTTTCTCATTTTTCTGATCTGTGCTTTTGCAGAGACGAACCGGGCCCCCTTTGATCTTCCTGAATGTGAAACAGAGCTGGTGGGCGGATACCATACCGAATACAGCAGCATGAAACTTGGATTTTACCTGTTTGCCGAATACATCAACATGTTCATCTCCGGGGCGGTCATGGCCACCTTGTTTTTAGGCGGTTATCATTTCCCGGGGCTGGATCAGCTTGGCCTTTCGCCCAATGTATTTGCTTTTGTAAGTTTTATGGTACTCTTCACGAAAATCACGATCTTCGGGTTTCTCTTTATGTGGATCCGGTGGACGTTACCCCGGTTTCGCTATGATCAGCTCATGAAGCTGGGATGGAAAAGCCTGATCCCGCTGGCAATTTTTAATGTGCTGATCACGGGAATAGTAATTTTAATAAGCAGGTAAAATCGATAACTGTTAAACCGAAATCGAATGTACAATCGTAAATCGTAAATCATAAATCATGTTCAATCGTAAATTTTATACAGTCTCTGAGATAAAACTAAAGATTGGCTCACCCGATGATGGATCAAAACGAAGTGTCTTATTCATCCATTAAATTGTTAAAGCCATGAAAACACTGGTATCATTTTTTTCTTTGGCCCTGCTCGCATTTACGTCGACCGGGGTTTGGGGTCAGCCGTGTGCCGGTTCGGCAAACATTTATACCTTCACCTACAACGGGGTCAATTACAATGTGGTCAAGGAGATGAAGACCTGGACAGCCGCAGCTGCGTGTGCGGTTGAACTCGGAGGTTCGCTGGTGGAAATCGAATCCGAATCGGAGCAGGCCGCCATCTATGATGCAATTATCAATGGGGCCGGGGTGCCGGTCACCTATGTTTCGGTTTCCGACGGCGGAGGGGTTGCCTATGTGTGGATCGGAGCCACCGATAAGGTTACGGAAGGAACGTGGAACTGGGATGGAACCAACAGCGGAGCCGGCCGGACCTTTTGGACCGGGCAAGGCACTGCCGGCGCGGGGAACGGGGCTCCGGTCGGCGGATTTTACAACAATTGGGGCGGAACCTCTACCGGGATTATCAAGGAACCGGATGATTTTGGAGGTTCTCAGGATGCCGCGGCCATCGCCCTGAGAGGCTGGCCATCGGGGTCGGGAACCCTGGGAATCGCCGGTGAATGGAACGACATCAACATCGTCAACTCCCTCTATTTCGTTGTGAAACAACACCCCGTCGGAATCGGCAAATCAGAAAAAGGTGCGTTCAAACTTTCACCCAATCCGGTTAATGAATCATTGACCATCGAAGGAGGATCGTCATCAGCCATTTTCAACATGATCAGGATCCTGACGAGCGACGGTAAGGAGGTGAAACGCATGATACTGCCACCTACGAAACATTATCAGGTTGATTTCACGACCTTTCCTTCGGGTCATTATATTTTAGGGATCGGAAGTGAAAAGGGCTCTTGGTCCTATTTCAGCCTTTTGAAACAATAAACGAACGGGAACAAAGAAACCCACGAACAAAGATTCATGACTCCGCTGACCGACCGATCGAAAGTAGTATCGAAAAAGCAGATGACCTTCTGGGAACGCATCTACCTGCCTGCAATCCTGAAGGGTATGCGCATCACCTTTGGGCATTTGTTCCGCCGGAAAACAACGATACAGTACCCCGAAAAAAAGCGTGAATTCCCGGAAATCTATCGTGGACGTCATGTATTGAAACGTGATGACAAAGGACGTGAAAGGTGCACAGCATGTGGACTTTGCGCCGTGGCCTGCCCGGCCGAAGCGATTACCATGATCGCAGCGGAACGGAAACCGGGCGAAGAACACCTTTACCGCGAAGAAAAATATGCCGCTGTTTACGAAATCAACATGCTCCGGTGTATCTTCTGTGGCGATTGCGAAGAGGCCTGTCCGAAAGAGGCGATATTCCTCACAAAAGAACTGGTCGCGTCGGAATTTTCACGCGACAGATTCATTTACGGGAAGAACGAACTTGTTGAACCCATGGACCCCGGAAAACGGATCGATGTCACAAAACGGCAGACCCCGGAGGTGCTTGAATTCAAGAAGGATGTAAATAAAAGACATAACAGGTAGGAGAACCAGTGGACCGGTGAACCAGTGGACAAGTGGACTGGTGGACAAAAAAAATTGACAATTGACAATTGACAATGGACAATGAAAGGAATTGAAAATGGACAATGGAAAATTGAAAACGGAAAATGAGTCCTCTTTTCCCTATTCGCTAATCGCTGTTCCCTAATCACTAATTTGAATTTTAAATTAATATCATGCTTTTCACCCGATATCTGTTCTACTTTCTGACGATCCTGGCCCTGTTCAGTGCAACAATGGTACTGGCGTCAAGGAAACCCATCCATTCGGTGTTGTTTCTTACCCTGACCTTTTTTGCCATTGCAGGACATTATATCCTCTTAAACGCCCAGTTTCTGGCGGTGGTTCACATCATCGTTTACGCCGGGGCCATCATGGTACTGTTCCTCTTCACGGTAATGCTCCTGAACCTGAATAAGGATGAGCGGTCACCAAAACCGGCATGGGTCAAGATCATGGCGGTAATTGCCGGTGGAATGTTGATGCTCACCCTGATCGGTGTCTTCAGGGGATACGAGGGGATGACTACGGCCGACCCCTCCCTGACGCAGATCGGACTGGTCAAAAACCTGGGGAGGGTTCTTTATCACGACTACCTGTTGCCTTTTGAACTGTCGTCGATCCTGTTTCTCACCGCCATGGTCGGCGCTGTACTGTTAGGGAAAAAAGAACAAATCTGATCAATGAAATGTAAAATTATTAACGGATGAAACCGAAAATGCATGACAACGATGACTGCCATTCCAATTGACTACTACCTCATCTTTTGCTCGATCCTCTTTTGTACGGGGGTGATCGGGGTTCTGATCAAAAGGAATGCCCTGGTGATCCTCATGTCGATCGAGCTGATGATCAACTCGATCAACCTGTTGCTGGCGGCTTTCGCTGCTTATACCAACGATCCGGCCGGACAGATATTTGTTTTTTTCATCATGGTAGTGGCCGCCGCAGAGGTGGCCATCGGGTTGGCCATCATCGTGCTGATCTACCGGACCACGCATTCAATCGATATCCATGTTCTGAATAAACTGAAATGGTGAAAATACTCATAACCCTGATCCCGCTCTTTCCGCTCTTCGGATTCCTTTTTCTCGGGGCCGGATTCCGTTCATTGCCCCGGCGGATCGTCTCCGTGACCGGACCCGGAACCATCCTTGCATCCTTCCTGTTGACCCTGATCCTGTTTTTTGATTTTCAAAGAAATGGCATTCCGCAAATTCATCTGATTTTTAACTGGCTTACGGTGGGTCCGCTCGCGATCGGATTTGAATTTCTCACCGATCCTCTTTCTCTGCTGATGATGTTGATTGTAACAGGAGTGGGATTTCTTATTCACTGGTATTCGGTGGGCTATATGAAGGATGATCCCGGTTACAACCGTTTTTTCGCCCATATGAACCTCTTTATTTTCTTCATGTTGCTGCTGGTGATGGGCGCCAACTATCTGATCATGTTCATCGGCTGGGAGGGTGTCGGGCTGTGTTCTTACCTGCTTATCGGTTTTTGGTTTCGTAACCAGGATTACAACAATGCGGCAAAAAAGGCCTTTATCATGAACCGTATCGGCGACCTTGGATTCCTGCTGGGGATGTTCCTGCTCTTCACCACTTTTGGGAGCCTGAATTTCAGGGAGATCTTTGAGAAAGCTACTCCCATGGAGGCCGGCGAACCGGTGATGGTAGCCATCACCCTCTTATTATTCATCGGGGCTGTGGGGAAAAGCGCCCAGATTCCGTTATACACCTGGCTGCCCGATGCCATGGCAGGTCCGACGCCGGTTTCCGCGCTTATTCATGCGGCAACCATGGTAACTGCCGGGGTTTATATGGTTGCCCGCTCAAACATTCTCTACGTGCTGTCACCCGTCACCCAGATCGTGATGGGAAGCGTGGCCCTTGCCACTGCGATCTTTGCTGCCTCGATTGCACTGTTCCAGAACGATATCAAAAAGATCCTGGCTTATTCGACCATCAGTCAACTGGGCTACATGTTTGCCGCCCTCAGCGTCGGGGCTTTCACCGGTGCGATGTTTCACCTTACTACGCATGCCTTTTTTAAAGCCCTGTTGTTCCTGGGAGCCGGCAGTGTGATCCATGCCCTGGGCGGTGAACAGGATATCAGAAAGATGGGCGGATTGCGGAAAAACATGCCTGCGACCTGGTGGACTTTTCTGATTGCAACCCTTGCCATAAGCGGGATTCCGCCCCTGTCGGGATTTTTCTCCAAAGATGAGATTCTTATCCATGCCCTGGATCACAGCGCCTGGATGTGGTTCATACTGTTCATCGGCGCCCTGATGACCGCCTTTTACATGTTCCGCCTGCTCTGGCTCACTTTTTTCGGGGCATTCAGAGGAACCGACGATCAGCGCCATCACCTGCACGAATCGCCCGGTGTGATGACGGTTCCACTGATCCTGCTGGCGATTCTGACTGCTTTCGGCGGTTTCATGAACATTCCTGGTATTTTTGGCGGAAACAGCCTGCTTGCTCAGTTCCTGGCCCCCGTGTTCGCCGGATCAAAGTACCACCCGATGCCGGTAACCGGGATTTCGCATGCCACCGAATGGATGATCATGGGGATAACGTTGGTCGCGGTAATTGCGGTAATTGCGTGGTCGTATCACCATTTCGTAAAACGTGAAAAAGGATTTTTACCGGATCAGGTACACCGGAACTTCCTGGTAAACCTTATTTCGCAAAAATATTATGTGGATGAATTGTACGAACTGATCATTGTAAAACCCCTTCTCTGGCTGTCGACGATCCTTCACCGGATTATCGAAGTGGGATTCATCGACCGCATCGTCAACAGTTTCGGGAACCTGGTGATCCGGACCGGCAACACCCTGCGGTTCATTCAGACCGGCAATGTGGGCTTTTATATGTTCATCATGATCCTGGGGATCATCCTGATGTTATTTCTCAATATTCTGATCTGACCCATGCTGACCCTTGTAATCATATTGGTTCCCCTGGTCCTCTCACTGGCCGTTTTCGGTGCCAGGACAGAAAAAAATGTCCGGATGCTGGCGCTGGCCGGATCACTGGTTGAATTCGGAGTGGTGGTAGCCGCCTTCATTCAATTTAAAACATCCTGTCACTGTAATTTGCTTTTCAACGCGGAATGGTTTTCCATGACCATGTTCAGTCTGAGATTAGGCCTTGACGGCATCAGCCTGCTGTTGGTCGCGATGACCGCCTTCCTGGTTCCGCTTATCATTCTTTCGACTTTCAGCCATCATTACGAAAACCCGCAGGCGTTCTACAGCTTGATCTTTCTGATGGAGATGGCGCTGACGGGAGTTTTTTCCGCTTACGACGGACTCATTTTTTACATCTTCTGGGAGCTGGCGTTGATCCCGGCCTGGTTCATCTGTGCCCTCTGGGGCGGAACCGACCGGATCAGGATCACCTTTAAATTTTTTGTTTACACCTTTACGGGAAGTCTGTTCATGCTGCTGGCCCTGATCTGGCTATTCCTGAAAACCCCGGAACCACACTCCTTTAGTTTCGGGGCGCTCACCCGGGCCATGCTTTCCCCCGCCGAACAATCCTGGATCTTTGCCGCCTTTTTCCTGGCCTTTGCCATAAAGATCCCGGTATTTCCGTTCCATACCTGGCAACCCGACACCTATACCGAATCGCCGCCCGCCGGCAGCATGCTCCTTGCCGGGATCATGCTCAAAATGGGCATTTTCGGAATGATCCGGTGGATGCTGCCCCTGACTCCGCTGGCCATGCAACAGTGGGCGCCGGTGGTCCTTATCCTGGCGGTGACCGGCATCGTTTACGCTTCCGTAATTGCCATCCGGCAATCCGACCTGAAAAGGCTCGTGGCATATAGCTCCATTGCCCATGTCGGACTGATTGCGGCCGGGGTATTTGCATTTTCGCAGCAAGCCATGCAGGGAGCCGTAATCCAGATGGTATCGCATGGGATCAACGTCGTGGGATTGTTCATCATCCTCGATATTATTGAAAGAAGGACCGGAACACGCGTAATAGGTGAACTCGGGGGATTGGCAAACAGGGTTCCTTTGTTGGCAGCTTTCTTTATGATCATCCTCCTGGGCAGCATCGCCCTTCCGCTCACCAACGGATTCGTGGGAGAATTCCTGCTACTGATCGGTATATTCGGAACCCATCCGGTGATGGCGGCAATTGCCGGTCTGACCATCATCTTCGGTGCGGTTTACATGCTGTGGATGTATCAACGTACTATGCTGGGGTCTGAGCAGGTATCATACAGCGAAATCAAGGATCTGACCCCGGCTGAACTTGCGGCGCTCATTCCGATCGTTGTGATGATATTCTGGATCGGCATCTTCCCCTCCTTCTTCCTCGACACCTCGTTTCCCGAGGTGGTCATGTTGCTGCAATATTTCAGGTAGAACTTGAATTCACTTTTTTTTCAGACAGGGCAGCTCAAATTCCGCAACCCGGCTTCCCCGTTGCCCGTGATGAATCACGTTGTTTAAGGGTTCTGCGGTCACTCAACCCTCGTGCTATTTCCCTCGACATAAGTCATGAAGGTAGTCCCGTTCTGGGACCATTCGAAGAGGGTGTTGATCTTTCCCTCTTTCAGCGGAGTGTACGTGAGACGGAAAATGGGCGTGTTTCCGGATTTCTTACTGGTAAAGATGATGGATTTGTCGTGGTAGGTTACCGAATAGTGGATCACATGTTTTTCGTTGTCGAAATAGATTGCCTTGGAAGGTGCACCGGTCGAATCAGGATAAATGATGATCAGATCATCGTGCACGGTCTTCGGCTTTTGTGCGGTTGCAGGGTATTCGGAATGGCTTTTTCTGACCAGGATGTTCTGATCCAGATCATACGAAAAGGAGAAGGTCCCCCTGCCTTTTCCGGGTTCTCCTTTCCCGGTGCCTTCCCAGGTTCCGATCAGAAAATTCCACGGCTCCCAACCCCGATTCTGTTGTCCGGAACCGGTCAGGGAAAAAAGGATAAACAAGGCAATCAGGAGTGATTTAAGCTTCATAAGGATCTCTTTTTGATTTCATCTGCAAAAGTAATCAGGGTTTTGTATTTTTGTGACATGTGAACTAAAATCTTGTATGTTGCTTCAGGAATTTGAGTGACCGAACTGTAAATGATTTTCAATGACCCGCCCGCCTGACCCGTCCGAAAGGATCTCCGACAACTATTCAACGATTCCAACCCATCTGCAGGTTCGAAAACGAACTCCCTTTTACCGCATGCAGACTGTTCTGTGGATTTCCCTGGTTCTGACTGTCTTGGTGCTGCTGTTACTTCTGTTCTTTTTCATGACCGTCATTCCGAAATATTCAGGCACTCAAACTTATCCGACAAAGGGAAAGCCCGTTCCCGATGCCGCCCTGGTTGAGGAGGTTCTTTTCATGGCACGCAACGGCAAGGGAATGGTTTTTAGGCCCTCATTACTGAAATCGGAACAGTATGGTTACGATGCAAAACAACCTGTTACGCCGCACGAACTCACGGTCATTACCCTCCGCCATAACCTTTTCAGTCATCATTACCTGGTGTCGTCCGACACCCTCATTCTGCTTGGCGATTTCGATCCTGCCAAAATCCTGTCGCTTCACCAGGCGCCAAAGGTGCTCATCCTTCGTTACGGGGGAACCTGGTATCACCTCAGAAGGACCGGCGACGGGATCCGGATCCTGGAGGAGGAGGTCGATTCATCTGTCATCGATCTATGCCATGAAAAGTGATGGGCCAATGGTTTGGATCGGGTAGCCACTCCGCCCAAACGGGTATCAACCCGGCGACCTGAAGTGTGGACCGATAGGATCAAAATAACTGTAATCACGGGATTTATTCGCCTATGAGATACTTTTCAATCATGACCCTGATCCTTTGCATTCTTGCCTTTGAAGCAAAGGGACAGAACGCCGGATCCTATGCAATTTCAGCTGTTCCATTCACTTCCGTGCATGTTGGCGATTCCTTCTGGGCCCCCAGGATCCGGAAAAACCACGATGTCACGATTCCGATTGCCATCCGGAAAAGCAGGGAGACCGGCCGGATCCGAAACTTCATGATTGCCGGAAAAGTGGAGAAGGGCGCCTTCTGCTCGCTCTATCCATTCGATGATTCCGATGTTTACAAGATCATCGAAGGGGCCAGTTATTCCCTGCAGACTTTTCCCGACCCGGAATTATCGCAGACTCTTGATACGCTAATCGATTATATCCGTCTTGCTCAGGAACCCGATGGATATCTGTATACCAACCGGACGATCGATTCAAATCACATGCATGCCTGGGTAGGGAAAAAACGGTGGGAAAAAGACCCGGAACTCAGCCATGAACTCTACAACCTTGGTCATCTTTATGAGGCTGCCGTGGCGCATTACCAGGCAACCGGCAAGCGAACCCTCCTTGATATTGCCCTGAAAAGCGCCAATCTGGTTTATGACGATTTCATCGGAAAACGCCTGGAATATTACCCGGGTCACCAGGTTATTGAGATGGGATTGGTAAAGTTGTACGGGATTACCGGTGAGAAAAAATACATTGAGCTGGCGCAGTACCTGCTTGATATTCGTCACGGAGGGGAAGTGTACAACCAGGCCCATAAGCCGGTAGCCGGGCAGGATCAGATTGTGGGACATGCCGTAAGGGCAACCTATATGTATTCAGGGATGGCCGATGTGGCATCCATAACGGGGAACAAAGCCTATACGGATGCGCTCGACCGGATCTGGAAGGATCTTGTTTACACCAAGTTTTACATCACGGGCGGAATCGGTTCCGGAAGTGATAATGAAGGGTTCGGAGACCCTTACTATTTACCCAACCTGTCGGCTTATTGCGAAACCTGTGCTTCGATCGGAAATGTTTTCTGGAACTACCGGATGTTCCTGCTTCAGGGTGATTCAAAATACATGGATGTAGTGGAACGTACGCTTTATAATGCACTCTTGTCGGGAATCTCGCTCAGCGGCGACCGTTTTTTCTATCCCAATCCGTTGGAATCGCACGGCCAGCACGAGCGGTCCGAATGGTTCGGATGTGCCTGCTGTCCGGCCAACATTTGTCGTTTCATTCCATCGGTTCCGGGGTATATCTATGCCACGGATCCATCATCGATTTATGTGAATTTGTACATACAGAACCGGGCAGAAATAGATTTCAACGGTGGTAAAGTCTTGTTTACCCAAACGACCCGATATCCCAGGGAAGGAACGATCATTATTACCGTTGATCCGGCGGAGGACCGCGATTTCACAGTGGCTCTGCGGATTCCGGGATGGGCAAGGGGAGAGGTTGTCCCGGGTGACCTGTACCATTTTGTTCCGGACATCGAAAATCCATTCATGATCCGGGTCAATGATCAACCGGCCGGTTATACGATGAAAAACGGATATGCCCTGATCGCAAACCGTTGGAAAAAGGGTGACAGAATCGAACTGAACCTTCCCATGCCAGTCAGGAAAATTGAAGCGAATGCCAGGGTAACGGCCGACCGCGATAAAATTGCCCTGCAGCGCGGACCGATCGTGTACTGTCTCGAAGGCGCCGATAACCGGGATGGACATGTGCTCGATCTGGTTATGGACAAGGATTCCGGTGTTTCTGTGGCTTTTGAACCACAATTGCTCGACGGGGTTATGGTGATCAAGGGAAAGGCAAGGGTCGCAGTGGCAACGAAAGAGGGTCATAAAATTGCAGGGGTTCGCGATTTTACCGCTATTCCCTATTATGCATGGGCAAACCGCGGCCCGGGCGAAATGGGGGTCTGGATGGCCATAAAACCATCGGCAGCGCGTCCCGCACCATCGCCGACCCTTGCAAGCACAAGCAGGGTCAGCGGTTCCAAACAGGGCCGTTCCCTCAGGGCTGTTCAAGACCAGGACCTGCCTACGGCTTCCGGCGACTCTGAAGTTTCTTATCATCACTGGTGGCCGCAAAAAGATACCACCGTCTGGATCCGGTATGATTTTGAAAAGGAGTCGCGCGTTTCCGCATGTTCGGTATACTGGTTCGACGACGGTCCGCAGGGCGGTTGCCGGATCCCTCAATCGTGGCAGATCCTCTACCGGTCGGGTGACGCATGGATCCCGGTCGAAACAAAAGGGAATTACCCTGTCGTTAAAGATCAGTTGAACAAGATCCGGTTCAGCCCCGTGACAACGACCTCCCTCAAACTCGAGGTCAGACTGCAAAAAGAATTTTCATCCGGGATCTATGAGTGGAAGGTGGAGGAATGACAATGGAAAATTGAAAATTGAAAACGGAAAATGAGCCCCTTTTCCCCTAATCGCTATTCGCTAATAACTAATCCCTATTTTGAATTTTCCTATTGACTGCTTACTTTTGACTTTTAAATTTTGACTTTTCCGGTATGTCGACCATAATTTCACTGACCCTTTTGGGAATCCTGGTTTTATTTCTCGGGATTTTAAAACAGAAGCGGTTTTTGTTACCCTTGATCCTGGTTGGCTTGCTGGTCTCGCTGGGGTTCACACTGGCCGATTGGAACACGGCACGTTCATATTACTCCCAGATGCTGGTGTTCGACAATGTTGCAGTTGCCTTCAGCGCTGTCCTGATTTTTTCCTGTTTCCTGATCTTCTCTTTTGCTGCACACTATTACCAGGGAGTTCAGCGTCCGCTCGATGATATTTTCGGCGTTATGATCT
>JAQWBQ010000065.1 GCA_028706295.1 Bacteroidales bacterium
TACACCGCAAGGACCATTGATATTGATCTGTTGTTTTATGGACACCGGCTTATTTTTACCGAAGAACTCATGGTCCCGCACCCCAGAATGCATGAGCGGTTATTTACCCTCATACCCCTCTGTGAAATAGCTCCCGATTTCATACATCCTGTATTAAAAAAAAGTATCCGGGATCTGGTACGGATGTGTACAGACCGGAACCAGGTAATCCGCATTTAAAGAAATAGTTCTACTTTTGAAGCTCAAAGTGATTTTACGTGCGAGCCATTAACAATTGACTTCCCGCTGTTCATGTACCGTTATATCGTTATCGAAGGGAATATCGGAGCCGGAAAAACATCTCTGGCAACGATGATGGCACAGGAATACAACGCCCGACTTCTTTTGGAACAGTTTGAGGAAAATTCCTTCCTTCCGAAGTTTTACGAGGATCCGGTACGTTACGCATTTCCACTGGAATTGTCATTCCTGGCCGACCGATACCAACAATTAAAGACTCAGTTTCAGGCCTCTGACCTTTTTTGTCCCTTCACAATCGCAGATTATTTTATTTTCAAATCGCTCATTTTTGCAAGCAGGAACCTCGAGTCAATGGAATTCGGATTGTATAGTAAACTTTTTACCATTGTCAGTTCGGTAGTCCCCAAGCCCGATCTTATTGTTTATCTGTACCTCAATCTGAAGAACCTGAAAAGAAACATTGAGAAACGGGGACGGTCTTATGAGCAGAACATTCAATATGACTATCTTGATAAAATCCAGCAAGGCTATCTCGAATTTCTTAAACAGCAGCAGGACTTAAGGATACTTCTGGTCGACACAAACGCGATTGATTTTGTCGGTAAACCCGAGGACTATCGGTGGATCCGCGACAGAATCATCGAGGAATATCCTTTAGGTATCAGCCGTCTCTCCCGCGAAGTCTGAAGTTTCAAAAAAAAAGCCGCCCTTGATGAGCGGCTTTTAAACTTCAGTTTACAGAATTATTTCACAATATTCAGGAATTCAGGAGTGTTGGCATAGGTGTAGAATTCACGATCACCCCTTGCCTGTGCTTTGAGATCAGCGTTTTTACAAGCCTTGGTAAGATATTCATACAGGGCTTTTGTATTGTTGCTGCGTGCTGCGGTAATTGCCAGCAGGTAATTTGTTTCAGGTGAATCGGGAGCGCATTTCAGCGTTGTTTCAGCTGCTGAAGTGTTCCCCGATACCAACTGTGCAAGACCCAGGTTGTAGGTGCATTTCGAATTTCCAAGGAGTGAAAGAGCTTTTTGGTAATCACCTTTCGGGATTAGCTGAACTCCCTGGTTATAATTGGTATTTTCACCCAGTTGGGCTGCTTTCTTGAATTGTGCTTCTGCTTTCTTGAGGTCTTTCTGTTTTGCAGCGACCACACCGATGTTATTTTCAATCATCCCGTTATTTGGCATGGCGGCCTGTGCTTTCACCAGGAGTTCATTGGCGCGGCCAAGGTTTCCTTTTGCAATCTGTGCAACTGCATCATTATTCAGGATTTTCCAATTGTTCGGGAATTGCTTTACAGCATTTTCAAGGATGGTTACCTTGACATTATTATCGGTTGCCAATGTAGCGGCATACAATAATTCTTCAGCCTTCAGCTTTTCAGGATTTGAAGATGCATATTGAAGGAGTTCAGCATCGGTGAAACGCGGTTCATAAAGATTGGCGGTGATTTCACAACGGCGCAGAGCGGGAAGAAGATCTTTTTCGATTTCAGGATAGATCAGGATCATATTTCTGATTTCCTGTTCTTTCTTGTTGGCATCGGCATTGGAATTGATGACATTCAGAATTTTGTCCTTGTCTTTCAGGTTGGAGCTCTGGACATTTTTGAGGAATCCGTTCCAATCGGGACCGTGATGCTGAAGTGTCATGTTTACATCTTTGCCTGCAGCTTCAATGGCAGCCTTTACGGCTTTCTTGTCCTTGTTGTCTTTGTTGGCTTCCTTTGCCCATTCCTGGTACTGTTTAATCATCCATGAGTGACCAGTTTTAGAACGGTTTTCGGAAAGGCCGGCATTGAAGGTTTCTTCACCCTCGGGAGATGCGTAGCCATTGAAGGCAATTTCTTTGATTTTCCAACCCTGCTTGATGAAAGCATTCAGTTCAACAAGCTTGTTTTTAGCATCATCGGTTTTATTGATACCGTATTTGAGGTCGAGATCATATTTGTTCTTCTTGAAATAGATAACCCCTCCTTTTGAAACGATCACCTCTTTCTGGTATCCGTGATCAGCAATAAGGGTCAGCTCATCATGCTGGATCCTTGTCGGAGTGTAAATGATTCCGGGTGCAAGGTCGCGTTTGGGAAGATCGATGAATTTGGCTTTTACTTTAATTTCATCTTTCTTCAGCAGGACTTTTTCTTTAGCTTCGTAGATAACGGGAGCAACAGTTAACATAGAAGTGTTCATCTCCGGTTTGTACGGGAAAACGCAGGTGTAGGTAAATGAACCACCTTCTTTGTAACGGATCATTGTTCCCTGGCCTGTGAGTTTTTCACCATACAAATGGGTTGCACAGGGCATTTCATATTGCCCGCCATTGTAGGTAAGCACCGGTTGAAAATACATAGCGGCAGTCGGGCAGAAATACTTCGGGGGTACGGTACCCTTAACAGTGACCATTACCGAATCGCCTTTTTCCGTTAAAACGGCAGGGGAGGTTTCGTACTTGACAAGGTCATAAAGCTTTGCCATGTTCTTGAGGTCGCAACCACCGGTGAATTTATAAGTAAGGCCAAGATTAACGCCGCTGTACATATCGTTAATAACCTGCTTTTCACCACCTTCTGTGAGATCGAGGACATCGCTGCCTCTCCATCTCCAGAGAATTTCAGGATTAATAGACCAATGTTTACTCAGATTGAAGTCGAAACCAATCCCTGCAACAACTTTAAAATCCATATTCCAGCCACCGATACCGCCGTTATTGCCGTACCCATTATTGTCGGTGCCCTTGTGACTGGGATAACCCAGGTACCCGATGACAACATTGGGAACGCCGTTGGTTTCTTTGACCCCTTGAGTATGATCAAGTCCGATACCAGCAACCAGGTAGGATGAGAAAAACCTTTCGGGTTTATAGCCCATGATCCAGTTCACCCAATTGATTGTGGCTTCCAGGTCGGCTTCAATAACCCAGGATTTGAAATTCTGGGAAACCTGGTAATTGTTTTTCTCGTTCGCTTCTTTGGCTTTTGGCAAAAACTTATTGTCAACAGAAGCCTTCAAAGGAACCCAGCCGCCTCTCAGACGTGCGCCGATAACCCTTGAAAATTGTCTGGTGAAGGAGGCGCCGGCACCAAACATCCATTGATCGTTTAACAGTAAATTCTTGGAGAGATCACCGTTGAACTGATCCATAGCTCCATAAGCAGTAATTGCCCAATATTTGTAAGTCGACAATTTTTCACACTTTGAAACTTTTGATTTCTCAGTTTTTTCTGCCTCTTTTTTCGAAGCTTCCGGCTTCTGAGTTTGTGCAGTTGATGCGAAAGGCACAACCAGCATCAAAAAGACGATTACTGTTTTCGCCAGGGATTGATAAAGTTTTTTCATAAGAAGGAATTTAATTGATGCGTTATTTGAATTTTGTTTACTGATTTAGCAAATATAATACATTACCGTTAAGAATTCAATAGCATTACAGAATCAAAATAAACAAATTAATGTTTATTATTTATATCATTGAAAAACAATGTATTAAAATAATAATATGTCATTTTAGCGTGTAAAGGTAAAAAAATTGAATCAAAAGTAACAAATATTTTTCTTTAATCAATTACTCATTATACGGGAAGCCCGGGTCAGGGTTTCAAATATTTAAAAAAATTCGATCTTTTTGGAAAAATCCCAAATCACAATCCCGACGGTGACAGCAATATTCAAAGAGTGCTTGGTACCGAACTGAGGAATCTCTATGCAATGATCCGAGAGTTTTAAAGCGTCATCTCCGATTCCATTCACTTCATTGCCAAAGACCAGGGCGGCTTTGAGCCCCCTAACAGGATGGAAATCCGAAAGTAATGTACTGTTATGGGTCTGCTCCACGGCAATGATGGTATACCCCTCAGCTTTCAAGTCATGAATGGCTTCAGCCGCGGTCGTATGGTAACTCCATTGAACCGACTCAGTGGCTCCCAGGGCTGTTTTATTTATTTCCCGATGCGGAGGGGTCGCCGTAATTCCGCACAAAAAAATTCCCGATAACCTGAAGGCGTCTGCAGTCCGGAAAATACTTCCCACATTGTTCTGACTCCGGATATTATCCAGTACCAAAACAATGGGAGATTTTGTGCTTGCCTTGAATTCCTCAGGAGTCAGGCGGTTCAGTTCATTCATTGTACGTTTTGAAAACATAGATCCTTATAGTCAGTACGGATGCAAATGTACTTTTATATTTAGTTATCAACAAAATCCGGAAATCCGGACGGTGGTTTGTAATTTTGTTTCCTGAACTTTTGTATTTCCGATACTTGAATCCAACATAGCATTAGCCATTCCATTTATTTATGCCCCGTACAAAAGAAATCGCCGATACGCCCCTTATGAAGCAATATAGTGCGATCAAGGCTAAATATCCTGATGCACTGTTGTTGTTCCGGGTCGGTGATTTCTATGAAACTTTTGGCGAGGACGCCATTAAAGCTTCCAACATCCTAGGAATTGTTCTTACCAGGAGATCCAACGGGGCAGCGGCTAATCTGGAACTGGCAGGATTTCCGCATCATTCCCTCGACCTTTATCTGCCGAAACTCGTTAAAGCCGGCTTACGTGTTGCTATCTGCGATCAACTCGAAGATCCGAAACTGGCCAAAACCATTGTTAAACGTGGAGTGACCGAATTGGTTACACCCGGGGTTTCTTATCACGACAAGGTTCTGGAACAACGCGAAAATAACTTTCTGGCCAGTGTGCATTTGGATTCCAAGACTTCTGGAATTTCATTCCTCGATATATCAACCGGTGAATTTTACCTGGCACAGGGTGGAACAGAATATATCGATAAACTCCTGCAGAGCTTTCGACCCAGTGAGGTGATCGTCCAAAAACATAAGAGGAACGAATTTACGGAACTTTTCGGCGGGAAATTTTACCTGTCGACCTTTGATGACTGGGTCTTTACCATTGATTTTGCAATGGAGAGCCTCCTGAAACAATTCGGCACTACATCCCTGAAGGGATTCGGGGTCGAAAATTTTGACAAGGGAATCATTGCAGCGGGAGCAACGCTACATTACCTCGCTGAAACCCAGCATGACCGCATTCAGCATATTTCGCGGATCAACCGTATTGAAGAGGATCACTATGTTTGGCTCGACAGGTTCACAATCAGAAATCTGGAATTGCTCGAGAGTTTTAATGAATCAGCTAAAACATTACTCCAGGTTTTGGATCAGACCATTTCACCGATGGGATCAAGACTTCTTCGCCGATGGATAATCCTGCCACTTAAGAACCGTCACCCTGTTGAGGAACGTCTCGATGCCGTCGAATTCTTTACAAAGCATTCGGAGATTACCGATCAGATGCAGAAACATTTTCAGCATATCGGTGATCTGGAAAGGCTGATATCCAAAGTGGCCATTGCGAGGATCAACCCCCGCGAGATGATCTACCTGAAAAAGGCAATGGATTCGATCGAAGCGGTTAAAGGGATTTGTGAAAATTCGGGAAATGAGGGGCTGAAAAAAATCGGCGAACAACTTTCACTCTGCAACCTGATGCGTGAACGCATCGATCAAATTGTCAATCCCGATCCTCCGGCATTGGCTATCAAAGGAAATATCATCCGGAGAGGAGTGAACAGCGAACTCGACGAACTTCAGGAAATGTCGGTATCAGGAAAAGACTACCTGGTCCAGATTCAGCAAAGGGAAACAGAACGGACCGGTATCTCCTCGCTCAAAATAGGGTATACCAATGTTTTCGGATACTATCTGGAAGTTACAAACACCCATAAAGAAAAAGTCCCGGGCGACTGGCAACGGAAGCAGACCCTCGTTAATGCAGAGCGTTATATCACGCCTGAGCTGAAAATGTACGAGGAAAAAATCCTGCATGCCGAAGAGCGGATGCTGGAAATTGAATTGCAGATTTATAATGATCTGATCATTTTCCTGAACGATTATATCAAGCCTGTACAGCTCAATGCCTCACTGATTGCCCGGCTCGATGTCCTTGTGGCTTTTGCTGCCGATGCCCTCAAATATTCCTATACACGCCCGATACTCAACGACGGGCTTGTTATTGACATTAAGAACGGAAGGCATCCTGTGATAGAACAACAGATGAAACCGGGTGAGTGTTACATAGCCAACGATGTATACCTGGATAACCATTCCCAGCAGATCATCATACTTACCGGTCCGAACATGTCGGGAAAATCTGCGCTACTGCGTCAAACCGCGCTGATTGTTCTGATGGCACAAATGGGCTGCTTTGTACCAGCCGACCGTGCTGAGCTTGGAATGACCGACAAGATCTTTACCCGCGTGGGATCATCCGACAACATTTCATCGGGCGAATCGACCTTTATGGTTGAGATGAATGAGACCTCCAGTATTTTGAACAACATATCCAACCGGAGTCTTATCCTGCTGGATGAAATCGGCAGGGGAACCAGTACCTACGATGGTATAAGCATCGCCTGGGCAATTGCCGAATTCCTGCATCAACACCCGATTTTCCGGCCAAAAGTACTTTTTGCGACCCACTATCATGAATTGAATGAAATGGCAGCCCGGATGATCCGGATAAAAAACTTTCATGTTGCCGTTCGGGAAATTCAGAACAAGATCATTTTTCTAAGAAAGCTCCAGCCCGGCGGCAGTGAACACAGTTTTGGCATTCATGTCGCCCGTATGGCCGGGATGCCCCATTCGGTACTGGAAAGAGCAGGTGAACTGTTATTGCAACTGGAAGAGGCTCATGATGCCGAAGAACTGGGTTGGCATGAAAATGAACATGAAGCCAACGGCTCGCAGTTATCACCGGTAGGCCGACAGGAACAACCTTCGGAGGAACATGTCAGTCCGGACGGCAATTCTGTTCAATTGGCATTCGAAAAGGAATTGAAAAAAAAACGGACGCTTACCAGCAGAAAGTTGTCTTCTTCTACCCGTGGCGGATATCAACTTAGCTTCATTCAACTCGATGATCCATTATTACAGAAAATCAAAGAGGATATTCTGAATACAGAGATCAATACGCTTACACCTGTTGAAGCTTTGATGAAGCTGAATGAGATCAAAAAATTACTCGAAAAGAATTGAGTTGTTGATTTTTTTTTTAAATTTGCAACCACATTTCAACTCCATGCGAAAGTAGCTCAGCTGGTAGAGCATAACCTTGCCAAGGTTAGGGTCGCGGGTCCGAATCCCGTCTTTCGCTCCAAAACAGCCCTCCCTCCAGAGGGTTTTTTTTCTCACACGTTCACACCCACACTCCCTTCGCCCTGGTGGTGGAACTGGTAGACACGCAGGACTTAAAATCCTGTGACCATTGCGGTCGTGCGGGTTCAAGTCCCGCCCGGGGTACAATACCAACAATTTATAAACCTGTAAATTAATCGTTTACAGGTTTTTTTGTTTTTTTCGGTGGACGGAGAGGGGACGCTAAAACCGGTTATAAACCTGTAAATAAAAAAGGCGGTGCGGTGATACATCCCTGAATTGTCAAACGAAATAGCATTAGCAATCGGGTCGGGAATATTTTAATGTAACTTTAGCATGATATTTTCGTTTCGATGACCACAGCCGGGATTCAAAAGTACATTTGTCTGTTGGGGGCCTGTCTGCTCTTGTTGTCCGTAGATCACTGCATTGCTAAGGATCATGTCCCGGTTTTCAGGAAACTGAATTCTGGTACCAAAGCGCCCATCCGGACACTCTGCCTTACCGACGGCTCCTGTACCTATTTTCTAAGCGATAAATTGTTTACAAGGTACGGATCTGTCTGGGAAAAAATCCCACTCCCCGTGCTCGCGCAAATAGATCTGATCGTTCCTTTTAAACGAAATGATTTTTGGTTCGTTGTTAACACCCCACTTAATTCATCGGAGCTTTATCATGTCTCAGGTGAGATCACAGAGAAGATAAACTCACCCTTTGCCAATGAGATCAGGTCAATTTTTTTTCCGAACCCTGATTTCGGAATTTTTGCGGGATGGGGAGAACTCGAGGTATATTGTAAGGGAAAATTTAAAACGCTTCCGGCACCCCCTTCATCCCTTGCTATTTCGAAAATATTTGGTTTGAATGAAGACAGGATTTGGTTGTTAAGCGATCTGCATGAACTGTTCCTATTGGATAATAAAGTTATCTCACGGCTACTTGAAAAAGAGGAGGTAAGGGATTTTTATTTCAGGGAACCTGATCATGGTTATGTCTTATCCCGGTCCAGACTTTATGAAGTTCGTAATGGAAAATTCTATCTCCTGAGAGCAGGTTCAGAACTGGATGCTTTTTCACATATTACAGCAACCGGTAAAGGAAAAATCTGGCTGGCCGGTAAAATAGGAGCCATTGCTGTAATACAAGATGGTACCTTGAAGAGGTTTGATTGGCCGGGGAAGGAGGATATTGAAGATATAAAGGTCGACGACCGGGAAGGTGTCTGGATCGGAGGGGATAAAGGATTGCTGCTCTATTCGGGGAGTGAGAACTTTCCTTCACAATTGGTAGATCAGCCGGGATTTACGAGGATGAAAACTTTTGAATTCGGAAGGGATGCCGATGATGAATATGGAGTGGCAATTGCGGATTTCAATTCAGACGGACTTCCTGATATTTACTCAATATGTATATTTAATCCCAATAGACTGTATATCAATTATTCACATGACATTAACAGGCCGGAAGCCCGGGGCAGAACATTCAGGGAAGAGGCATTGAAAAGGGGGGCGACCGGAATAACCAGGAGATACAATAACATTCCCTCTTCAGAATTGCAATTGGGTGTTACCGTATGCGATATCGAAAACGACGGCGATGCAGATATTTATATCTGTTCCCTGAACGGCAGAAATAAGTTATTAATAAATGATGGCAAGGGCAATTTCAAAGATGTTTCAGATGAGCGCGGCAGGGCCTGTGAGGACCTGGCCCGATCAAACTGTGCAGCCTTTGCCGATGTGGATAATGACGGGGATGCCGATCTGTTTGTAACCAGTGAGTTCGGATCCAACAGCTTATTCACGAACGACGGAACAGGCCACTTTACCGACATTACAAGTACTTCAGGATTACAGACCCAAAGGGGTGGAATGTGTTGTATGTTCGGGGATATCAACAACGACGGACTCCAGGATCTTTGTGTCAGTTTCTTGATGACAACCTCCCGGGTCTATCTCAATAAAACCCGGAAGGGAAGAATCTGTTTTGCGGATATCACAAAACAAACTGACATTGGATCAAAACCAGCAGGCAGGAGCAACGCGGTTGTTTTTGCAGATGTGAATAACGACGGCAATCTGGATCTTTTGATCACCGGCAGAAATTCTTCAAATCAATTATATATCAATAATGGACATGGGTTGTTACGGGATAGTTCTGAATCCTTCCTGAATAAAGAGAAATTTTTAGGCTATGGAGCGATTTTCGCCGATTTTGATCTGGATGGTTTTCAGGATCTTTATCTTTCCAATGTCGGAGAGAATAAATTTTATCTGAATATAAAGGGGCATCGGTTCACTGAAGTCACATCATCGCTTGGGACCGAAATGACAGGGTACGCTACTGGAAGTGCCACGGGGGATATTGATAACGATGGGGATATTGATTTCTATGCAGCAAATTATATCCAGGGTAGCAGCCTCCTTTTCATTAACAACATAAACCGAAAAATCTTTGCAAAATTTGTTCTGGAAGGAACGAGATCATGCAGGGATGCAACCGGGGCACGGGTGCTTCTTTTTCACCACGATACCGTTAACCGGGAAAGCCATCTGGTTGGATTGCAGGAAATTTCGGGCGGTGGTGGGTACGGATCCGTTAATTCGAGGGCGCTGATTTTTGGTGTTAACCCTCGGGAAAAGTACTCGGCAAAAGTCATGTTCCCGGCGTCAGGAACCATCATTGTCCTTGAGGATATTCGGCCTGGAGGCGTCTACAGGGTAAAGGAAGAAAGTGGTATAAAAGCTCATTGGACCCTCGTAAAAAAAACTTTTCACAGAACCCTGATCGATCCAAATCTGAGGATCCGTCTTGCCGAATATCTGATTATCATTATTTCGGTTATTATTTCCTGTGTGCATCTTCTTAAAATGTGCATCATCCGGAAATGGATCCTTCTGATCATTTATCTTCTTATCATTGCGATATTTATCCTTATCTCCCAAGTCATAAACTTTGGTAATCCTTTGCTCGATGCCGTGATTGTGATTCTCATTCCCATGTTGATTTTGTTATTCCTGCATCTTTTACACAGCAGGATGAGACTGAAGAAAAATGCCTTACTGGAGTTGCAGAAAGTCAGGGAAAACATCAGTCGCGACCTGCACGATGATCTCGCATCAACGCTTGGAAGTATTTCGATTTATTCAAGTACACTCCGTGAAAGTAGCAGAGTCGGGTCACGAATTCAGGAAGATCTCCCGGGGAAAATTGCCGAGCTGGCAAGAAATGCGTTGCAATCGGTCTCCGATATTATTTGGATGACCTCCCCGAAACACGATTCTTTGGAGAGTTTATTATCAAAAATCCGGAATTATTATTATGATCTGATGAACGATACCGGAATTCTTTTTCGATGTGATATAGAATCAGTTACGGGAATATATGAGTTGTCTGACAAACTTCGGCACGATATCTTCCTGATCCTGAAGGAAGCAGCCAGTAACATTGTAAGGCATTCCGGCGCCGGTGAAGTGAGCCTGAATGCGCGCATCGAACAGAACCAATGTATCATCGAGGTCAACGACAACGGAAAAGGATTTGACCCCGGTCATATCCGGTCGGAGCAAGGGCATGGCAATGGGTTGGTCAATATGCGGCGACGTGCTGAAGAGTCAAAGCTGAACCTTTACGTTATGTCAACAGTAGGCAGGGGTACTGCCATTATCGTACATATAAAAATGACCTGAATGCGTCATTGATAACATGCGATACACTTGGTAAATTGCATCAAAGTAATAAGGTGAAAATTAAAATCGGAATTATTGAAGATCATGCGGATTTCAGGAAGAGCCTGTCATTTCTGCTTTCCTCAACCGGAGAATTCACAATAGCCTGGGCAGTGGAGTCGGCTGAAAAGGCTTTGAAAGTAAAAGATGAAGTTTCAATAATTCTCCTCGATATCAATCTGCCGAGTATGTCGGGGATCCAGGCTATTCCGTTTTTAAAATCGTCCTTCCCCGGCTCAAGGATTATCATGTTAACCATTCTGGAGGATGATGAAAATATATTTAATGCCATCAGGCAGGGAGCTGACGGCTATCTTTTGAAAAAAAGTGATCCCTTCAGAATTATGGAAGCCATCAGGCAGGTGAATGAGGGGGGAGGTGTTCTGACGCCCTCTGTTGCCAAACAGGTTTTGAATCATTTCAAATCGAATACAAACCCTGTTGAAGCGGAATACCATCTCACTTTACGTGAAAAAGAAGTTCTGGGGCTGGTAGTAAATGGAATAAGTACCGAACGGATTGCCAGTACTTTATATCTTAGTGAAGAAACGGTAAGAAATCACATCCGCCATATTTACGAAAAACTTCAGGTTCATACCCGGGCTCAGGCCGTGGCAAAGGCCCTTCGCGAACGACTTACCTGAACCGGAAATGAAAATAATCTTTAATGGATATCGAGGCCGTGAAGCATATATATCATGTGAAGCAGGGAGTTGAAGATTTCTTCCAGATATTCATTAACAGCCCTTACACTTCCGGGAAGGGTGAATACAAGCGTTTTTCCCATTACACCGGCAACAGAACGGCTGCAAAGGGCAGCCGGTTTCTTTTGACCATACTTCATCCTGATAGCCTCCATGATACCGGGTATCTCCTTATCAAGTAACGGTTTAACAATATCGGGTGTGAAATCTCTTTGCCCAATGCCGGTGCCTCCTGTGGTTATGACAATATCGATCAATTCTTCCTTTGCCTTCTCCATGAGTTCCTCCAGCTTATGAGGGTTATCGGGAATCAAAAAATAATGAACATAGTGCTGTCGGTTATTTTCGCTGAACCATTGTTGTAACAATTCCCGGACGCGGGCACCGGAACGGTCTTCATATTCACCAGCGGAAGCGCGATCGCTTAAAGTGATGACCATGACCCTGAACATCCTCGGGTGATAATGGAGTATCATCCCTTTTTGAAGGATACCCGGACTAAGCACCCTGCAGAATATTCCTTCTCTCGGCATCACACAATCACCCACCTCATTAAATATTGCACACGATGAACCATGGCACTCCTTGCCGATCTGCGTAACCTCAAGCTCGATTTCATCATTGGTAAACCGATCGAGAGGATGGGTTTTCCATAATTCTAATCCTTGGGTTGTTATGTTTTCGGCAAACTCGCCGGGTTTGACCTTCCGATGGGCCTGATGCTCGAATTTTTCGATACTTTCGGAGGCCAGCATGCTTACCTGACGGTTCCATGGCCCGGCATGGGCATCACCCGACACCCCTTGATGGGTTAACTCGATGATCCGGACCGGTTTTTTTACAGTGCCCTTTTCCTTCGAGATGTTTACGGATTTTACGGAAATCGTTTTCATTTTTTAAGATAAAAGTAGGATCCAAATTGGCTGTTGATCAGATTGGTATCTGATGACAGGTCAGCAGGGTTGTGGTGCTTCTCTTTGATGATTTTCGATATCCTCCTTGGTCTTTGAAAGCAGCCTGATCTGACCGATAACCATAGATTTATCAACGGCTTTGCACATATCATAAACCGTTAGCAGGGCGATGGTAACGGCAGTGAGTGCCTCCATTTCAATTCCGGTTTGCCCGATACAACCAGCATAACTCTCAACCCTGACCCCACTTTCGGTCAGAGATGCTTTGACATCCAGTTTCGTGATTTGAAGCGGGTGACATAAAGGAATTAAATCACTGGTCCTTTTTCCGCCCTGGATCCCTGCAATTTCTGCAACAGTGAGTACGTCTCCTTTTTTCAGCCGGTTTTCCCGGATCAGTTGCAGGGTGTCCTGCGACAGGGTAATAAACCCTTCGGCCAATGCCGTGCGTTTTTGCACCGGTTTCATTCCCACATCTACCATGACGGCCTTTCCGGAGGGATCAGTATGGGTCAGGACTTGTTTTTTTCTTGTAGCCATAATGAAAAAAAATCTTGAGTGAAGTTACCAATTACTGTTTCGCGGCCATCACCCTCCGATCGAGTTAAAATGGCTGTTCGACAGGGTCCCTTTTTCCGGTTTCATTCCGACGGCCATCTCCAGCGCCTGCCTGATGCCTAAATCGCGGATACTGAATCCGGCATCATTGAACAGACAGGGCCTGATCATACCGTTTGAAGTCAGCCGGAGCCGGTTACAGTGTTCGCAATCACCACCATGACCATTTTCGACAATGGTGAAGCGTCCGTCGGCCAGGTTCATTTCATGAATAAATCTTACCTCAAATCCATGTTCAGCGCAGAATTGCTTTACGGCTATCGCATCAGGCTCACCGGAAGAATTTCTTACGACACAATTGATCTTGATGGGACTGAGACCTGCTGCTTTCGCAGCATGAATTCCACGGATCACGCGCCCTACATCCCCCCCGCGCGTCAATAAAACGAACTTTTCAGGGTCCAGGGTGTCCAGACTAATGTTAATACGATGCAATCCGGCATCAGAGAGCTGGCCGGCAAATTCTTCCAGAAGAATGCCATTGGTAGTAAGTCCGAAATCACTGATTCCGGGGATACCGGCAATATCCTTGACCAAACCGACGATCCCTTTTCTGACCAACGGCTCTCCCCCGGTAATCCTGATTTTCAAGATCCCCATACCTACTGCCACTTTTATCACTTCAACGATCTCTTCAAGTCGGAGAATGTCGTTATGATGGAGCAAGGGTACTCCTTCTTCCGGCATGCAATAGGTGCACCGGAGGTTACAGCGGTCGGTCACCGAGACCCGGAGATAGTTTATCCGCCTGTTAAACCGGTCGAACATATACTGGATCCCCTTTTTTGATAAAAGTAACACCGGGTTCCACGATCATTATACCATTGGCCATGGTATAGGCGTGAATATGGGCAGATCCATGGTATTCAACCGGTGATGCCGAACTTCCTGTAATCCTGACCGGAATCATGGATTTCCTTTCAGCCCTTCTCCTTGAGAAGTCATCAGAAATTGGCATGATCAGTTCAAGAGGTTGCCACTGATGACCCATAAGCCGGAACAGAAAAGGCTTTACCAACATTTCGAATAATACGAATGAAGAAACCGGATTACCCGGAAGACCGAAAAACCATCGATCATCCCGGCAACCGAAGACAGTCGGTTTTCCGGGCTGGACTGCCACACTTCTGAACTTTAGCTCAAAACCAGCCTCTGTCATTACCTCAGGAACATAGTCATAATTTCCCATTGAAACGCCGCCGGTTAACAGGATCACCCGGTTTTTAAGGCAGACATTTTCAATCTTTTCCCGGAGTGCGGCAATGGTGTCTCCGGCAATACCGTGGTAATCGGCTTTGATGCCCATCGCCATCAACTGGGCCATGAGTTGCCAGCTATTCGAATTCCTGATCTGTGACAAACCGGGTACAATATCAGGTTCCACAAGTTCATCTCCCGTGGAGATAATTCCGACTGAGGGTTGAATGGAAACCAGCGGGGAGGTGACTCCCACGGTTGCGAGAGAGGCGATCCCGGCAGGATCCAATAAGGTTCCTTTCTTCAGGATGCCTGATCCTTTTCGGATATCTTCAGCCTGGTAGCAGATATTGGAAGATTTCTGTTTTTTATTAATCCGGATCTGATCCGGTCCAATTTCTTCAGTATCTTCCACCATCACCACACAATCTGCCCCTTCCGGAACCATGGCCCCGGTCATGATGCGCGCACACGCACCGGATCCGATTGTTTTTACCGGTACTTTTCCAGCCGGAATCGTTTCAACAACTTTAAGCCGATCACAATATTCCGCTGCTGATGTTTCATGGCTGAGGTCACTGTTTTGGGAAAGCCGGCCGGATTCGGTGGAAACGAAAAGGAGCCCGAGATCAGCCCTGCGACATGCAAATCCATCAACAGCCGCCTTGTCGAATGGAGGCATATCAAGATCGGCAATAATATTTTCTGCCAGTATTCTTCCCAGGGCTGTCATCAGTGGAACACGTTCTGCAAAAGTTGTCGTGGAACCGGACATGACAATCCTGTAAGCTTCTTCGAATGAAATCATGATACAAAAATACGGATTTCAGTAATGGATCAGATTTTTATAAACCGGGCAGCAGTGGCTTTGAAATGAATCCAGACAACTCCCCCCTCTGCCAGCCCCATCCTGTTTAACGAGGAATGGGTGATCAAAGCATAGAAAAGTGTACCGGTATCAACACATACTTCAATACCGCGGGGGGTCGGCAGGATCTCGGTGATGGTTCCCCGGAATGTGTTCGTGGCACTCGAGCTGACCGGTTCATCAGACAGGATGATGTCTTCGCCCCTGATAAGCACGAATCCTTCACTTACAACACATTCTTCCGGCAACTGAATAATCAACCCCTCTTCTGTAATTGCTTTCATTCCAAGGGTATCAGAAAAAATTTTTACCCTGAAATAATTCCGGATACCGATAAAATGGGCTACAAAGGATGACGTCGGATGGTGAAAAACTTCTTCCGGGCTTCCTTCCTGGATAATTTTGCCCTTGTTTACCACGGCGATCCGGGTTCCAAGTGCAAGTGCCTCTTCGTAATCGTGGGTAACGTGAATGATGGTTTGCCCTTGTTTATGGATTTCACGCAGCAACGCTCTGATTTCAGTTTTCAATCCGGTATCAAGTGATGCAAGAGGCTCGTCAAGAAGCAGTATCTCAGGCTGCTGTACCAGCGACCTGGCTAACGCGACCCGTTGGAGTTCGCCGCCGGAGAGGGTAGCAGGTCGGCGGTCAAGCAAACCGGCGATCCCCATTTGGGTAGCTATCTTCGTAACCATTTCACGGATAGTATGCCCTTCACATTTCCGGCTTCGAAGCGGATAGGCGATATTATCGAAAACTTTCAGATGCGGGAAGATGGCGTGATCCTGAAAAACGATCCCGACTTTTCGCTGCTGGATCTTTTGCTGTGTGATATTCGTACCCCGGAAGAGGATCTCACCGCCGTCGGGCCATACCAAACCGGCAATGGTCTCAAGAATCATGGATTTCCCGGCGCCAGACTCACCCAGCAAAATGAAATAGTCGTTTTCACTAACGGAAATGGAGATCTCTTTCAGCTCAAATCCGGCATATTTCTTACTGATCTTATTCAACTGAATGTGCACCATTCTTTTTCGTTTTCACGTTTATTGCCGGTTCCCCTCCTTTTCCTTCGACAAACTTCGCAGAAAAATGAACAGGGCCAAAGAGATCAGGATGAATAGTACTGCCACAGGTCGTGCATATTTGAGACCGAAAGCGCCAAACCTTTCATAGATCAGTACGGGGGTTACCATCGGATGGTATGCAATGACAATAACAGCCCCGAATTCGCTCATTCCTCTTGCAAACATCATGATCAGGCCCGAAACGATATTTCGCCATGCAAGAGGAAGTGTGATTGTAAAAAAGACCCTCGCAGGTGATGCCCCCAGCGTTAGCGCGGCCTTCTCCAGCCGTTCGGGTACCCCTGCAAACCCATCACGGGCTGCATTGATCAGGTACGGGATGCTCACGAATGCCATGGCAATGGCAATACCGGCCGGATGCCCTACGAAATTCAGCCCCACCATTGATCCTGCCTGACCCAGCAATGAATCCCTGGAAACAAAACCAAGCAACGCAATACCGGCAGCCGAATGCGGAATTACAACCGGCAGATCAATGACACCGATGACCAGTTTTTTCATCGGAAATTGTTTGCGGGCCAGAATCCAGGCCAACGGAATAGCAGCAAAAGCAAATACAATGGTTCCCGATATCGAGGTGATTACCGTCAACCAGATACTGGAAGTCACTTCTTCTTCACCCGCGGTATTAAATATCTGATTCGGGGTGGTGCTCAGGAAAAGACCTGCCAGCGGGGCAATTATAAACAGTAATACCAGCCCTCCAAGAAGGGTAAATACCAATTGCAGCGTGGCGATTTTTTTCATGGTTTTCAATGAGGTTGAACAACAATTCCTGCCACACCCGGTTCCTTCCGGTTATCATTCTTTCAGCAGTTCAATGCGGATCTCAGAAAGGGCCTTGACTGCGCGGTCGGAGAAGAAATCACAGGATGGGAAAATCCGGAATTTTCCGCCATCCTTTTCCCCCGGGCACGGTACAACCAGAACCTCTGCCTGATCATTCCGGTTGACGATTTCACTGAGCGAATAAACCGAACGGTAGCCATCTATGCCAGCCATTACCACTAAACCCTTTTTTAATGCAGTGCCATCCATTTTCGTTTTATTAAGAAGGTATTCCTTCAGGTAAATACCCGAAAAGGGCTGGGTGCTGTGGATGCCTCTCCCTTTGCCATAAAAAATAGTGTGCAGCGTTTCGGTTTGGTAATTGGCCGGGATAGACTCCATTTGCCCGGTCAGATTTTCTCCCTGGTAGAAATCAACTTTTTCTGAAACAAGAGGGGACAATTCCCGGTTAATGGGATAGGTTCGGTCGAGTGAATGCACGGTGATCCTGATCGGACTGGAAATATTCCGTTCCGTGATCAGATCGTTAACAATTACGAGCTTACTTTCAGCAGGCAATGGCCAGAGATCTTTTGTTTTGCTGGGAACAATCCGCATTACATGGCTGGCAATGATGGAATTATGCAGGAAGTTCGGATAATAGATCTCTCCCCAGCTCATGACTACTTTATCTCCTTTATCATTCTCAATGGTAACATATACATCGATGATCGGCTTGAACTCGGCTGCATTTTTTTTCTTCAGAATCCTGTCATTCAAAATATCAAACAGGGAATATCCGTTATAACGGTAAGCACCGATAAAACGATTGGACGTATCTCCTTTTAAGAGCGCCTCTTTGACAATGACTGTGTGAAGCGGGAGTTTGGAAAAATCAACCTTACCCGGATTTTCAACTTCCCCATCAATATAAAGATCCTTCATCGGTAGTTGATAAACCGGCTCATTGTCATAAAAATTGTTGTTACGGTCTGATTTGTCGGGTACGAATCCGGCATCGACTTTCAGATTTTCATTATCGTTCACTACAGGTTTATTTTGACCCTGGACAGTCTGTAAAAATAAGGTGAATAGAATTAATGTTATCAGTCTTCTCATCATTATTTGTTTTTTTTGTTGTTTAAAATTTTACGGTCAGTTCGGCGGTGATCATCCTGCCCGGACTTTGTTGAAGCCGGTCATCGACATAGATCACATCGAATAAATTATCAGCATTCAGGGCAACGGTCAGATGGTTAAAAAAGGTATGCCAGCATCGAAGTCCCACTGTTTGATAGGCGGGATATTTAGCCGTTTCGAGGTACGGATCAACCCCATTCTCATCATTGATCCATCTCGATCCCACATATTTCCACAACAGGTTGACATTGACGTATTTATTCGTGAATTTAAGGGTGGCAGCCGCTTTATGGGCAGGAACATCAGTCAGGAATTTTCCGTTCAGGTCTTTATCGACCGCAGTGTCGTAAGGAGTAAAATGGCTGATCACCGAATGGTTGAAAGTGTAGTTGGCTGACAGATCCAACCATCTGAAAAGGCTAACATCAGCTTCAAACTCAAATCCGGCGATATCAACACTGCTGATATTTTGTTTCATAAAAACAGGAGCCAGTTTGTAACCCATGTTCACCGAATCTCCGGTACTTACATAATACATGAAGTTACGACCTATTGAATAATAGATGCTTGGCGCCAGATGGATCTTTTCGAACAACACCAGGTCTGCTCCAAATTCAATGTTGTCCAAAACTTCCGGTTTCAGGGCGGGATTTGCTATTTTGAAGCCATTCTTCATTTTTCCTGTTCGACACAGATCATCCAGATTCGGGGCTCTGAATCCCCTTCCGAATGTAAGGTAAATCCGGGATTGGGGTGTAAAGCGGTACTGGAGCGATAATTTGGGATCGGCCTGAAACCATACCTTTTGTGGAAACAAACTGTCCTGGTAATCAACCAGATACTGGATGGCATAAGAGGGGTCATCAATCCTGAAACTGCCGTCATGAAAAATTGCCCCGTTCAGTCGCAATCCCGGTATTATGGTCAGTTTTTCATTTAAAAGGGATATCTCATCCTGAACAAATGCAGCGAAAGTATTCATTTTCCCCTTATTGGAGATGACATCGGTGGAGGTGTAATAAATATCCTGACCATCCACACTGCCGCCCTGATACTCCAATCCCGTCGTAAAATTCTGGATTCTGCCTGCCGGAATCTTAATCTGTAATCTTGCGCCCTGATCGATCCGATCGGAGCGGACCAGGTAGAGGGTATATTCCCCCTCATTCATGGCTTCATTCAACCGTTCAAAATTTTCATTTTGATTCCAAACCAGAAAATCCCACCTGACTTTCCCGGTACCCCCCCGGTATCTGCCGGTGATCTGCCAGGTCTTATGTCGTTCATA
>JAQWBQ010000066.1 GCA_028706295.1 Bacteroidales bacterium
CCATCCTTCAACATACTCCGAAATAAAGATGTCGGAGCAGTTCTGGGAATAGAGATAGCCCGCGGGCATTAACAGCACAAAAAAGAGTAGCAGTTTTTTCATATTGTGATTTTTTTGGTTGATACTTCTGAACCTGCAAAAATAGCAAAAGTCAAGGGACTCCGCGGTGTAAATTATCAACTGTTAGTAACTTTTTGAACGCGAAGCCGCTCGATTCTGTCAAGCGCTTCGGGGATATCTGTCACCTCCCTGAAAATGATAAAAAGCCTGTTTTTTTCCTCTTTCATCTGTAAAGCCTGAGGTTGGTGTTTCAGATATTCGAGGATTGCCGAAAACTGGGCCGATTGAAAATAGGGAGATTCCGGATTGCTGATGAAATACGCAGTAAGCCTGCGGTTACGAAGTACAATCTTTTCAAAACCAACGCTGCGTGCAGCCCACCGCAGCCGGATGGCATGGATGAGCGACTGGGTCTGTTTCGGAACCGGACCGAACCGGTCGATCAGCCGGTCGGTAAAACCCATCAGGCTCTCTTCGGTCTCGATCGAATCAAGCTCTTTATAAAGATTCAGCCTTTCGGTAATATGGGTCACATAATGGTCGGGGATCAGGATTTCAAGGTCTGTCTCGATGACGCAATCCCTTACGTATGACCGGGGTTCTTCCGAAATGAAGAGATCTTTAAATTCGGTTTCCTTCAACTCCAGTAAAGCTTCATCCAGAATTTTCTGGTACATCTCATATCCGATTTCCGAGATAAAACCGCTTTGTTCAGCCCCCAGGATATTCCCGGCTCCGCGGATATCGAGGTCGCGCATGGCGATGTTGAATCCACTTCCCAATTCCGAAAATTCTTCAATGGCCCGGAGGCGTTTCCGGGCTTCGTCGGTCAATGTCGACATGGGAGGCGCCAAGAGGTAGCAAAATGCCTTCTTGTTCGACCGCCCTACCCTTCCCCGGAGCTGGTGCAGGTCGCTGAGCCCGTAATGATGGGCATCGTTGATGATGATGGTGTTGACGTTGGAAATGTCGAGCCCCGATTCGACAATGGTCGTTGCAATCAAAACATCATATTCGCCTTCAATGAAATCGGTCATCACCCGCTCCAGCTTATGGCCCTCCATCTGCCCGTGGGCCACCGTGGTTTTCACTCCCGGCACCATCCGCTGGACCATGGTGGCGATGTCGAGAATGTTCAATACCCGGGTGGTGACAAAGAAAACCTGCCCCCCCCTGGAAACCTCAAAGGTGATGGCATCCTTGATGACCTCCTCTCCAAACGGATGGATCTCAGTCTGAACGGGATAGCGGTTGGGTGGCGGGGTGTTGATTACCGACAGATCCCGCGCACCCATCAGGGAGAACTGCAGGGTACGGGGAATGGGCGTAGCCGTCAGGGTCAGGGTATCCACATTGATCTTCAGACGCTTGATCTTCTCTTTTGCCCCGACTCCGAACTTTTGTTCTTCATCAATGATAAACAGTCCGAGATCTTTGAAAACCACGTCTTTGCTTAATATACGATGGGTTCCGATTAAAATGTCGATCTTTCCTGCTGCCAGATCATCAAGGATTTTGTGCTGATCGCGGGTCGACCTGAAACGGTTCAGATAATCAACCCTGCAAGGGAAATCCTTCAGCCGCTCCGAAAAAGTTTTATAGTGCTGTAAGGCAAGAATCGTAGTTGGTACCAGTACTACCACCTGCTTGCTTTCAGCGATCATTTTAAACGCGGCCCGGACGGCTATTTCAGTTTTCCCGAAACCCACATCCCCGCAAATAAGGCGGTCCATCGGGAAGGTTGCTTCCAAATCACGCTTCACATCAGCAGTTGCTTTGACCTGATCGGGAGTATCCTCATAGATAAAGGAAGCTTCCAGTTCTGTTTGCAGATAGGTATCGGGATTACAGGCGACACCCTGTGATGCCCTGCGCTCGGCATAAAGCCGGATCAATTCGGCCGCGATATCCTTTACGCGGCTCTTTGTTTTATGCTTCAGCTTATTCCAGGCATCGGAACCCAGGCGGTTCAGTACCGGCGGTGTGCCTTCTTTACCGATATACTTCGAAATCCGGTGCAGCGAATGAATGCTGACATAAAGGAGGTCATCGTTTTTATAAATCAGCCTGATCGCCTCCTGCTCCTTGCCGTTGTTGACGATCTTCTCCAGTCCGTCGAACCGGCCGATACCATGATCAATATGGGTGACGAAATCCCCCGGCTTCAGATCGTACAACTCTTTCAGCGACAGGGCTTCTTTGGCTGCATAACCATCGCGGAGTTGAAACTTGTGGTACCTTTCAAAGATCTGGTGATCGGTGTAAAAGGCAATTTTCAGATCCTTGTCGATAAAACCTTCATGTAACGAAAACGGAAGGCTTGCGAAGGGCTGATCGGAACCGGCCACTGATTCCGTGGTCAGGTCACCGGGGTACTGTTCCGCATCTGTATCCACTCCTTCCCGCTTGAGGCGTGGGGTTTTTGAACGAATATCCTCGAAAATCGTCCGGAGCCGCTCAGCCTGCTTTGGGTTGTCGGTAAGCAGGTAGTTTCTGTATCCGTTTCGAAGGTTCTGTTCAAGATTTTCGATCAGCAGGTCAAAGTTTTTATGGAAGGTGGGCTGCGGCGTTGTATTAAAATGAACCGGTTGTCCGGTTTTAAAAAAAGAGTTCTGTCCAAATTCAATCGTGGAGAAGCGAAGCAGGTTCTTCAACAGGTCATCGCCCGTCAATAGCAGGTCCGACGCCGGCTGTTTGTTCATCTGATCGGCGATGAAACCTGTATCATCTAACCAGACCAGCGATTTGGGCGGCAGGAATGAAAGCAGCGATTCATAGCGGATCTTCCTGGAACTGTTCACCCGGATATCAGGAATGATGCTGATCTCGTTGAATTTTTCGATCGAAAGCTGCGTGGACGGGTCAAAAGAGCGGATGGTCGAAACCTGATCGCCACCGAATTCAATACGATAAGGATGGTCTCCGCTAAAGGAAAATACGTCGATCAAGCCACCGCGCAGTGCAAACTGACCCGGTTCAAATACAAAATCGGCCCGTTCAAATTCGTATTCCACCAGGAGGTCCAGAATAAAATCCATATTCACCTGCTCCCCTACCGACAATTTTAGGGTATTTTTCTCCAGGTATTTTTTATTGACCACCTTCTCTGAGATGGCTTCCGGGTAACTCACGATCAGGAACTTCCTGACCCGGCTGTTCAGGAGGCTGAGCACTTCGGTACGGGAAAGCAATCCCTGGTTATCCTTGATGCCCGACTGGAGACCGCGTTTGAAGGAGGAGGGAAAGTAAAAGACCCGGTCGCCGGCTATCTGCCGGAGGTCGTTATAAAAATAGGCCGATTCTTCCTTGTTTGAAAGGAGGACCAGGTGCGGGGCAGCAACTTCGGTAAAGACCGACGCCACAGTCAACGATCGTGACGAACCGACCAGTCCGCCCAGATGTAACCGGATATTCTTAAATCCGGTCTCATCCGTTTCGGATTCCGGTCCGCAACGCCCCCGGGAAATCAGTTCCCTGATCTCACGGATAGCCGGATGGTTCCCGTAACCCGGGAATATGGCAGGATGTTCCAAAAAAGTCTAATCAGTTTTAAAATCTGAAGAATAGCGTCGCATAAACTCTTCAGCCATTTCAACCATCGGCGACGGACCGGCAAACAGGGGCGAACGTTCATGAAGCCTGACAGGCTGAATATCGAGGATCCGGCGGAACCCGTCGGATGCTTTGCCGCCGGCTTGCTCTGCTAAAAAAGCAACCGGATTGCATTCATACAATAAGCGAAGTTTTCCCTGCCTGTTTTTTGACGTGGCAGGATAGAGAAAGATCCCTCCCCGGATGAGATTCCGGTGAATATCGGCGACCATTGAACCAATATAGCGGGTTGAATAAGGCCGTCTGGTAGCCGGGTCCTCCTCCTGGCAATAATGGATATACTTTTTAACCCCTTCGGGAAAAGAGCGGTAGTTGGCTTCATTAATCGAATAGATAGCGGCTGTTTCGGGATATCTCATGTCGGGATGGCTCAGGATAAACAGGCCGACCGACGGGTCAAGGGTAAAACCATTGACACCGTTTCCGGTCGTGTACACAAGCATGGTTGAAGACCCGTAAATAACGTAACCCGCCGCAACCAGGTTTCGCCCCGGCTGGAGAAAATCCTCCAGTTGTGCAAGTCCCCTGACGGTGCGGCGTCGGTAAATCGAGAAAAGAGTCCCGATTGAAACGTTGGATTCGATGTTGGAAGATCCGTCCAATGGATCAATAGCAACTACGTACTTCCCATGCTTCGATATTTCGCTGTCAAGCAGGATGATCTCCTCATTCTCTTCGGATCCGATGGCACAGCATTGACCACCCGACTTGAGGGCTGCAATGAACTGATCATTTGCATACACGTCAAGTTTCTTCTGGTCCTCACCCTGCACATTGACTTCACCGGCATAACCCATCACCTCACCAAGGCCGGCCCGGTTGACTTCCCGGTTGACAAATTTCGCGGCAATTCCAATATCGTTCAGCAATCTGGAAAGTTCACCCGATGCCTGGGGATAATCGGCCTGCTTTTCGATGATAAATTCGGTCAGCGTTTTAAATTTCATAAGCAGTTGGTTATCGGTTTGCACAAAAATAGGTATTTCAACCGGACACCCCGCCGTTTTTAATTATTTTTGCGGCATGGAGATCAAGATTTTTAAATTCGGAGGCGCTTCCGTCAACCATGCCGAAGGAGTCAGAAATGTAGGAAGAATCCTGAAATTGTACGACGGTCAGTCCATGGTTGTGATCCTGTCAGCCATGGGGAAAACTACCAACGCGCTGGAACAGGTGCTGCAGCATTTCATGGAAAAAGACCCGGTTGCATTGGTCGAATCCTACGAAAAGGTCAGGGATTATCATTTTCAGATCATGGCTGAGCTGTTTCCAAGCCCGGTTCATCCGGTTTACGGAGCAGTTACCTCTTTATTTGATCAGCTCCGGGGATACATCCGAAGGGGCCACCTGTACCTGAAATCTTCTCCGGGTTATAGCTTCGAATACGATCAGATAGTCGGATACGGTGAACTAATATCAACGGCCATCGTTCATCATTACCTCATGGATGCAAGCATTCCATCAAAATTGTTTGATGTGAGGGAGTTGATCCGCACCGATTCGACTTACCAGGATGCGAAGGTTGACTGGAAGGTATCGGAAAGGGCCATTGTAAAAACGATTCAGGGTTATTTTCAGCGAAAGGAAGGAACGGGTTGTGTTGCACTGACGCAGGGATTCCTGGGGAGTGATCGGGCCGGTAACACGACAACGCTTGGCAGGGAGGGTTCCGACTTCACCGCCGCTGTCTTTGCTTATGCGCTCAAAAGCAGGGAAGTGACCATCTGGAAAGATGTTCCGGGGGTTATGAATGCCGATCCCAAATGGAAGAAGGATGCCGTGACGCTCCCTTCTTTATCTTACCGTGAAGCCATCGAGCTGGCCTATTACGGGGCCAGTGTCATCCACCCGAAAACCATCAAACCACTGGAAAATGCCGGCATCACGCTGAAAGTAAAATCATTTGTAAATCCACAATCGGAGGGGACCACCATCGAAGATCTCAGTGCGTGGACCATCCGCACCCCCATCATCATCCGGAAGTTAAATCAGGTACTGATCTCTTTATCTCCACATGATTTTTCTTTTATTGCGGAGGAGAACCTGAGTGAAATTTTCCGGCTGCTTACCGAATACAGGGTACGCGTCAATGTGATGCAGAATTCAGCGATCAGTTTTTCTTTTTGTGTGGATCAGGATCCATGGAAACTGCCGCCATTACTGGAGCGATTGCGTGAACATTACACGACGCGTTACAATGAAGGGGTCGACCTGTGCACCATACGTCATTATGATGCGGAGACCATTCGTGAAATCACCTCCGGACGGAAGGTTCTGCTGGAACAGAAGAGCAGGAACACCTTACAGGTGGTAATGATGTGAATTCCTTTTATTCCGGAAGTACAACCGGAAAATCGTACCTGAATTCACTGAATTCGGGTTTTTCGAGGATATTTGTCAGAAAATCCCGGTAGGCATCTGTGAATGAGAACCTGCTGATGTCGTAATAATCATCGGAAAGCGGTTTGTTTCCTACGGCTCCCATGTCGATCGATGTGGTATTGAACTCCTCAAGTTCCACGTAAGGAGCAATCTTTTTCATGACCGGCATTTGTCCGTACTCTTCCCGCAGGAGCAGATCGACCACTTTATCGGCTAACGTGGTGGTCAGCCTACGGTCGTAATGCCTGCAGTGACCTGAACGGGGATAATAGCCTGAAATCTGGGCGCGTGAATCGATTCCCAACCGGGCCGATATTTCAGAAGCGATGATGCCGCTCACCCCGCCAAAGCGGGGATGGCCGTACTCATCCAATTCGGAACTGGCATAAACCACATCCACCTTTCCGGTCTTCTCATCGTACCAGCGGATCCCTTCCGAAACCGGGATGATCAGGCATTTTTTACGGGAGTTCATGTAGGTCTCTTTCACCGTTTCAAAGAAAACCTCCTTTCGTTCGCGGGTAATTGGGTACTCGGGAACCAGTCCGAGGGTTGCTCCCCCGAAGGTGGCTGTTCCCGTAAGCCAGCCTGCATCCCGCCCCATGACTTCCATGACAATGATGCGTGAATGCGACTCGGCAGTAGTCTTGAGCGAGGCTGTGAATTCCATGATCGAACGGGCAGCTGAGGGAAATCCGGGGCAGAGAACCGCTTCGATATCCTTTCCCTGATAGTGATGGATGGTACGGGTACGGAGATCATTGTCAATGGTCTTGGGAAACCCGATTACGGGAATGCCTTCCGTCTCGAAAAGCCTTTTTGCGGCGCCGTTGGTATCATCGCCGCCAATGGTAACGAGCACATCTATCTTGTACCGTTCAAAATTCCGGAGAACCTGCGGAACACGGCTTTCCGGATTCTTTTTCGACGGGAACGGGTTAGTGCGGCTTGACCGTAATGCGGTACCGCCATAATAGCCGTCGTAGGGCTGGTTCGTTAAATCCACCACATTGCCATCACCCAGCAGGCCTTTCCACCCCTGAAGGACACCGTAAACTTTAAAACCCAGCAATGATGCCCGGTTCCGGATTGCTTCAATGCCTGAATTGATGGCAGGCGTATCGCCCCCGCCAGATAAAATCGCAAGGGTTTTCCCTTTGAAAAGCTTGTTTTCCAGTCTCATAGAAAAATAGATAGATTGCCGGCAAAGCTAAAAAAATATGTTGAATTGGTGAAATGTAAGGAAGGGTAACCGCATCTGAATTTGTACTGAACAGGAGCCGATTTGTAAATGATGACTGCCGTTGCACCTCGCATCAGTCGCCGGATAATTTTTTCAATCGTTCGCCTTTCTGAATTTTTTCAACCAGAATCCCTGCCAGTTTTTCATTCGACTCCCGGGTCCAGCCTGCAATGTGGGGTGTCAGGATCACGCGATCGGAGGCGGCAAGATAAGCAAAATCGGGATCCTTACTGTTAAGAAAACCGAAGGATGCATCTTCAAATTCCAGCACGTCAAGGGCGGCGCCAGGAACCTTTCCCGATTTCAGATTTTTCACGAGGTCAGCGGTTTTGATAACCTGTCCGCGCGATGTGTTTACCAGCCATACCGGCTTTTTAAAACGGTTCAGATAATCCTGATCCACCAGGTATCGGGTCTCGGCAGTGAGCGGAACATGAAGACTGAGGATGTCGGTGTCGGAAAAAATCTGTTCCATGGTTGCCTCAGTTACGTAAGCATCCGAAAAGCGCTTTTTATATTTGTCATAGGCAATGACGTTGGCTTCAAAACCTTTAATTCGCCGGGCAAAAGCGCTACCCATATTTCCGTACCCGATGATTCCTACGGTTTTACCCATGATCTCAACACCCCGGTTTTCTTCCCGGCTCCAGATTCCCTGGCGAACCTGCCGGTCGGCCCGTGTCATGTGATTCAATAATGCCAGAAGCATCCCGACCGCGTGTTCTCCTACCGCGTCGCGGTTCCCTTCCGGCGAATTGTAACAACGGATGCCTCTTTTACAGGCGTACTCCACATCAATATTCTCCATCCCTGCCCCCACCCTGCCGATGAATTCAAGGTTTGTGGCTGCATCTAAAAAATTCCGGTCAACTGTAAATTTACTCCTTACAATTATCCCCCTGTAATTACCGGCAATTTTGAGCAGATCATTCCCCGACAGATCAGGAAAGTAATCGCACTGATAACCGTATTCCTCAAATCGAACCCGGATCAGCGGGTGGACAGGATCGAGCAACAATATCTTATTCTTCGTGGCAGGAACTTTTTGCATGATTTTCGTACATTTGCACTCCAAAATTACGAAACGTGTGGAATTTTCTGACCAATGCGATTCTGCGAAAAAGAATACCCATTCTTTCCGTGATCCTCGTCCTTACCCTCTTCATGGGGTATATGGCCACAAAGGTCAGGTTACAATACGAAAGTTCCAGTGTACTTCCCGATAAAGATCCGACCAACCGGGTCTATAAGAATTTTATCAGGCAGTTCGGTCAGGATGGAACCATCATGTTTATCGGGATCCGTGACACTTCCTTTTTCCAGGTGCGGCATTTCAACAGGATCTATGATCTCACCGATTCACTCCGTAACATTAAAGGCGTCTCGGAAATTGTCTCCATCACCCGGCTGTACAACCTCGTGAAAAACGATTCGCTTCGGAAATTTGAGTTCATTCCGATCACTCCGCATAAACCGGCATCACAGGCTGAGCTGGATTCGATCCGAGGGGTTATCCACTCCCTCCCGTTTTACAGGGGGTTTATCTACAACCCGGAAACGTCGGCTTACCTGATGGCCCTGACCCTTGATAAGAAGCTTGTCCAATCGAAAGACCGGGTAAGACTGATCCGGGAAATCCAGAGTACGGTCGACCGTTTTTCGGCGCAAACCGGAACGGAGGTTCACTATTCCGGGTTGCCGTATATCCGAACGCTTATTGCCAAAAAACTGGAACGCGAACTAATCATGTTCGTGATCCTGGCCCTGTTGGTTTCGGCATTTTTCCTCTTTATCTTTTTCAGATCAACCAAGGCGGTGATCTTCCCAATGGTGATCATGATCATGAGCGTGATTTGGGCGCTCGGGATGATGGCGCTTTTCGGGTACAGAATCACCATGCTTACTTCGATCATCCCACCCCTGGTGATCGTCATTGCTGTCGAAAACTGTATTTTTATCCTGAACAAGTACCATTACGAGTACAGCCACCACCACAACCAGGCCAAGGCGCTTTCGCGCGTGATCCACCGGATCGGGGTTGCGAACCTGCTTACCAATGCTGCCACTGCAACCGGGTTTGCAGCCTTTACCATCACCAGCAACAAACTTCTGGTCGAATTTGGTCTGATCGCGGCCATCAGCATCATGGTCATCTACGCACTTTCACTTACCCTGGTACCAATCTTTTTCAGCTTCCTGCCCCCGCCCAAAGGAAAATATACGCGCCATATCGAAGCCAGCCTCGCGAAGTCTTTGATCGATAAAGCCGTTTATTGGGTTCAGCATTACCGCAACCCGATTTATCTTGCCATGGGCATCCTGATCCTGATCGGAATCATCGGGGCTTTCCGGCTGCGTACCACGGGTACCATTGTTGACGACATTTCAAAGCGGGATCCGATATACAAGGACCTGCTATTCTTCGAAAAACACTTCAAAGGCATCATGCCCCTTGAAATCACGGTCGACACCAAAAAGAAAAAAGGGGTAATGAATCTGGGCACACTGAACAAAATCGATCGTTTGCAGGACAGCCTGGCCACCTATCCTGAACTCTCGAAGCCCTTATCCATAGTGGAAGTCATCAAGTCGGCCAAACAGGCATTTTATGCCGGTGACCCGGCATACTATGCCCTTCCGAATTCCAACGAACTTGCCTTCATGGCCGATTATATCCCGACCTTTAAGGCCAATAAACGGACAATCCTGAACAATTTTCTGGATACCACCTACCGGGTTACGCGGGTCAGTGTACAGATGGCCAATGTAGGAACCCCGAAGATCGACAGCATCCAGAAAAGCCTGAGACCAAAAATCGATTCTGTTTTTGACCCCGCCCGATACGAGGTCACGATAACGGGTAGCAGTGTGGTCTTTCTGAAAGAAACCAATTTCCTGATCCGGAATCTCTGGGAAAGCATTGCCCTTGCAGTTGTGGTAATCGCCTTGTTGCTTGCATTCCTGTTCACCTCGTGGCGTATGATCCTCATATCCCTCATACCCAATCTGATCCCGCAACTTATGACCGGAGCCCTGATGGGCTTTGCGGGTATCCCGATCAAACCCTCCACCATTCTGATTTTCAGCATCGCATTAGGAATTTCGGTGGATAATTCCATCCAGTTTCTGTCACGCTACCGGCTCCAACTCCGGCATACCGGGCATAACATTCCCGAATCGGTGATATCGGCCCTGAAGGAAACGGGGTACAGTATGATATACTCTTCGACCGTTCTGTTTTTCGGATTCGGAATATTTGTACTATCGACCTTCGGAGGCACCCAGGCACTGGGATTCCTGATCTCCTTCACCCTGCTGGTGGCGGGATTGCTGAATATGTTCGTTTTGCCATCCATGCTCCTTACCCTGGATAAATGGAGTACAACGAGGGCATTTGAACGGCCGCCTATCGTCAATATTGACGATGATCCCTCAGAGGAATAACCCGGGCGAAATCAATAAAATCTCTTCCGATTTTATGCTGAAAGAACGACTGTGTTGCACTTGACCCGTTTTTGATTTCGGCTGTATTGGATTGTTTACTACCTTTACCTTTTCATTAAAGGATCCACCTGAAATATCCATTGGGATCAAGTTCAGGCAAAATACGGATGTTTTTGGTGGATTTACCATGTACCCGATGAAATCAAAAAATATTCAGATATGAAAGGAATTATTCTGGCCGGAGGGGCCGGAACACGGCTGCACCCCCTCACCCTGGCAGTAAGCAAACAACTGATGCCGGTTTATGACAAACCGATGATCTATTACCCCCTTTCGGTTTTGATGATGGCTGGTATCAACGACATTCTGATAATTTCTACACCGCACGATCTGCCGCACTTCCGACAATTGCTCGGCAACGGCGCATCGTTGGGGTGCAGCTTCACCTATAAAGAACAGGTCATTCCGAATGGCCTCGCCCAGGCGTTTGTGATCGGTGAATCATTTATCGGGAAGGATAAGGCCGCCCTCATCCTTGGCGATAACATCTTTTATGGCAACGGATTGTCCCAGATTGTCCAGGAAAATAATGACCCTGACGGCGGTGTAGTCTTTGCCTACCATGTTCACGATCCGGAACGCTACGGCGTCGTGGAATTCGATGACCATTTTAATGCGCTTTCCATCGAAGAAAAACCGAAACAGCCGAAATCAAACTTTGCAGTCCCTGGCCTTTACTTTTACGACAACTCCATTGTCGAGGTGGCCAGGAATATAAAACCAAGTGCACGGGGTGAATATGAGATCACCGACGTGAACCGGTGTTACCTTGAGGCGGGCAAACTGAAAGTAGGCGTTCTGAGCCGCGGAATCGCCTGGCTCGATACCGGTACTTTTGAGTCGCTGCTGCAGGCATCTCAGTTTGTCGAGGTAGTTCAGAACCGGCAGGGATTGAAAATCGGCTGCATTGAGGAGATCGCTTACAGAATGAGATTCATCGACCGGGAACAACTGAGCAAAATTGCCCAGCCACTCCTGAAAAGTGGTTATGGTCAATACCTGCTTAACCTGACCGACTAATCCGAAAAACAAACCAGTACCCTGCTGATCCCTTAAGGATTTCATGATGTTAAAGTTATGATGATACCCTATCAGACACTCCGGCAACGCATTACATCCGCCTTTAAATCGAGTACATTTCTATTTCCCCCGGAACAACTCTATGTTCCGATCAATTACGCACTGGAACAGAGCGGAAAAAGGATCCGTCCTATACTGGTCCTGATGGCAACCGATCTTTTTGGCGGGGACGTGGAAAAGGCGCTCTTCCCCGCTATGGGGCTCGAAATTTTTCACAATTTCACACTCCTTCACGATGATATCATGGACCAGGCCCCCCTGCGCAGGGGAAGACCAACCGTGCATTCGCAGTGGAATATCAACACAGCCATACTTTCGGGCGACACCATGTTCGTGATCGCTTACGAATACGTGGCAAAAACCGATCCCGTGCTGCTTCCCCGCGTTCTGGACCTCTTTAACGACACCGCCCGCAAGGTGTGTGAAGGCCAGCAGTATGATATGAACTTTGAAACCATGCAGGCTGTTACCATCGAAGATTATATGCTGATGATACGGTTAAAAACCGCGGTTCTTATCGCCTGCAGCCTCAAATTGGGCGCCATTATTGCCGGCGCTTCCGCAACCGATGCCGAAATAATTTATGAAGCCGGAATCGAGCTGGGACTGGCATTCCAACTTCAGGACGATTATCTGGATGCATTCGGGGATGTCACGGTTTTCGGTAAAACCATCGGAGGAGATATAATTACCAACAAAAAAACCTTTCTCTATTTAAAGGCCGTTGAAATTGCCCGTGGAAGCGATCTCGAATTATTCCGGCGCCTGTTACATGATCCCGGTGTGACTCAGACCGAAAAGGTGGAACAAGTCATCAACCTGTACCGAAAATTAAAGATCGATGATCTTACCTCCACCGAAGTGGAATTCCATCACAACAGGGCCCTCGGGATCCTGAGGACCTTGTCGGTCGATCCGTTCAGGACATCGGAGCTCATCCTGATCATGAATAAAATGCTTGCCCGCGACCGGTAAGTCATCCCTGTAGGCTGGTCTTGAAAAGGTCGGGTACTGAAAATCCGGATTGTATCCCGGCTTTACGCAATCAATCACGCTGAAGACCCTCCAATTCGGAGTTCAGATCTTCCCAATGCTTCATTTCCCGACCCAGCGCCTCTTTTAAAGTTTCATATTCCCGGTAAAGACTTCCGTCCTGGATCTGTTTCTGAAATTTTTCAGGGGTTACCAGCATCCCTTCCTTTATTTTGATCTCGCCTTCGATCCGTTCAATCTCCGTTTCACATTTCGAAATCTGAGTCCGGATCTTGCGGAGCTCCTTTTCATTTTCCTTTCTGCGCTCCCAGTTTTGCTTATTCACCGATACCCCGTCAGAGAAGGATTCGCCAGTGGTAGTCCGGTTCACCTGTTCCAGCTCATTTAACGACTGTAACCGGCGCTGTTCAAGGAAATCATAAATATCGCCGATGTACTCCCTGAAGGTGCCATGCCGGAATTCGAATACCCGGTTGGTCAGCCCCTGTAAAAAGTCCCTATCGTGGGAAACCACGATCAGGGTACCGTTATACTGTAGCAACGCGTTCTTCAATACATCTTTCGAACGCATATCGAGGTGGTTGGTAGGCTCATCGAGGATCAGGAGGTTGGCAGGAGTAAGCAACAACCTGGCGAGTGAAAGCCTCGATTTTTCGCCTCCCGAAAGCACCTTGACCTTCTTTTCGATATCATCACCGCTGAACAGGAACCCTCCCAGTATGGCTTTGATCCGGGGACGAATATCACCAACGGCAACATCATCGATGGTCTGGAACACCGTCTTTTCCGGATCGAGGTAGTCGCTCTGATCCTGGGCATAATAACCAATTACCACATTGTGCCCGAATTTCAGTTCTCCTTCAAATTCTACCTGCCCAGTAACCACTTTTGCCAGGGTGGTCTTACCCTCACCGTTCTTACCAACGAATGCAATCCGATCGTTCTTTATTACTGAAAAATTCAGATCGTTGAGAACCTTTTTCTGCGGGTACTCCTTGTTCAGATGGTTTGCTTCGAGAATGATCTTCCCTGAGTGCGGGGCAGGCGGAAAACGAAAACGGATGCCTGATTCATCGATGGCATCAACTTCGACCAGATCGATTTTCCCGAGCAGTTTAATGCGCGACTGCACCTGTTTGGCCTTGGTGGCTTTGGAACGAAATCGCTCGATAAAGCGCTCGATCTGCCGGATCTGTCGCTGCTGGTTGTTGTGGGTTGCAAGCTGGCTTTCCATCCGTTCTTCACGAAGCAGCACGTAATCTGAGTAATTGGCCTTGTAATCAAAGATCCTTCCCAATGAAATCTCGATCGTTCTTTTGGTCACATTGTCAAGGAATGCGCGGTCGTGAGAGACCAGTACCACGGCTCCTTTAAAGGTTTCGAGATATCCCTCCAGCCATTGAATAGATTCAATATCGAGGTGATTGGTGGGCTCGTCGAGCAGGATCACATGGTGTTGCTGCAGGAGCAGTTTGGCGATCTCGACACGCATCTGCCATCCGCTGCTGAACGTTGAGAGTTCCCGGTCAAACTCCTCGCGCTCGAATCCGAGACCCGTAAGAACCTTTTCAATATTGACCTGAACGGCCTGTCCTCCCAGAAGGTGGTATCGTTCCAGAGCATCCGAATGGTGGTGGATCAGGTCATGGTACCCGTCGGATTCGTAATCGCTCCGTACGGCAATCTGCTCTTCCAACTCCTTTAACCTATGCTCCAGTTCCATAACCTCAGAAAAAGCAGTCATGGTTTCCTGCAACACCGTCTTCCTGCTTTGCGGCTCCATTTCCTGAGGTAAGTACCCAACGGTGGCCCCGTCGGGGATAATGACTTCTCCTTCGTCTGACTGCTGGAGTCCTTTAATGATTTTTAAAAGGGTCGATTTTCCCGCGCCGTTTTTCCCAACAAGACCGATGCGATCCTTATCGTTTATAATGAACGATACATGGTCGAATAGCTGCGTTCCACCAAATTGAACTGAAAGATTGGAAACGGAAATCATCTGGCAAAATTAGGAAAAAAAAAGGCCGGCCTTGCGGCCAGCCTTTTTTATCATTCCTGTTAAGGATTAGTGGGTCACCGTGATCTTGACGGAGCGTACGCCTTCGGTGGTGGTAACTTTTACAAAGTACACACCGGCTTTCAGGGTAGCTACATTGATCTTCATGTTGTTCACATCAACATTGCTGATGGTGTTAACAGTCTGACCAACATAATTCATGATCTCGATGGTATTGATCCTGTAATCGCTCTTCACGTATACAACTTCGGTAGCCGGGTTCGGGTAAACCATGATCTGACTGTTGTTCAGTTCATTGATACCAACGGCCGGGAATATCACCTGGAGTGTATCAGAAAGAGATTCGCAAAGGGTCTGATTATCTGCAGAATTCTTGTAAATAGTGGTTACATAATACTTGAAGATACCAGATACCAGAGTCGAAGGATAGGTGTCGGTGTAAGATGTTACCGTGAGCGGAGCGGGATTCTGCTTGGTATATGGCGGAATTCCGGTTTCAGCAGTACGGTATACATTGTATCCGAACAGGATGCTGCTATCGGCAACGTCAGGAGTGCTGACAAAGGATGACTGGTTGGTCATCAGGAAGTTTGTAGCAGGATAGTTGGATACACCAGTCTTCGTGGTAGAAGCGGTTGCATTCGCCTTCACGTTGACTTTTCTGGGCTGTAACAGCTGGCTTCCGTCGCCGGCAGGAATTTCGATCCAGAGATTCTGGAGGAAGTCGCCGATACCGGAAGTACCAAATGAAGAATAGGACGGTAATGCGCCGTAAACTGAAACGCCGTCCGGACCAATGTTATCAGCTGAGAAGCAAGGATAAGCATCTGTCGGTGAATTGCTTAACGGTTCAAGGATGATACCGATCTGCTTTCCGCCAACACCGCCAATTCCTCCGAGAGGAACGTTGTTTTCCCACTTGTCATCGCCGGTGGTTGTCATCGGGCCAACAGTAGCCAGTTCAGCATAGGTTGTCCAGTCAACAACGTGGATGTTATACTGCCAGATACCGGTTGTTCCCCATGAAGCGTGATGGAAATCAATCTTGTTCAGAGAAGCATCGGCATACGGGGCGAGGTCATAAACTACGCCATAACCATAGAGGTAGTTCTGATAGTAACCATTGTCGGGAGTACCTGACCACTGGAACAATTTCACGAGGACGGTCGGGACGATGGAAGTACATTCAGGAGCAACCCAGGTGAGGTTAGTCGTGAAGTGCGACTGTGTAGCTGCCAGCGATTTAGCTTTATTACATACGCCGTAAGCGTGGATGTTGTCAACATACCAGTGGAGGATGTCGGCAGTGTTCACACCATTGGCAACAAAGCGGATACGGAACGATTTACCCTTTACAACAGAGATATCGATGTGTTTCGGTAACCATTCAGTCGAACCATTATTGGTGTATTCGGCTTTCTGGTGCCATGATCCGTTATAGAAAATGTCAACGGTCAGTTTTTCATCACCGGTGCTGTTGCGGTCAATCAGTTTCAGGTCATAATCGAGGAAGATAGAAGCGCAGGTCCACGGAGAAGCGTCGATAACCGGGCTTACCAGTGCATTGCTGTAATTAGCAGCTGCAGGTAGCCAGTTGAAGTCGGCGCTCGGAGCAGGATTACCGATACCGGTATTCATGGTCCAATGTCCCTGATCGGGTGAGAATGACCAGTCATTGTAAGCAAACTGTCCCTGATCCCAAGGCTCGTAGAACGGTAACGGACGTCCGCAAACGATCTGTACGGTCTGGATTCCGGCTGTATTGCCTAATGATTCTCCTAACGGAGGCGGCGGGAATCCATAGGTGGTCAGGTCATAGAGTGCCATAACATCGTAGTTGTAGGTACCCGGATTCAGGTTATAGTCATACCAGAAGAGGGTATCTTTTCCACCAACGGTGTGTACTAAATTACCATTGCGATAAATGTTGTAACCGATAAGTCCGGCAGGTTCGCCACCGCCGCCGCCACCCGGATATTCGATACGGAATGGCAGACCTTGTTGATAGGAACCATCAACCCAGTTATTCCAAGCTGAACCGGTCCACTGCAAACCATTACCCGTAGTAAAAGTACCGTTGATAACGATCGGGTTGGCCCACGGGCCTGATGATCCCGAACCGGTGGTCTGAACTTCAAGCCAGTAGGTTCCCGGATTCAGGGTCATGCCGCTGATGTTGCATTCCAGTTTCATGATGGCACGCTGGTTGTCGCCGCCGATGGTATTAACACGGTAGCAGTTCGACCAGGTCTGGGTAGTCAGTTTATTGGTGGTGAGGTCACCCCAAACAACCGTACCGCCGGCATTCGGTGGTCCGTTGTAGAGTCTGAAATAAACACCGGTGAAGGTTCCCGAAGTGGGAGAACCGGTCTGATATCCGAAGAAGGTGAATTTGGTCGGGCTCCATCCACCGGATGGTACGACAAAATCATCGGCCATGGAATAGCCAAGTGCCTGGTTCATGTTCGATCCATAGAGGGTCATACCGCTCTGGAGTGAACTTTCGTCAGCGCCGCCGACACCCGTGCCCGGGCTGTTTACGAACGGACCGCTTTCAAATACTGCGCCTGTTGCGTCGGGAGTAACCCTGTAGTTCATATCGAGTCCGGCATTGGAGCCAACACCCGTTTCACTTGCAGGACCAGTTCCGGTAGCAGCCGGACGGCTTTGATCGATACCCGGGCCATCGCCTGCTGTTTGCGGTTTTTCCCAGGTCAGATAAGCAGAGCATTCAACACCTTCACCCGAGAGGTTACGGGCAGGATAGAGGAATTTACAAATGAAGTCGGTACAAACCTCAGCGCTGTATCCGCTGCCATAAACGGCCCGGACGCAAGCGTGATAGTTCACACCGTAAACGACCTGGTTGGGCGGAATCTGATAGGTTGTATCCGGAGTAAAGGCGCTCAGTACACCATTCAGGTAGAAGTTGTAACCAAGTACGCAGGGGTTGCCGCCTACTAAAACATCAGTACCGTAAACCTTTACATTATCAACATACCAATAGTCGATCATGGAGCTGTTATCACCTGCAGCGTGGAAACGAACCTTGAAGTTTGAGTTGGTGAGCGAAGAGATATCAGCCTCGTCGGTAGTCCAGGGAATATTGGCGTTGCTGTTGTAAGTCTTCAGAACTTGCCAGGCAGTTCCGTTCCATACTTCAACCGCCAGGGTATTAGTGCCGGAGCTGCTGTAGTAGTCGCAATTAACATCCCACTGTATTTTCATGTAAGGAGCGTGGATGCCGGCAAGGGTCTTACTGGTAACATACTGGTTATAGTTGGTAACCGAAGGAGTCCAGCTGAATCTGAGAGAAGGCGCCGGGTTTCCTAAACCGGTATAGAGCGACCAGTTGGCGCCGTCGATAACCCACTGGTTTGCAGTCAGGTTGGTAAACGGCTCATCGATGACATAGGTCTTCGATTTCGGAGGACTCCAGGTTGCAAGGAGCGACTGGTTATTAACCGCGAGGTTGGTAACCGGAGCCGTATTCTGGAGCAGGGTCACGTTAAACGTAGCGTCGCCCATAATGGTCACGTTCTGGGTATAGTTCGGATAGGAGAACCGGATTACATTGAGGGTATAGTTACCTTTCCACACGTTGGTGAAATGTACGCAACCTGTAGTATCGGTGGTCCTGGTGTAGGTGGTATCGGGATAATCAACATTGATCAGTTTCACGGTTGTTCCGGCCTTCGGGTTGGCGGCGCAGGTGAGGGTAACGCAAACGTCAACATTTGCAATCCAGCCTTTGCCAATCACATTGGAGAAAGTCGGCGGTGAAGGACGCTGTCCCGGGGGTGAATAGATGGCTTTCACTGCCCAGCGGTAAGGACCGTTCGGTAAAGAAGGCCAGCTGTTATCAACCGTTGAGTTGGTGGTACCGGTATAGATCGAGGTCCATGCCGACTGGTTACCTTCCTGACCCTGTTGCAGTCGCCAAACCTGATATGACATGTTGGTCACGATCGGGGTAAGGGTTCCGAAGAGTTTGAAAGGAACGCCCTGCTGATAGTAAGGAGCGGAGGCGCCAACTTCGTAGTTGCTGTAAGTTCCGGTTGATTCCGCATATACCAGTGCATTACCCGTTGTCGGGGTATTGTTGATGGTAATGGGCGGGCACCACGGGCCGGAAGCAAGGCTGCCGGTTGCCGAGAACTCGATCCAGTAGCT
>JAQWBQ010000131.1 GCA_028706295.1 Bacteroidales bacterium
CATCCTGGTAGATCATGATGGCATTGGGCGAGCATTCAGCCAGGGTCCTGAATTTTTCCTCACTTTCTCTGATGGTCAGTTCTGCGGCTTTCCGTTCCTGAATATTCCGGAAAAATGATTGATAGGTACTGTCGGGCATGGCCCGTGAACTCATTTCTACCGGAAGAAGACTACCATCTTTTCTGACAATCTCACGTTCAACCTGAAGGGTCTCGCTCTGGCTCAACTGTTGATATTGAAGCGGCTTTTCCGCTAACTGGCCTGGATCGAAGAGATCCTTCATATTCATTTGGTAAAGTTCCTCTTTGGAATAACCCGTCAGTTCTGAAGCTTTGTCGTTAACCAGGATGAAATTTCCCGAATTGTCACCCTGAAAAAAGGCTTCAGGGGCCAGGTCAAGCAGAATCCTTGTCCGTTCCTCATTAAGGATCAGTTCTTTTTCAATTTTTTTCCGCTCCGTGATATCTGAAAACAATGTCGCAAATCCATCGCTTTCCCAAGGGGAAACGGAAATGGAAAAGTACCGTTCCATCGGTGGATAATAGGTTTCAAATTGTTGTGAAACCTGGGTCCTGACCACCGAGGAGTACATTTCAAGATACGGCGGAGTATCAGTCTTATAAACTTCGGTGGCAAGTTTTCCTAAAACTTCTTCATTGTTCAGTTTGATGATTGATTCATACCTCCGGTTGATACCGACGATCCGGTAATTCACCGGAGTTCCGTGTTCGTTGTAAACCATTTTATGAAGGCAAACACCCTCGGCCATGTTGTCGTAAAGATTCCGTAACCGGTTCTCGCTGGCCCTGACCGCCTCGTTGGCCGCCTTCAGTTCGGTAATGTCCCGGAATACGCCAATAAGTCGTTTGGTTGCACGGTTATACTTGGAGTTAACCTCAAGCACCCTGTTATTGATCTCAACATAGAACGGCCTGATCTCTTTTCCCTTTATGATGTCGGAGAGCAACGGTATAATGTTTTTTTTCTGATTGCCCGAAAGCACCCGGCTTGTAATGGGAATGATGCTTTTACCTACCAGTTCTTTCCGGTTAATGCCGGTCATACTTTCCAGCGCACGATTCACCGCAATAATTTTCCCGGTGAGGGTAGTATAACCAATTCCGTCACCCATGGTTTCGAAGATGTCTTCAAAATAGGGCTGATTCTGATGAAAATGTCTTTCGCTGAGGATGATCTGAAGGTAGGCTAATATGTGTTCACGGAGCTCTTTATTGGACAAGGGGAGTGTGATAAATCCGTCGGCATTGTTCTCCAGTCCGTTATACTGGTCGGCTTGTTCGGTCTTTAATGCCGAAACTAGCACCACAAGAGCCTCCCCTGTGAGCGGGTCATCTTTCAGATGGCGGCATACTTCAAAGCCATCCATTACGGGCATCATAATATCCAACAGGATGAGATCGGGGTGAATTGAACGGGCTAATTCAATCCCCGATATCCCATTGTTTGCTTCAAAGATCAGACAATCATCCTTTTCAAGTATTACTTTAATCAACCTGGCCTGATCAGGATGATCATCGATCACCAGGATTTTTACTGGTCCCTTTTGATCCCTCATACACTGCAAAGCGCCTGATTTTGACGCTACGAATCAAATTTACGTACAAATTTTGAAATGACAAACCAGGAAACCACGATCAGAACGGGCCAGGACATTAACCAAAATATCTGCGTTACCATAGAACCAATTTTAGTAGATATGTGATTCACCTTTAATTTCTTCCAGGTCGATTTTCTTTTTATCGATCGACCGCCAGGAATACCAGATATAAGCCAGGACAAACGGAACCAGGAGTGATACATAACTCATGGCCACGAGGGTGTAATGGCTTGAGGAACTGTTTTCGATGGTCAGGGAACTTTGCAGGTCGGCAGTCGATGGGTAGTAGGCGGTATGGTTGAATCCGGCCAACAGGAAGAGCGCGAAAACCGTTAATACAGTCCCTATTCCGGTCGCCCAGATCCCTTTGGTGTGGCATTTGACAAAACAGGTTATGGCCCGGAAAATTCCTAGCAGTACCATTACCACACCCAGCAGGAAAAGGACTGCAACCACGGGCATCTGTATCAGGTTATGAAGATATTTATATGGTTCCGTGTAAACCTCTTTGGTGTCGGGGTTCACCGCAAAACCGTCGCGCAGGAGCAGCCACACTGCGAAGATCAGGAAGAAGACTACAAAGGGGATGGCATTGTAAAGCAGTTGTTGTTTTACCCGTTCCATGATGGCCGCGTTGTTCAACCGGTTCATGAAATAGAGCAGGGCCAGCACGCGGGCTAAGAAGAAAACGGTAATGCCGAGCGTGAGGTTATGCAAATTCAGCGCCGCTTCGAGTCCGTAAGCAGGCCCGACCCATTCGGAAATCACGGGCATTTTCATACCGGTCACATGGGTCAGGTTCATTTTGTTTACCATGAATTCCGATCCGGTAAAAAAGGTAGCCACGGCGGTGCCAATGAGTACGGTTCCAAGTAGTCCGTTGATGAACAGAAGGGTCTCATAGGTGCGGTGACCAAAGAAGTTGTTGGGTTTCGACCGGTATTCGTATGAAACGGCCTGTACGACGAAGGCAATCAGGATCAACATCCAGACCCAATAAGCCCCGCCGAAACTGGTGGAATAGAAGAGGGGGAAAGAGGCGAAAAATGCCCCCCCGAAGGTGACCAGGGTAGTAAAGGTAAATTCCCATTTCCGGCCCAGGAGATTAACCAGGATCGTTCGTTCATCCTCATTCTTTCCCAGGGTGTAGATCATGGTCTGCCCCCCCTGAACGAACATCAGAAAGACGAGGAGAGCACCCAAAAGCGAAATGATGATCCACCAATATTGCTGTAAGGTAAGTTGTGAAAAAGTCTCAAACATGGCTCAGGTATTAAACGGTTAATGACTTTCGGAATTCAAAGGTGCGGGTCCTTTTCTGATCTGGGTTACCATGATGCTGACCTCAGCGATAAGCAACCCGGTAAAGAGCACTGCAAACATCCAGAAGGTGATCTGCACCGAAGCCGGTTTGATCTGCGATACGGCGGCGATGGTTGGCATAATGTCCTGTATCACCCAGGGTTGTCTTCCCATTTCGGACACAACCCAGCCTAACATCGAAGCGATATAGGCCAGCGGTATGGTCCATAAGGCGGTGTAAAGAATAAATCGTTTCGTTTCGATCCTTTTTTTGTAAGTCAGCCAAAAAACGACCAGTAACAGCGCTAAAAAGTGAAAACCCAGTCCGACCATGATCCGGAAGGAGTAAAAAGAGGTTGGAATACTCGGGATCAGTTCATGAACATCGCGGCCGGTATAATATCCATATCCGAAATGGGCGTAGTTTTTTTCAAACTGGGCCAATGAAACACGGGCGAGGCTGTCGTTCCCGCTTTTTTTTGCTTCGCGGTAATCGGCTAATGCCCTGATGGCTAAGGCTCCCTTGGCACTCCGCTCGGCATAGGAGGGAATCTGACGCTGCTGATTACCATGAACCAGGTCTTTGATTCCCGGAACATAGGCATTGGCGTCGAGAAAGGCCATATAGGAAAGCAGGTTCGGTATTTCAAGTTTAAAAGTAAAATCTTTTTGATGCTTCGGCATTGAGGGGTCCTGTTTTAGCAATCCGATCACTGTAAGAGGGGCATTTTGTTTGCCAACATAAAGGTTTTCCATTGCGGCAAACTTCATGGGCTGGTACTTCGCGACGGTACGGGCCGATCCGTCGCCTGTGAGGATCACGAAAAGAATGGAGAGTACCCCGAAGGAAGAGGCGACCAGGATGCTTCGCTGTGCAAAAAGCTGTTCCCGTTTTTTCAGCAGGTACCAGGCGCTGATCCCCACCACGAATATTGATGCCAGCACATATCCCTGCGACACGGTATGAAGGAATTTGTTGATGGCTACCGGCGAAAAGAGCACCTCCCAGAAGTTGATCATCTCATTGCGAACGGTGTCGGGATTGAATTTCATGCCCGCGGGGTGCTGCATCCAGCCATTGGCAACCAGGATCCAGAGGGCCGAAAGGTTCGACCCGACAGCGACCAGCCAGGTAGATACGAGGTGGAACTTTTTTCCCACTTTATTCCAGCCGAAAAACATCACGGCGATGAAGGTGCTTTCCATGAAAAAGGCCATGATTCCTTCAATGGCAAGAGGTGCGCCGAAAATGTCGCCAACAAACCAGGAATAGTTCGACCAGTTGGTGCCAAACTGAAATTCAAGAATAATTCCGGTGGCAACTCCGATGGCAAAGTTGATCCCGAACAGGGTCATCCAGAACTTGGTGATCCGTTTCCATTCGGGATTCCCGGTGCGCACGTAAAGGGTCTCCATGAAGGCGATAATGAACGACAGTCCCAGGGTAAGCGGTACAAAGATCCAGTGGTACATGGCGGTCAGGGCAAACTGTGCTCTTGACCAGTCAACCAGCGAAAAATCAATATGTTCCATATATTTCAGGTTTGTTAAAACAATGTATGGATATTGCGTAAAGAATGAGTAAATTGTTCGAAATCAGGTGAACTCGTGGAAATTGCATCCG
>JAQWBQ010000067.1 GCA_028706295.1 Bacteroidales bacterium
CCATCCATCCTTGCCGGCGGGCCATATTGGAGGCAATCCGCAATGCAAAGCATTTTTTTCCGAGGAGGGCATTGCCGCCATATCCGCTTCCGAACGACCAGGTTTCATTTGTTTCGGGGAAATGAGAAATGTATTTTTTCTCAATCGGGGCACAGGGCCATTTAACATCCTGCTGGCCGGGTTCGAGAGGCGCTCCTACTGAATGAAGGCAGGGTACGAAATCGTCATCACCCAATACATCGAGAACGGCTTTACCCATCCGGGTCATAATTCGCATGTTCACTACAACATAGGGGGAGTCGGTGATCTGCATCCCGATGTGTGCGATCTTTGACCCCAAGGGCCCCATGCTGAAAGGAATTACATACATTACGCGGCCTTTCATGCATCCCCGGTAGGCATCCCGGAGGATCCTTTTCATCTCGGCCGGCGCCATCCAGTTGTTGGTAGGACCAGCATCTTCCTGCTTTTCCGAACAAATGAAAGTCCTGTTCTCCACCCGGGCAACATCGCTTGGATCACTCTGAAAATAATAACTGCCGGGTCGCTTTGATTCATTCAGCTTGACAGCAGCTCCGCTCTGAACCATTTGATCGAGTAACTTCTGGTTTTCCTCATCGGAACCATCACAATAATGAATCGTTTCGGGCTTGCACAAATCAGCCCATTCATTCACCCAATTTTCAATCTTCTTAGAAATATTCATATCATATGTTTTTAGTTGTTTGTTTTCGGAAAAAGTCCGTTTCTGCAATCGCTGCCGCCATTGCAAAAACATTCTCCCTGATTGCTTTTCGCTAATTCCTGTTCACTACCTGAGTTCTTCCAGGGCTTGCTTGATCCGTCTTACCGCTTCGGTGAGTTTGTCGATGCCGGTAGCGTAAGAAAACCTGATGCACCTTGGATCGCCAAAGGCGTCGCCGGGGACAAGCGCCACGTAAACCTTGTTGAGAAGATACATACACAGGTCGTTGGCATTGGCGATGTTTGTTTTTCCGTCGGACTTGCCAAAATAACAGGAAATATCGGGGAAAATGTAAAATGCTCCATCGGGATGGTTGAGTTTCATGCCCGGGATTTCTGCAAGAAGTTTCAACATGAGATCACGCCGTTCGCGGAACGCCTTTAACATGATTTTCATATCTGGAGTGTCGTCGGGAGTGGTTGCAAACGCTTTCAGAGCTGCCCTTTGTGCAATGGAAGAGGCACCCGATGTGAATTGTCCCTGAAGTTTATCACATGCTTTTGCTATATCGACAGGCGCTGCAATAAAACCAATCCTCCATCCGGTCATGGCAAAACCTTTTGAAACGCCGTTCACAAGAACCACCCGGTCTTTGATGAAATCAAACTGGCATATGCTTTCGTGCTTTCCTATAAAATTGATGTGTTCATAAATTTCATCAGCTATGATTGTGATATTCGGATATTTAACGATGACCTCGGCAATCCCTTTCAATTCATCGCGTGAATACACCGAACCGGTAGGATTGCAGGGAGAACTGTAGATCAGCAGTCGGGTTTTAGGTGTGATCGCTGCCTCGAGCTGTTGCGGGGTCACTTTAAAATCGTTTTCGATGGTCGCCGGAATAAACACCGCTTTTCCTTCGGCCACTTTGATGATCTCTTTGTATGAAACCCAGTACGGCGCCGGAACCAGCACTTCATCACCGGGATTTACCAGACTCAGCACTACATTTGCAATGGACTGTTTTGCACCTGTTGAGACTACGATCTGGTTGCATTCATAATCCAGATTGTTATCCCTTTTCAACTTCAGACAAATTGCTTTCCTCAGATCTTCATAACCAGCCACCGGGGGATAAAAAGTAAAGTTTTTATCAATGGCTTCCTTGGCGGCCTCTTTGATGTAATCGGGGGTGTTGAAATCGGGTTCTCCCAGGCTCAGATTGATCACATCATGACCCAGGGCTTTAAGTTCGCGGCTTTTACGCGACATGGCCAATGTTTCACTTTCGGCCAGATACTGGATTCGTTGGGTTAGTGTTGCCATAAAATAATGAAAATGAGATTATTAAAATAAACTACAAAGTTAGGAAAATTTACGGTTGGTTTCCTGTATCTTTGGGAAAAAAATCATGAACCCTTTCCCGTTCGTTAGTCCTTCCCCGTTTCATCTTCTATTCGGGATAATTAAGATCGTGCTGATCTTCAGCGGATTATTTTTTCTTTTATGGTATTATCTGAAACAGAAAAACGGGCATAAGCCGGCGGGAAATGAAACCGGTCCCACCGGATCCCTAACATCGGAGGTCACCCGGGTAATCCTGCCTTTACGTTTACAGGCACTTGAACGGTTTGTCCTGTTTCTGGAACGGATACACCCTTCCAACCTGGTCATGCGGCTTAACAATCCCGATCTTACCGCTGCCCAGTTACAAACATTACTTGTCCGCACCATCCGTGAAGAATTTGAGTATAACCTCTCCCAGCAGCTCTATCTTTCGCAACAGACCTGGGAACTGATCAAAAATGCCAAAGAAGAGATGGTGGCGCTGATCAATCAGGCAGCCGCAAAATCCGGCGATGAATCCATGGCCGGAGTGCTGGTTAAAAATGTCTTTGAGATGGTGATTGAAAAAGGAAAACTACCCACAGAACTGGCCCTGGCTGAGGTCAGGAAAGAATTTCAAAACATTACTGAATAGACTGAAACATTTCCTTTCCGGGTTCCTGCTGCTGTTTATTTTCCGAATCGGTAGGCTAAAGTAAGGCTGGCAGCCGTATTCGTAAAACCAAACGCGATCCTGCTGGTTGTAACTTCCATGTCTTGCTGATATGTCTCCGATTTGGATTTACCATAAATGTAACTGATTGCAGGATAAATTTCGGCGGAGATTACGAGCCTTTCTTTCACGGTGTAAGCCGCCCCGATTACACAGTACAACGCTGAAGTTACCGACCAGATGGTGTTGGTTGTCGTGTAATAGCGTCCCTCTTCTTTAGACTTTGAATGGTTGTAATTGCATCCGGCATCCAGCCCGATCACAAAATCCAGGTTTTTAACCATCATGATGCGTTTTTCAAATCCGGCCTTCAGGCCGATTCCATATCCTGAGCTTTTCCGGTCGAGAGAGTCCTGTTCGCGCCCGTACCCATGGATGTTATCGAGATTTAATGCGAGCATTCCGAGACGGAACAGCGTGGATTTCCGTCCTGTTTTGTAAACAAGTCCGAATGAATTAAGACTTGAAAAAGTAAGCCCGATCTCGTGTTTGCGTAGCGGTGTTGCCTCCTGGGCAAAGATCATATTTCCGGAAAGGAGGATCACTGAAATTAATAGAATCGATTTTTTCATGGCATGTGAGTTTGGTTGGATTTCAGTTTCAAACGCTCCCTCCTGAAGAATCTTGTATTCACGAGATGGGAATTAACATATTTTAACAAGATATGTTAAAATATTATATTCTATTCCGGATCAGCAAGGAACGCTCATTTTTTCATCCGGTACCAATATGGATATAATTCCCTAAATCCCATCTTTTGATAAAGGTTGATTGCCGGAGTATTGTCGGTCAGTACCTGAAGATAGGCCGTGCGGGCGCCACTTTCCACTCCCCAGGAAAGAATCGCTTCCACAATCCTTCCTCCCAGCCCCTTACCGCGGTAACGGGGATCGACAACAATATCGAAAATTCCGATGTTTGATTCCTCCATTACCCCCAATCCGACTCCTGCAATAGTTCCTTCACGCTTAACCGACAAGAGTATAAACGGAGTGAGCACCTGTTGCATAATCGAAAGGTAGGTGGTCTTATTCGCAGGATTAAAACCATTCATCCGGATAAAGTCATCGATCCAGCTCTCACGGATCCGGGTTTCAAGAACTATTTCCGGATCGGTAAGGGGAAACCTTCCTGACAAATCAAGGGTCTGGAACGAAATGTGAGAATGAAGATAATACCCCGATGCCTCGAGAAGCGCATCTATACCGTCGGGTTGGCATTCGGATGTAATTTTAAAACAAGGTGTAATATTTCTGGATTGGTAGAGTTTCTCGCAAACGCTTATCTTTTCAGCCGGTTCAAGATGAGAGGGATAGAGCATGTTCACCGAATTCGATCGTTTGGTAACCCCGTTTGCAAACCTGAGCAGCCATCCGTCATACTGGATGGTTTGTAGCGCAGGCCACGCGTTGTTGGAGATCTCTTCAAACCGGCGTACCATAAACACAATTTTAATTTACGATTTACGAATTAGATTTGACGAAGGGATGAATTATTTAAAACACTAAAATCCTTCACTTCTCCGCAAAATTTTTCGCTTTGGCCAATGCAGCCGGGATGCCGGCAGGGAATTTTCCGCCTGCCGTGGCAATGTGGGGTTGCCCTCCGCCTCCTCCCTGGATCTCCCTGGCAAGTTCGCGTATGATCGCACCCGCATTCATATTCCGATCTTTAACCAACGATTCTGATAACATCACCGTAAGCATGGCCTTCCCATCGACCTCACAGGCAAAAACAAGGAAAAGATCGGAGATGACCCGGGTGAGTTCATGGGCAAGGTTTTTCGCCGTGTTACTGTCAAGTGAAACCTCTTCAGCAAGAAAACTGAGGCCATTCACCTGGGTTACTTTGGCGCTGTATTCTTCGATTAGTTGCCGGATCTTCAATTTCCCCAGTTCAGTTACTTCACGTTTCAGTGTGGCATGTTCGTCGAGCAGGTTTTTCAGACTCTTGACCGGATCTACCCGGTTTTTGAGGAGTTCACCGATCTCATTCAGGAGGTCCTCCCGTTCATTCCAATACGTTTCGACCCTGGATGCAGTAATAGCTTCAATCCGCCGGATTCCTGCTGCAATAGCTCCTTCCGACACAATTTTAAATGAACCGATCTGACCCGTTGAAGGCACATGCGTTCCACCGCAGAGTTCGACGGAAAATCCGGGATCAAACGAGATGACCCTGACGAGATCGCCGTATTTTTCTCCGAAAAGTGCCATGGCACCCATCGCTTTTGCTTCGGCTATCGGCACGGTCCGCATTTCGAGGATGGGTATGTTTTGCCTTATGCGCTCGTTCACGATCCGTTCAACCTGGCGGATTTCTTCATGTGTTAATTTTGCGAAATGGGTAAAATCGAACCTCAGATGCTCTTCGTCAACCAGGGATCCCTTTTGTTCTACATGTTTTCCTAAAACTTCGCGCAAAGCAGCATGCATCAGGTGTGTAGCAGTATGATTGTTGGCAGTGTCCCTTCGTTTGACCCCGTCGACCCTTGCTTGTACCGGATAGCCGGGATCTAGAGGAATTTGTCGGGAAATGTGAATGATCAAATCGTTTTCGCGGACCGTTCCCAGTATCTCTAATTGTTCCTCCCCGGAGATCAGCCAGCCCCGGTCGCCCACCTGACCACCTGACTCTGCATAGAATGGCGTTTGAGCCAAAATGATCTGGAAGAACTCCTCGCCCTTGGTAGTGACCTTTCGATAGCGGGTGATGCTGGTTTCGGTTTCCAGATGATCATACCCGACGAACTCGGGCAATCCCTCCTCTTCCTGTAAAACGATCCAATCTGAAGTGTCGATGGTGGCATCCTTTCTTGAACGGGCCTTTTGTTCCTCCAGTCCCTTGCTGAATCCATCCATATCCACCTCCCAGCCGGCCTCACGTGCCATGAGTTGCGTAAGGTCGATGGGAAAGCCATACGTGTCGAACAATTCAAAGGCAAACCTGCCATCAATTACGGGTTTAAGGTTGCTGGTGTGCTTCGGGGTGTCATTTTTATTTTCTAATACCGCGTTATCGGCAGTACTTGCATTTTGCATTTTGCATTTTGCATTTTGCATTTCAATGTAGTCATAAAACCGCTGAATCCCAAGTGATAAAGTTCGCAGAAAAGCGGTCTCTTCTTCTCTTATAACATTGATTATGAGATCTTTTTGATTTATTAGTTCAGGGAAGAACCGTCCCATCTGATCTGACAGGATCGGGACAAGCACATGAATGAAGGGCTCTTTTAAATTCAGGAATGCATATCCATATCGCACAGCTCTGCGGAGAATCCTGCGAATGACATAGCCTGCCCTGACATTCGACGGTAACTGTCCGTCGGCAATGGCAAAAGTAATGGCGCGCAAATGATCGGCAACGACGCGCATGGCGATGTCGCACCCGGGATCCTTGCCATACGGAATACCTGCTATGCGTCCGATTTCGCTGATAACCGGCTGGAAAACATCGGTATCATAATTTGATTTTTTCCCCTGCAGCACCATACAGAGCCGTTCAAACCCCATCCCTGTATCGACATGCCTGGCCGGCAATTCAATAAGTTGTCCGTTGACCTGTCGGTTATACTGGATAAATACCAGATTCCATATTTCGATCACATGGGGATCTCCTTTATTCACGAGGTCTTTCCCCGGGATCCGGCTCCGGTCAGCACTATCCCGGATATCTGCGTGGATTTCCGAACAGGGGCCACAGGGACCCGTATCACCCATTTCCCAGAAATTGTCTTTTTTTGATCCTGACAAAATACGGTCTTCCGGCAGAAACGCTTTCCACAATTCAAAAGCTTCCCTGTCGGGCTCCAGCCCTTCTGATTCATCGCCTTTAAAAACAGTAACATACAACCGATCCTTGTCGATCTTCAACACCTCCGTGAGCAGTTCCCATCCCCATGAAATGGCCTCGCGCTTAAAATAATCACCGAATGACCAATTACCTAACATTTCGAACATGGTATGGTGATAGGTATCGTGGCCAACCTCTTCCAGGTCGTTATGTTTTCCTGAAACCCGAAGACATTTCTGGGTGTCGGCGACACGGGGGAATTCTGCAGTACGGTTGCCCAGGAAAATATCCTTGAACTGGTTCATTCCTGCATTGGTGAACATCAGGGTGGGATCATTCCTGACCACCATAGAGGCCGATGGAACTATTTTATGTGCTTTGGAACTGAAAAAATCGAGAAAAGTCTGTCTGATATCTGCTGAATTCATCTTACTTCTTTATACCGTGAATGAAAATTTTATTCCTTGTTCAATTCTATTGCTAATGATCACATTAACAATTCATTAACAATCTTTAACATTTTTTAAAACTGCTCCGGGGCTGCAAAGTTAATTATTTACTTAATTTTGTAGCTGTTAGGTTCACTCATTTGAACAATTCTTCATTTGCCTCTTAATGAGCAAGGTAAAGTACAAGTTCAATAAAAAGTCATTGACCTTCGACCGGGTACAAACCACATTCCGGAAACGTTTGTTATATTTTTTCACCCACCTATCCACCGGGGTGGTCTTTGCCGCTGTGGTACTGATCCTGGCCTATAATTTCCTGGATTCTCCGAAAGAGCGGGCGCAAAAGCGGGAAATTGAACAGATGAAGCTTCAGTTCCAGATTTTAAATGATCAGTTGGATAAAGTGACCAAAATTCTTGATGACCTTCAGGACCGGGATGATAATATTTACCGGGTGATCTTTGAGGCTGAACCGATTCCCAACTCGATACGGTCGGCCGGGATCGGAGGGATTGACAAATACGAAGCGTTGAAGGGATATTCGGGTTCTGATCTGATCATTGAAACTGAAAAGACCATGGATCGCATCCTGAGCAGACTGTATGTTCAGTCGAAATCGTATGATGAAGTGTTTAATCTGGCAAAGAATAAGGAAAAAATGCTGGCCTCCATTCCGGCGATCCAGCCGGTCAACAACAAGGATCTCCGTCGGATCGGATCCTATTTCGGAACCCGCATGGATCCGTTTTATAAAGTCAGAAAATTTCATGAAGGGATGGATTTTTCCGCAACTGTAGGAACCGAAATCTATGCAACCGGTAATGGAACAATTACCTCCGCCGGACGCGATGTTCAGGGAGGATATGGCAATGAAATCAGGATTGATCACGGTTTTAGCTACCAGACCGTGTATGCGCATTTGTCGCGGATATTTGTTAAGCCCGGACAGAAAATCCTACGGGGACAGATTATCGGATATGTGGGAAACACGGGGAAGTCAACCTCGCCGCATCTTCATTACGAAGTCCGGAAAAATGGTATCCCGCTGAATCCCATCTATTTTTTCTTCAACGATATTTCCCCGGAGCAGTTTCAGATGATGCTTGACTTGTCGTCACGTCCTTCACAGACCATGGATTAATCAGACGATGATGCTGAAAAAAGATAAAAAAATTGAAAAACTCTATTACACCATTGGTGAGGTTTCGGAGTTATTTGAGGTAAATGCTTCACTCATCCGGTTCTGGGAAAAGGAGTTTGATATTTTAAAGCCAAAGAAGAACAAAAAAGGGAACCGTCTTTTTACACCCCAGGATATTGATCATCTCCGGATCATTTATCACCTGGTCAAAGAACGGGGCTATACCCTTCAGGGAGCACGTGAAAAGCTGAAAAACAATAAAGAAGAGGTTATCAATAAAGTAGCGGTTGTCGATTCGCTTAACCGGATAAAAGAATTTCTTCTGGATCTGAAGGAGCAGATGCAATGACTGGAAAGGGGCGGGGATTTATCAGTACGGGAAGAGACAGAGGCAGAAAAGACGGAGCGCCGGAATATGAGAGCGGGAGATCAGACTCCTTTTTTCAGAAAGTTTATGAGGTGGCAAGGTTGGTCCCTTACGGGAGGGTGACCTCGTACGGAGCCATTGCTGAATTTCTGGGCACCCGTGGTTCTGCACGGATGGTGGGTTGGGCTATGAATTCATCACACACGGAGGCAGCCGGTGTTCCTGCCCACCGGGTTGTGAATCGCAAGGGAGTCCTCACCGGTAAAAACCATTTCGGCGGACCTCATGTAATGCAACAGCTTCTGGAGAGTGAAGGAATTAAGGTTAACCATGACCTGATTGATCGGTTTGATGAAATATTCTGGGATCCGGTGAAAGAACTTCAACCAGAGGTTTTTATCAGATTTAAAGATAAAGATGCCGGCAGCACGGCACGAAAACCCAAATCCAAATTGAAAAATCACTGATTCATGCCGGTTATAGATTCAATACCGGCATTCGATTTTAAATAACTGACTATGATAACGACTGAACAAATATTGGATGCGCTCCGACAGGTTGAAGATCCCGATCTGAAGAAAGATCTGGTGACCCTGAATATGATCGATCAGGTAAAGATCGAAGGTAATAACGTGTCATTCCGGCTGATCCTGACCACGCCGGCCTGTCCGTTGAAGAACCAGATTAAACAGGCATGCATTGATGCCGTTCACCGGTTTGCCGATCCTTCGGCAGTGGTCGAGGTTGAGGTAACTTCGAAGGTCACCACCCGGCGCAAGGAAACCGATGCCATGCTAAGTCAGGTAAAGAACATTATTGCGGTGGGGTCGGGGAAAGGCGGGGTCGGTAAATCGACGGTGGCGGTTAATCTGGCTGTGGCCCTTGCACGGAAAGGAGCCCGGGTCGGGTTGATCGACGCCGATATTTACGGACCGTCGATTCCCATTATGTTCGGACTTCAGAATGCGCGACCGACAGGTTACGATAAGGATGGAAAGACTTATGTGTATCCCTTCGAGAAGTTCGGGATCAAGGTGCTTTCCATAGGATTTTTCGTTGATCAGTCGAAAGCGTTAATCTGGAGGGGTCCCATGGCCTCGATGGCCTTGCGGCAGCTCTTCACGGATGCAGATTGGGGTGAACTCGACTACCTGGTACTCGATCTGCCCCCCGGAACAGGCGACATTCCTTTGACCCTTATTCAGGATTTTCCTTTGACCGGAGCAATCATTGTGACCACTCCGCAGCAGGTGGCCGTCTCCGATGTGAGAAAAGCTGCCGATATGTTCCGCAACGACAAAATCAATATTCCCATTCTCGGACTTGTTGAAAACATGGCCTGGTTCACGCCCCCCGAACTGCCCGGGAGCAAGTATTTCATTTTCGGGAAAGGCGGTGGTGAACTGTTTGCAAAAGAGCTTAATGTTCCGCTCCTTGGTCAGATCCCCATACAACAGTGTATTGTCGATTCGGGCGATAGCGGAAATCCCGTGGCAGCCGATAAGGCCTCGCCGGGTTCCTCCTCCTTCGGAGAGCTGGCCGAAAAAGTAGCCCAGCAGGTTGCAATCAGCAATACAATCAGGGAGACGTTTGGCGTGAAATGATTGGATAACATTTGTTACCTTTGCAAACCTGTTCTGCGATAATAGAACAAAAGGGAATACACTAATTTGATCGAATATTAATCAACATTTTTTTATGTCAGCAAACGAAGAACTGATTCTCAAAGTAAAAAACGTGATCGACCAGATCCGTCCCTATCTTCAGGCCGATGGAGGTGATGTGGAATTTGTCGACATGACCGATGATCATGTTGTCAACATACGTCTTCTGGGAATGTGCGGCAATTGCCCCCACAGCAGGATGACCCTTAAAAACGGGATTGAAGCCGCCGTGGTCAGGGCTATTCCCGAAATCAAATCAGTTGAATCGGTTATGGCGGAATAGTACCGCTCAGGCTCTCAGGAAAGGTACTTGCCGACAATTGGCATCCGGCGCCCCATACCGAATGCTTTGGGAGAAACCCGGAGAATGGGAGGGGTTTGGTACCGCTTGTACTCATTGACGTTGACCATCTTTAAAACGCGTCGGACCACAGACTCATCGAAACCCAGAGCGATAAGTTCATCAGGGCCCTTTCGTTTCTCAATGTACAAAAACAGGATTTCATCGAGCAAACCATATTCGGGCAATGAATCGGAATCTTTCTGACCCGGTCGCAATTCAGCCGAAGGTGGTTTCGAGATGGTATTTAACGGGATAACCTCCGAATCCCTGTTAAGGTAAGATGCAAGTTGATAGATCTGGGTCTTGTAAATATCCCCAAGCACCGACAATCCTCCGCACATATCGCCGTAAAGGGTTCCGTACCCTACCGCCGCTTCACTTTTATTGGAGGTATTCAACAGAATGTAACCGAATTTGTTCGAAAGCGCCATCAGGATGACAGCCCGGATCCGGGCTTGCATGTTTTCTTCGGTCAGGTTGAATGGTAGTCCCTTGAATTGTTCCTTTAAAGTACTTTCCATGGCTTGATATGCCTGAATAATCGGAATTATTTTGTAAGGAACACCTAGATTTTCAGCAGATTTTTGGGCATCGGCAACACTGTGTTCCGATGAAAACTGAGAGGGTAATAAAATGGCTTTTACATTTCCGGGTCCCAATGCGCTGGATGCGAGGACCAGCGTGACCGCTGAGTCAATCCCCCCCGACAAGCCGAGAATGGCCCGGGTAAAACCCATTTTGCAGAAATAATCCCGAATACCCATGACCAGGGCATCATGGATCAGGGGAATCACCTTCGCGGAGAATGTGGGGTGAACCGGCAAGGAGTATTGGCCATTTGATGAACCGGTTGATGCAGATGGACCCTGCAGGGGAGTGATCCCGGCCAGCGGCGGTTGCTCAGAAAGGGTGACAAAATCAACCAGGAGACGGTCTTCCTCAAAACTTTTCAGTTGATAGATGGTACTCCCGGTCCGGTCGAGAACCATGGAACTCCCGTCAAAGAGAAGCTCGGTTTGCCCACCAACATGGTTGACATAGAAAACAGGAACCTTATAACGAAGGGCATTCTTACAAAGAACCTCCCGCCTTAATTCGGGTTGATTGTAATGAAAAGGGGAGGCGGCAATGTTGATAATCGCATCCGGAGCCTGCCCGATCAGTTCATCCATGGGATTTGAGATATAAAGGGGATCCTCGACCACATTCCATAAATCCTCACAAATGGTCAGAGCAAAAGAGAATTCTTTATAATTGATAACGCGGGACGAAGTATGGTTGGGCTCAAAATAGCGGTATTCGTCGAACACATCATAATTCGGCAGGAGTGTCTTGTGCACCATGGATTGAATTTTACCTTCTGCCAGGAAAAACGCAGTGTTAAACAACGGCTTTCCTTTTTCGGCTTTATTTACAGAGGGGGCCCCCACGATCGCTGCGATACCGACACACGATTCGGCAATCCGCTGAACTGCATTTTCCGCCCGGGTTATAAAGTCATCAAACTCCAGAAAATCACGGGGCGGATACCCGCATACCGATAACTCTGCAAAAATGACAAGATCGGCATGCTCCGATTGTGCCCACCGGATGGCATCACAAATCCGGGAAATGTTCAGTTCAAAATCGCCGATGTAATAATTTAATTGTGCCAGCGCTATTTTCATGCTGTTTTTTTTAGAACAGAACTCCCAGATTGAGCTCGACATAATTGAACATGCTTTTCTCGTTGCTTTTCGACAGACTGTTAACGCCGGTCAATATATTATTCAGACTGTTCGAATAATTCATTCCGAAAAACAGCATGGTCGATTTATCGAGGTGAAATTGACTTCCAATACCAACAAGGATCGATTCGCGGATAAGTGTTGTACCGGAATCATAGTCATATTTTTGGTCCAGGGCCTCACCTGAATCGGGTTCGAAATGTTCTTTTACAGTTGCTTTTACACGGAATCCTGTCCCCAAGCCTACCTGGCCAAAAAAGCTGAACCGGCCGAATTTCCGGGTACTCATTTTGATCATCACCGGGATTTCCAGATAGAGAAAATTATACTTCCGCGAAACCTGTCCGTTTACAACCGTATCGTCATGGATCAGCCGGCTGTCACGGTAACTCAGTTTCCCATTTAAAAATATGAAATTAAATCCGGTTGAAATGGCATACTGGTCGGCAAAATAAATGTCACCCACCAAACCGATGGTGGTTCCCAGCCTGACCCCATCACTGCTGTAATCTTTTGTACTCGGATTCATCCAGGCAAGGTTGGGAGCTATTTTTAATCCCAGTTTCAACGGAACCCGGGAGTTATTTCTTCCTGTAGGATTTTCCTGGTTGATACCTGGCTCATAAGATCCGATTTGTGCATTGGCCGGTTGATGCAGGGAGAAAAGTGTTGTAAGAAAAATGGCCTGAAGAAGGATTATTGGATATATTTTCATGTTCGGTATAATGTTTTTTGATTTTGTATGTTATTAATTTATATAATTAATATTCAATAAATTATGGATTGAAGAGTCGCAGGTCGTTTGGTTATAAAATATGCAGGTAAAATTACGTATTAATAACCCCGGTGCTAAGTAAATTCCCTGTTTTTCCTAAAAAATAATCAGTGCACGGCGGCGTTATCCATTGGGTAAAATGAATTACATGACAAGTAGAAAAATTTTTTGGTGGATTTCGGCTTTCAGTTTATTTACCTGGATCTCTCTTGGCAGTTGTTCCGGTAAGAGAAACCGGTTGGAAGTGGATATCACCCAGGTCAGGATCCCTGAGGTAGTCATCCACCGATACGACCTGGATCTGTTTAAGGTAGATATCCGGGATCTGCAGTCAGGTCTTGAAAGGTTGCGGCCGGATTACCGTTTTTTTCTGGAAACGGACTTGTCGGATCCTAAGAACCTTTCCGAAATGAAGTCCTATCTCCTGAACCCGAGAAATATTGAATTCCATGCTGCCGTTGCACGAAAATACAGGGATGTTGGCATTCTCGAGTCAGAACTTACCGATGCATTCCGTCATTATCGCTATTATTTCCCGGGAAGCAGGATCCCACGGATTTATGCCTATATCTCCGGGGGAACATACAATTTACCGGTTCAGATGGCCGACAGTGTTATGCTGATCGGGCTGGATAATTACCTGGGTAAGGAGTTTAAACCCTATGTTGCCGATGGATTGCCGGCATACCGCGTGGAGCGGATGAATGCCGACAGGGTGGTGCCTGACTGCATGCGGACCCTGATCAACAGCGTCCGACCGGGCCAGTTGCCAGGGAATAATCTCCTTGAACAGATGATCGAAGCTGGCAAGGGTATTTATTTTCTGGAGGCCCTGATCCCCGATCACCCGGCTCATCTGATTATCGGGTATACTGAAAAGCAGGAAGCCTGGATTGAAAAAAATGAAGCGTACGTCTGGGCCGCCATCATCGATAACAGACTGCTCTTTTCGACCGACGGTGCGATCATCCGGGCTTTTATGTCCGACGGACCCTTCACTGCTGAGTTTTCCAAGGAATCCCCTCCCCGCCTTGGTGAATGGATCGGTTGGCAGATTGTAAGGAAATTTATGACCAACAATCAGGATGAGACTATAAGAGAACTGCTATCGGAAAATGATTTTCAGAAAATTCTAAACGGGTCCGGGTATAAACCGGAAAAACCCTGATCAAATCATTTCCGTAGTAACAGTCTGATCCTACCCGCATCTTTTTGTTAATAACTTCCTGACCTGGACGGTTTACCTTTTCGAATCGCGGCTGATAAACCGTAAACAGGGAATATGCTTGTAAAAACTTTCGGGAGCGCTGTTGCGGGAATCCGGGCGTTTACCGTCACCGTTGAGGTTTACATGGATCAGGGAATCCAGTTTTTCATGGTTGGCTTACCGGATAATGCGGTGAAAGAGAGCCATCACCGGATTGAATCGGCGTTAAGGACCAATGGGTACAGGATTCCCGGTAAGAAGATCATCATCAACATGGCTCCTGCGGATATCCGTAAGGAAGGATCAGCCTACGATCTAACCCTGGCAGTGGGGATTCTGGGGGCAAATCAGGTAATCCGAACGGATAACCTGGCTGATTATGTCATCATGGGGGAATTGTCGCTCGACGGAGGCCTGGTTCCGATCCGGGGAGCCTTGCCCATCGCAATTGAAGCACGAAAGAACGGTTTCAAGGGAATATTGCTGCCCCTTCAGAATGCCAGAGAGGCGGCGATCGTGAAAGGGATCCGGGTTTATGGTATGCCGGGAATCAGGGAGGTGATTGGTTTTTTGAACGGCGACCTCAGGATCGATCCTGTTGTTATCGATGGAAAGGAAGCTTTTTTGCAGGAAAATGGTTTTGACGACTTTGATTTCGCCGATGTGCGCGGCCAGGAGAACATTAAAAGAGCCCTTGAAATAGCTGCGGCAGGAGGGCACAATGTTCTCTTGATCGGTCCGCCGGGTTCAGGAAAGACGATGATGGCTAAAAGAATTCCTTCCATCCTGCCACCCTTGAACCTCATGGAAGCACTTGAAACCACGAAAATACACTCAGTGGCGGGAAAGCTGGCGACCGGGCAGTCGCTGATAGTTCGCCGACCCTTCAGGATGCCCCATCATACGGTTTCTGATATTGCCTTGATCGGAGGAGGTACGATACCGCATCCCGGGGAGGTATCGATGGCGCACAACGGCGTGTTGTTCCTCGATGAATTGCCCGAATTCAAACGATCGGTGCTGGAGGTCCTCCGCCAACCGATGGAAGACCGCATGGTGACCATTTCGAGGGCTAAAATGACCCTGGAGTATCCGGCCGGTTTCATGCTGGTTGCTGCAATGAATCCTTGTCCTTGTGGTTTTTACTCGCACCCCACGATAACCTGTCAGTGTTCACCGGCCGAAATACAGCGATATATCAACAGAATATCGGGCCCGCTTTTCGACCGTATCGATATTCACATTGAGGTACAACCGGTTGACTATCGGCAACTGAGCGCCCGGCGACAATCGGAATCAAGCGCTGAGATCCGGAAACGGGTGATCGGCGCAAAATCGATCCAGGAGAAAAGGTTCAGCGCGATGGAAAGTATATACTGCAATGCCCAGATCCCGTCGGGAAAACTGAGGGAGCTATGCAGGATCAATGAAACCGGGGATATGCTTCTTAAAACAGCCATGGAAAAGCTTGGACTTTCGGCAAGGGCTTACGACCGGATACTGAAAGTAGCAAGGACTGTTGCCGACCTGGAGAATTCGGGAGATATCAGGATAGAACATCTTGCCGAAGCCATTCAGTACAGATCGCTCGACCGGCTGAACTGGAGCGAGAAAAACTGACATGTTCAGCCAACAAACCGGTTCAGAAAAAGATCGAGGATCACAAAAACCGCGTACAACACGGAAGCGGTACCGTTCAGGGTTGCAAACGCCAGGTTAACCCTCGAAATATCAGTGGGTTTGACAATGGCATGTTCATATGTAAGAAGGAGGGAGAAGATGAGTGCCCCGATCCAGTAAAATAGATGAAATCCACCTTGAAATCCGGTTAAAACGATAATTCCGATGGTACAAACGTGGAATAATGCAGAGATAACCAATGCCTTCCGTTTGCCAACCCGGGCAGGAAATGATTTAAGATGTTCTTTTTTATCGAATTCTTCATCCTGTAAAGCATAAAGGATATCAAAACCGGTGACCCAGAAAATGACGATCAGTGAAAAAAGCACGGGCAACAGTGAAAAATGGCCCGTAATGGCCAGATAGGCTCCGATGGGAGCAAGGGAAAGGCTCAAACCAAGAACGACATGGGAAAGGTGGGTAAACCGTTTGGTCAGACTGTAGCCCAGGATGACCACCAATGCAACCGGGGAGAGGATAAAGCAGGTCAGATTCAGGAACCAGGTGGTAGCCATAAATAAAAGTGCATTAACAAGAACGAACAGCAGCGCGGCCCATGGTTGTATCACCCGGGATGGGATTTCACGCTGTGCAGTCCTGGGGTTTTTCCCGTCGATGATCCGATCGGCGTACCGGTTGAAGCCCATCGCAGCATTGCGGGCGAAAAGGACACAAAGCAGTATCAAAAGAAGAATCCACCAGTCGATCTGCCCGTTCATCTCTTTTGCGCCAAGGGAAAATCCGATCAGGGCAAAGGGGAGTGAAAATATAGTATGGTTGATTTTCACCAGTGAAAAATAATCGGCAATCCGGAAACGAGAAGCCATCAGGTACCTTATTTTTCCTGCAAAATTAATAATTTGTAACTATTTGTCCGGATGATCGTCCAACTTGCAATTCCGGGGATTTAAGCTAATTTTGTAGTTTTATTCCGCAAATATGAGCAGGAGGTTTGAAGCTGTTGTTGGGTACCTTCAATATGTTAGCCTGACCCAGTCAAAATTCCACATACATTCCCCGTTTGTTTTCGACTTTTATGCAAACGTCCTCATGAATGCCGGGACTCGGAGTCATTACAGGGTGATCGACCGGATCAGAAAAGAACTGGAAACGGTTCCACGGTATATCAAACGGAAAGATTTTGGAAGCAAGGAAAAAGATTTTCCAAGCGACCAACGATTTGTCCGGGTCCGTGATGTAGCTGTCCGGACATCGGTCAACCAGAAAAAAGGTGAATTTCTGTTCAGGCTGATCAGGCGGTATCACCTTGAAAACATCCTGGAATTGGGAACTTCGCTTGGCATCAGTACCATTTACCTGGGTCTGGCAGCGCCGGCAGGAAAGATACTAACGCTTGAAGGTTGTATCGATTCTGCAAATCTGGCGACTGAGAACTTTGAGAAAGCCGGATTAAATCACATCCGGGTGATAACAGGTACGTTTGAAGAAAAGCTGGCGGAAGCATTTACCCTGATGCCGGAACCGGATTTGATTTTTATTGACGGGAATCACCGGAAGGTTCCGACTTTAGACTATTTTGAAGCATGTTTGCAACATATCAGGCCCGATACCGTTTTGGTTCTCGACGATATTTACTGGTCGGCAGAAATGCAACAGGCCTGGAAGATAATTTGCAACCATCCCCGGGTGAAAGTAACCATTAACCTGTATCAAATGGGGGTTGTATTTTTTAAAGAAGAATTAAGCAAAGAAAATTTTATTCTCCATTTTTAATAATCCTATCCATGGCAACAGAAGTCATCCGGCTCGACCGGATTGTAAAAAACTACAAAATCGGAACGATTATCGTGGAAGCCCTCAGGTCGGTCTCATTGGTTGTACATACAAATGAATTTGTCGCGCTGATGGGCCCTTCAGGATCAGGGAAATCCACCCTGATGAATATCCTCGGCTGTTTGGATACCCCGACGAGCGGAAGTTACTTTCTGAACGATGAGGATGTCAGTAAAATGGACGATAATTCCCTGGCTGAAATTAGGAACCGCAAGATCGGATTCGTGTTTCAGACTTTTAATCTCCTGCCAAGGTCCTCGGCGCTTGAAAATGTTATGTTGCCCTTGATTTATGCTGGAGTCGGCAAAGGACGACGCCTTGAACTGGCTCAAAAGACCCTGGAAGAGGTTAACCTGGGTGATCGAATGGCACATAAGCCCAATGAATTATCGGGTGGTCAGCGGCAACGTGTAGCCATTGCCCGGGCCCTGGTAAACCATCCTTCCATTATCCTGGCTGATGAACCTACCGGGAATCTTGATTCGAAAACCTCCATTGAAATTCTCGGACTTCTTGAAGAGATCCATAAAATGGGCAATACCGTAATCATCGTCACCCATGAAGAGGATATTGCACAGCATGCACACCGGATCATCCGGCTGATGGACGGAAAAATAAGCAGCGACGAGACCAACAAACATATTAAAACCATTGCCGATTACCATTTCAACGGTGTGGCTGTCTGACGAATTTGGTATCTTCGCAAAAAATTTCCCTTCATGCAATCCGGGTCCAGGTACAAGAAACTCTTTTCCTCCTTTAACAAACTGAACATCATGATCATCGGTGATGTCATGGTTGATTCTTACCTGTGGGGTAAAGTGGAACGAATCTCTCCTGAAGCGCCTATTCCTATTGTTTCCCTGAAAAAAAGGGAGAACCGGATGGGAGGAGCTGCGAATGTGGCGATGAATATCCGTTCTCTGGGAGCGAACCCGATTCTTTGTTCCGTCATTGGCGTCGATGAAAAAGGAGATCAGTTCCTCGATTTAATGAAAAAGGAAAAGATGTCGGATGCAGGTATTATCCGCAGTGTTCGCAGGATCACCACGACCAAATTCAGGATTTTTGGAAATTCATATCAGATGTTGCGGGTGGATGAAGAGGTGGATCATGACCTGGTTGAAGGCGACTACCTGACCATGGTCAGGGTT
>JAQWBQ010000132.1 GCA_028706295.1 Bacteroidales bacterium
GAGCACCTTTAACAGTATTGATAAGTGGAATAGTTTGTTTGGGAGCAGGAATTCTTTTCTTTAAAAATCTTAAAATTATCAGAATAGCCGCAAAACCAATCTATCAACAGAAAGGACTAATACCTGAGGCAGCAAAAGGAGTGCAGGTTGCTTCTAATTTAAGCTTACCGCCTGAAAATTAATTCAAATCACTATCAGCCGATAAAAACTCGATATATGCCGGTTATATTGTTATATCATTCACATTCAATCCCTTCATAATCAATCTGCCAGTTTTAAAAACTACCCGCCATCAACGCTACTGATAACAAACTGAAGGTCATAAACGATATCGCCGTCGTAAATTGGTTTCAGTTCAAAATCTATTTGCGGGGGAGTTGATGCCATTTTTAGTCCTGACATCTGTGCGGAATCGACCTGGGCATAATATTTCCCAGGCGGCAACCCCAGGAAGGTAAATCCGCCATCGCTCTCACTCATGGTTGTAGCAGCAAGGACGCCTTCCTCCGTAAAGAAGTTGATCACGATCTTTCCCAGACCCCGCTTTCCATTTTCATCCTCGATATAGACCCAACCGTTGACTTCTCCCATCGGTAAAACAGGAATATCAATTTTTTTGAACTGGTTGGGGTCAATCTCAACACGGATATTTTTATGCTTAAGCTGCCACGATATCTGCTCCAGCCCATGATCGTCGAGTGTTAACAGATAACTCGTGTAGGGTTCCAGCCCGACAATGCGTAAGATTGAATCATTCCTGTTACTTATAACGCGACCGCCGCTCATCCTGACAATCAATCCTGAAGCCAGGGGTTCTCCATCCTCCCTGGCGCCGTTGTGATTTATATCAACAAACGGGGTTATGGTAACTCCGCCCCGTCCTGTCGTGGGGCGATTATCTTTATGAACATAACCGTTCCCGCTTCCGAAAGCGAAACTGCCGCTCGCCCCCTGTGTTGAGGAAAAATCATTGTTGGAAACACGGGCAGACAAATTGGTTTGAGCAAAAGGAAGATCCCAGCGGAGTGACAAAGTAACACCACCATAATCCGATCTGAAATTTTTCTCACCCACGACAGATAAATATCCCGACCGGGATATTCGTTTTTCAAGTTCTGCTTTAACTAAAGTGATCTCTCCCTTGGTGATATCAACCTGCCCCTGTGGTCTGAACGTAAAGTCGTGCTTCAGCCTCCAGCCCAATCCAAAATTACCATACACCACAGGATTACTGTTTTTAAGCCAGTTCGCATAAGCGCTCAGGTTGAAATTGATCCTGCCCATGAAAGCGGATATGGTTGCATTGGACAAATTGTAAGTCGAATTTTCATAAACATTTTGCTGAAATGACCAACGACTGTACCCGTTAAGAAAAGGAAAGCGTAAGGGAAAAGAAAGGGTCGCTTTGCGTTCTTCCCGGTAATCGAACCGGATCGCTTTTTGCCCCGGTACATAACGGGTGTAATCCAGTTCAAACGCAGTGCCGGAAGATAAGCGGTAATTGATCAACCCTCTCGACCGCACGCCACGGGCATATTCGGCCATGATCAGGAAATTTCTGAAAGGGGTAACCGAGGCTGTCAGAAAGGGTATTTTACTCCCGGTGGCAATTGACGACAGATATTCCATTCCTCCTCCCAGGGTCACGAACCGGTTCAGGCCGTATTTTACCTCAGCACGTCCAAAACCGGAATTTTCCTCGTCCATCACCAGCCCGGAACTCACTGTATATTCCACTTCTCCCGGAGGTAAAAAATTGAACGGCATATTGATAAACTGCTCTTTGACACGTTCTTCACCGTAAGGACCGTAAAATTTCAGCATCACCTCCGACGTTCCGTAAACCAAAGGCACATCAAAACTGTAAAATCCAGAAGCATCGGCAGTCTGATAATCCACGATCACGTTGTTGACATATAATTCTACCGTCCATCCCGGCTCCGTGTAATCGCTGATGGAATATTCTCCAAAAGAACGGCGGTAAGTTGTCGGGGCATTGGTGAGGGTTACGCCAACCACGGGATCATAAACCGATGCAATGGAAGAGGGGTTAATTGTTCCCACCCTGACCTGCCGGGCGACCTTTGATCGGTTATTGGCCCATCGCCAGTTATATTGCAGGTTTCGACTGTCAAAACCTTCACGGGTGGAATAGTGCAGGTTCAGGTTGAATTCGCCCCCAGCCAATTCTGCGCCTGTAGCCAACCTTACTCGGGTGTCATTGGGCTGTGCCGTGTTTTGTGTTGAGCTGAACATCCAATCGACCATGCCAAACCTGAACAGATGATATTCCCGGTTTAAAGTAGTGTCCACTTCCACTTCCCCCTTGAGTTGTTGAACATTTTTCCTGAACTGCTCAAGACGCATTTCACGGATCACGGGAACCTCAAAGTCGGGTTTTATCGCTACCGAAAGGGCACGAAAGCTGAAGTCACAATACAAACCAAAAATCTGTCCGAAAAGTAAATGGTCCAGGAATAATCCTGTTTCTGTTTTAATCAGCTCTGTTTCCTGCACCTGGTATGTTTTACCTTTAGAGAAAATTTGTTTATTCAGGTTGTCGATCAGGTACCGGTTGGCCTCATCGACAATAAATCCTGAGATGGTATCAGTACTGGTTGAAGTTTCAAATTTAAGATGCAAAAACTGGAAAATGTCTGTTACCGGAAGAAGAAGCTGCCCTGAATCATAAACGTATAAAGCATTCACGTTAAAAGCGCCGACTCCCTGCACCCTGACAGTAAGATCAATTTCCTCATAATCTGTATTTTCACCGCGAGCCTGGCAGGGTGAAAACATCATGAAGAAGTCAAACAATAAAGTTATACCACGAAAGGGCCAAAAGCGACAAGTAGAAGCAATTGACCTACCTGTTTTTGTCAGTTCGCCTGTCATGTGTACATTCAAAAGCGATAATGGAGTTATTCCTCAATAAAGGTAACCGTGAAACTTCCTGTGTAATTGCCTGCCGGATGATCGGCCTTATTGCCCGCGTTCAGGGTAGCGCCGACTCTTACCGGGTTAATAAAAGGATGGCCTCCAGCGGTAACGAAACTATTGCCAGGTTTATCGGATGTAAAGCCAGTGACAGTCATGGTTTCCCTTCCCCCAACCCTGCGAAAGGTCACCGATGAAGGGAATGAGATATGAACCATTCTGTTCGGAATAAGCCTTACCTCGAAAATTGCCGGTGTAACAGGGGGATCTGGAAGGGCAATGACCGTTCCGGAAACGGTGCGGTTACCTTCAGGGGTGATCACAACAGCACCCCCGGAAGAGCCAGTGAAAAAACTGCCAAAGTTCAGATCCTGCACCACGTAAACTTGCAAGCGGTTTGGAGAGGAAAACGACGTCTGTCCATGAAGCCGGATAAAAAAAGCCATAAAGAATGCCATAACCAGGAAAACCCTGCATCCTCGGGGCAAAAAACCGGGTAAACGCGGGTGACCGGTTGCCATGATCCAGGATATGACATCTGTTTCAGTTAAAAACAAATTCTTTTTCAGCATATATTTCGGGCTTTGTTTCATCTGAACTGCTATAGCGTACCAGCAGCCTCCCGGTGCTGAAATCAACTCCCTCCGGTACATTCAATGGCATGGTTAACCGGCGCAGAGAATTTGGGGTATAAATCGCCAATCCCCTCACGATGCCCACGTTGATCTTTTCACCACCAGGAGCCATGTAATCGATGCCCAGATCGCCATAAACCGACTGGTTGCCTTCCCTGTTTAGGGTCAAATGAACCACCGGAGGCTGATTGTCTTTCTGTTCGACTGCCAAATCGCTTATGGTGACTTTTGAAGAAAGGTTGCCTATCCGGATAATAACAGGGATGGAAACGCCATAAATTGGAATCAGCCTTATTCCTATCGATGTACTGTCAGGTAGCACATCTTCCTCCCCCAGCGGCTTTTCTTTGGGCATGGCCCTGAAATAAAGATGGGAACGGTATTCGCCTTCGGCCATGTTGGGCAAACGCCTGACCTGCATCCTGAGTACCTGCGATTCGTCGGGCGCCAGCGTAACCGAACGGGGGAAAAAACGCAGGTAGCGATCGGCAAACAATTCCCCCGGTTGCGGCTCGGTGATTTCTTCAAAAGCCCCGTCATCCGTCATCCGGTATTGCAGAAAGGAAATAGAATACGCAGCAGTATCCTGTCCCATGTTTGCCAGGATGATCTCCTCCCGTTGTTTGTTGCCTTCAAAGACAACGCGGCGGGGAGTTACCAGCAAATCGCCCTGCCCCCAGCTGACAAGCGGCAGCAGAAACATCCAGATTAAAAAGAGAAACCTGCATTTCCGGTATGAAGCCGACAGGTTAACATGCTGAATGATGATTAATTTTTCCCTGCTATTCATTATTGATTTTCCTTCAGTCGGCATTTTTTACGATAGCAAAAACGCTGTGCAAATACAACGTTTTTGCTATCGTTTGAACTGTTTAATTCCACCAGGAGCAACTTATCTGTTTACGCCCGGAGTTATTTTTTA
>JAQWBQ010000014.1 GCA_028706295.1 Bacteroidales bacterium
TGTAAGTTCCGGTTGATTCCGCATATACCAGTGCATTACCCGTTGTCGGGGTATTGTTGATGGTAATGGGCGGGCACCACGGGCCGGAAGCAAGGCTGCCGGTTGCCGAGAACTCGATCCAGTAGCTGCCGGGTTGCAGAGTCAGACCTGCGGTATTCACAACGATCTTCATGATCGGACGCTGTGTGTTTCCGGTTGCGCTGACGCGGTAGATATTGGTCCAGGAGGTGCTGCTCAGACGGTTGGTTGTGTTGTCACCCCAAACGGTGGTAACGGTTCCGCCGGGAGTTCCCTGGAAGATCCGTACATAAGCTCCGGTAAAGGATGAGGTGGTGGGTGAGCCGGTCTGATAGCCATAGAATTCGAGTGAACTGACATTCCAAACGCCGCCGCTTACTGAGAAGTCATCTGCAATGCGGTAGGTGCCGTTGATCATGTTCATGCCATAGCTGTTGATCGGTCCCTGGAGCATGCTTTCGTCAGCTCCGCCGGCGCCGGTACCCGGGCTGTTAACCATCGGGCCGTTGTCGTAAAGGGTAGCTGCAGTAGCATCGGGCAGAGAAACAACGCCACCCACGAAATTCGGGTCGGCAACGCCTACATCGGATTTCGGAGAAACCGGTCCGGTGTACGGGGTAAGGTTGGTAGCCATCGGGGTCACAATGTTGTTCTGCATGTTGGCCCAGTTATAGGCTTCAACAGAAGCGACACCTTCGTAACCCTGCTGGTTGGCAACCGGGGTTTCGTAGATCAGTCCGGCCGGCATCGAAGCCTCGATCAGGTTCTTGTTGGCAGTGGCAAGGGAAGCATCCAACGGGCCGCCCACACCCTGAACGATAGCACGGATCTGGAAGTTTCCTGCTGCAGGAATCCAGGGGGTACCACCGGCAACGAATTTGGAATAACTGCGGAGCTGCGGGTTGGTAAGGTCAACACCCAATCCTGCTGCATGCGGGGGAATGCCACCCTGTTTCATAACGAGGTAGAAGTCGCCCGTGGCGATGGTGATGGGTACTGCGAGTGCGAAATCATTCCAGCCAAATCCGCCGGGGGTAACTTCAACGCTGTCGATTACAGTTCCCGGAACTCCGCCGGCTCCGTCAGCCTTATAAACATACATCCAGAATTTGGTAAGCGGTAGCGCATTGGCAGGATAGTTGGCAGCCGTGCCCAGGTTCAACTTACCGCCGACCAGTTTAACCGGCCATTGCAGCGGGGTGAATTTCATGGCATTGAGGTTATTGGCTGTTGCCCAGATCGCGAAGTTATCCTGGATACCATCGTCATAGATAAGTTGGTACAGGTTCGACGGGGTTTGCCAGTTCAGGTTGACAGCGGTTGCCGGGGTTCCGTTGAGGGTAGCCACGAACGGACCGGGTTGTACGGCAGTCGGTAACAGAACTGCATCCTGGGTGAAAGTCTGGTTGGGAACAAGGTTCACCGTGGTGGTGAAAACATCGTAACCGGTTTTTTCGATTTCAAGGGGTTGCGGGCCAACCAGCGAGAGCAGCGGGGTGAGGTATGCACCGCCGGCCACACTCAGGGTATAAACGGTGCCGGCCACCTTAATGGTAGCTCCGACAATCGGATTACCGTTGGAGCCGTCGGTAACAACGCCGCCCACTTTCGGACCCGGTGCCATCAGAATGTCCTGTATGGTAGCCTGGCCATTCACGATGGTAGCACTAGCGCTGCCGGAGATGTAACCAGCGGCAGTGCAGTTTGCTGTAACCGGACCTGCATTGAGGTTATAAAGGATATAGAAACCGCTCGAACGGGAGGTATCCTTCTTGGTTCCAACCTGGACAATAGCTCCGGAGATCGGGGCCAGGGTATTGATATCCCGCACGTAGCCCATGAGAACGCCCGGGGTGACGGGAGGAACGCCAAAACGGATATTGGGTCGGGGGCTGGTACCACTGGCAGAATTTGTGAAAGTACATCCACCTGTTGCAAGATCTTGATGGTAATGATACAATGCGCCCGATACTGCAGCACCATAAACCGTAGAATTGGAGGTGTAGCTCGTATTCGCAAAGCATATCTCAACAATAACGTTTGATGTACCATCCCACATGAAGGGCGTGGTTAGTGTTATATCTTGCCAGCCTGTAGCCGGTACTGAATAGGGCGTGTTGTAGTAAGTAGTCAGACCACTAACCCAGCCGGTTATGGAGGTCAGGGAAGTGTTACCCATTTTTACAGCGAAGTTATTCATGACCTGGGGGTACCTCGTTGCAACGTTGAAACCAATCGATTGGAGAGGTCCTGCAGAGGCGCCGGCAGTATTAAGTTCGGCAGCAGTATAAAGCATCTGGGTTCTTGACGCATAGTAGAAGGTATAATACGGCCATCCGGAAGTGGAAGTACCTGTTCCGATTGTAACTATAGCCGGAGGAGGAGGAGGACCTGCCGTTACATGGGCAAAGTCGAGTGCGCAGTTGTTGCCGTAGGCCGAGGTGAACAGGAACCCGATGTAAAGGGTGGCCTGGTTGCTGGCGCCGCTGGGCAGCATGCAATACTTAACTTTCCAACCTGCAGTGGCATTGTAACGGGGGTAGGTACCTGCAGAATTCCAAGTAGTTCCGTCGGTTGACCATTGCACTTCAACCTGATCCTGGCTGGATGAATAACCTGGATCTTCGTACCAGGCAAAATCCACCATGATAAAGGCTTTGTTGGTGGTTGACATGGCAGTGGTTTTCTTCAGACGTGTAGAACCGCTTGAGATGCTGTACGAGTTGTATCTTACAAACGTCGTCCCATCAAAAGCAGCGCTGACAGTCGGGCTCGAAGAGGTGGTCACGAAACTGATACCGGGAGTGGTACCTGTGACCTGCTCAATGACCCAACCCGCCGGAGGGGTAGTTCCAGTGCCAGCCTCGAAACTTTCGGTCAACAGCGTAGTCATCTGCGCGTAACCGAACGAAACGAAGACAAACATTGACACCATAAAGGTAGCCAACATTTTCAGCGTTTTGGTAACATTTCTCATAATTTTGAAATTTAGGTTAATAATAAATGAGTATTTGAAATTATAGGGTATCAATAAACTTATTGATATATATAATGGAAGAAACTTGCTGCATAAAGTCTTTTTTCGTTAATATAAATAATAATAAGCACAATACCTATTGTGCTGAATTACAGCTATTTAGATAAAAAAGCATTCGTATCACTCAGGGCAAAGATAAAAACAATTTTGAACTTCCGGATAAAATTTTAACTTTTTTTTTCATCCTTTTTAAACCTTGGAGAAATATTTTCATTGAATGCATATTTTTTTAAGCGCCCGATGATCCTCCGACTGAATCGACAGAAAATAAAATCCTTTTCTTATTCCTTGTAAATCAATTGTTAATGAATTCCGTCCCCGGGCGTCCCAGGTTCCGGTCACGATACCCGACAGATTCAGAAGCTGAATCTTTCCCAGGGAACCTTCGGTTTGTATCGTCACCATTTCACGGGCGGGGTTGGGGAAAATTTTCAGGGGCAGAATTTTAGTCTCAGGTGTTCCGGTGATCACACTGACCTGGATAGTATCGGAGTCGGTCGTTTTTTCACAATTCTGAAACTGACTCCTGATAAAATAATAGTACTCCCCGTAAGGAACATCCGGATCGAGAAAGAGCGTATCCTGGACCAGGACGTTATTGATCTTTTCAAAATCGGTATTCCCGTATCCTTTCCGGTAGATATCGTACCCGATAAGCGCATCGGTCGGGTCTGCACCGGCTTCAGAATGGATTCCCGGCTGATGGCCGGGTGTTGCCAGTAGCTGATCATCTGCGCCTATCGAACAATCATCGATCGCCCATGGATACCAGAGTCCGTTGCCGTCGCCATCGACCGCATGCCAGGCCAGGTCGACCGTCAGCCCCTGGTAAGTGGAAAGATCAATATGATAAGGTGTTTCCCATGCATTGATGCCCGAACCTCCCGTGTATACCGGCAATGCCGACATATCCAGAAGTCCCGTCCAACTGGCACCCTGGTCCGACGAGATTTTGACAAAGTAGTGATCCTGGTGCAGGGAACCCTGGTAGGCGTAACTCCAAAAGGTAAGATCCCCGTTTATATATACATTATGTGCAATGATCCATTCATCCTGATGGCTGTAATCCCACGCGATGCCCGCTGAAAAATCACCGGTATGGACGCCGGGGGTGGCGGATGCCGGCGCATGGTACCACGAAGCCCCGGTATTGGTTGTTTGTATGGACCAAGTCAGCGGCGGAAATGCAGGTTCTTCAAATCCTTCATTCAGGAGGGAGCCACCATAACATACCGGCGGGCTCCAGGTAAGCCGTACCAGTTTGTCGAATGCTTCACCAGCCGGATCAGTAGCCGGATAGCAAACCGGGTAGACCGCAATATTATCGACAAACCAGTTCAGCAGTTCGACCGAATTCTCTCCGGCTGCCCGGAATCTGATCCGGAATCCTTTGCCTTTGACTGCTGAAATCTCAATATGGTGGCTGGTCCAATCAAACGTTGAAACATTGGAAATTACCATTTTCTGATTCCAGACATTGTTATAAAAGACCTCCACATTCAGCTTCTCCGTACCGGTGGCATTGCGGGTGTTCAGTTTTACGTCAAAGTCAAGCCAGATGGAGGCACAGGTAAGGTCCAGGGCATTGAGGATCGGACTTTCCAGGGCATAGCTGTAGCTGAGGTCCGGCGGTTGCCAGTTGAAACAGGAGGAGGGGGCAGGGAATCCTTCTCCTGTCTGGATGGTCCAATTACCCTGCGACGGAGAGAACCTCCAGTCGTTAAAGGAGTAACTTCCCGCATCCCATGATTCGTAAAAGGGAAGTAATCTTCCGTAGTTCACGGTCAGATGCAAAGGGCCGTCGGGCATGCTTTCGGCGTTCATCCCGGGAAAGCCATACGGAGTAAGGTCGTACAAAGCGCTGACCCCGTATTGGTAATGACCCGGCTCCAGGCTCTGATCGGTGAAGTGCAAGGTATCAGGGTGGTTGATATCATTTACCGGGATACCGTCGCGGTAAATCCGGTAACCGGTAAGACCGGGCGGCATCACCATTCCGCTGTCGGTACTTATGGCAGGCTGATCCCATTCGATCAGGGCCTGGTCGTTGAAGGTGCTTCCCCTTATATTTTTCACCGGAGGAAGGTATTGTGAAGTAAAGGGAACGCAGACCTGATTGGAATAACCGTTGCTGTACAGGGCGGTGACACACGCCTGGTAGGATTGGCCGTATTGCACAAGTCCGGAAGGAATAAAATAGGCGTTTTTGTCGGTATATCCGGTTATGACATTACCCAGGTAAAAATAATATCCCAGGATGCACTTGGATAATTCCTGTGCGGGTTCGGAGGCGACGACACTGATATTGTCAAGGTTCCATCCGTTGAGATCCCAGGAGTCGCCGCCATAGGCTCGGAATCTGACTTTAAAGTTTTGGTCGGTGTATTCGGAGATATCGATCTCTTCGCTACTCCAGGGAATATCTCCCGTTTTATTGGTATGAACCCTCAGGACATTCCATGCCAGCCCGTTCCAAACCTCGACAGCCATAGCATTCATGGTGGTGGTTGCGGCATTGTCAAGATAAATATCGTACCTGAGCTGGAGGAGTTTGGAACGTTGTCCGGTAATGGTTTTCGATAACAGGGACTGGCTGTACCCAATCTGTCGGGGCGATCGGTTGAAAAATGCCGAAGGGGCCGGATTGCCCGTTCCTGTCGAAATGGCCCAGTTGGCGCCGCCTTCGACCGTCCAGTTATTGGCGGTAAAGGTTCCGCTGTTCCAGTTTTCGGAAAAGAGGGTCCTGCTGAATTTCGGAACATCCCACCGGGCTAACAGGTTGCTGTCGTTGACCGTGAGGTTTTCGGACGCAATTTTTTTATGCCAGAGAGTCAGGTTCAGGGCAACCGGCGACATTACCTGAACGGACTGGACGATAGAGTCGTAGGCAAATTTTGACACCGACAGGGAGTAGTTCCCCTTCCACACCTGCGGGAAGATCAACTCGCCGGAGCTATCGGCAATGGCAGTGTAAACGGTATCAGGGAGGGCCAGGTTCTGAAGTTTCAGCAATGCATTGGCAGGTCCCTGTGCGACACAACCCGATGCAATGACAAAAGAGACGGGGGTGGTCCAGCATTTTCCGATCACATTCGAAAACCGTGCAGCAGAGGAATTGTTTCCCGGGTAATTGGTTTTTATTACCCAGCGGTAGGGTGCGCAGGGCAGTAAAGGCCAGGACAAATCCTGGCAGGCAAGCATTCCCGTCGAGGTGAGAAAAGTCCATGCCGCGGGGTTTTGTTCCTCACCCTGGCGTAATCTGAAAACGCTGAAATGGGTCCAGGTATCCGGGGCATCGTTCATGAAATACGGGCCGCCCGGTCCGTTACACCGGGCCCGCATCATGAAGTTTCCGCCGGCAGGAAACCAGGGGCCGCTACCCGTTACGAACCGTGAATAGCTCCGGAACTGAGGCGTGGTTTCATCGACGGCAATACCGGCAGCATTGGGTGAATTCCCTCCCTGAATCATGACGATGAAGAAGGATCCGGAGGTTATGGTCAGGGGCTCGGGCAAAGAAAACTGGTTCCATCCCGGTACTGAAGGGGTCACGGTGAAGGGGCCAGCAAGTACGGAGCCGGGAGCGCCCCCGGTACCGTTGGCATCACAGATCATTATCTGGAAGTCGACAAAAGGATTGCTGCCAGCCGGATAGTTGTTCAGGGTACCGATATGGATCATACCCCCGTCGAGGGTCAGCGGCCAGGCCGGAGGCGTGAATCTGACCGCATTCATATTGCCCTGGGTAGCCCATACCGTGAAGTTATCCTGAACCCCGTCGTCGTAAATAATTTCATAGGGTCCCGAAGGCGCCGGCCAGAAAAGGTCGACCTTCTGGAGTGAGGAATCGAAAACGGCGGAGAGGCTTGCAGGCGGAATCAGATTTTCCTGAAGGGTGATATTTTGAATGACCGTACCGACGGAAGGAAAAGAGATAGCGCCGGTAGTAAAGTCCTGGAAACCCGGTTTGGTACAATGTATGGGCCAGGCGCCGGCCTGGGTTACCGGGAGGGTGTAGATGCCGCCGGTTATGGAGTACGTCCAGGCGCCGTTGACTTCGATTCGGGCGCCGATTACCGGATCACCGGAAGGAGCCCGGGTGACCACACCCATCAGCTCCGCAGCCTGCAGTTCTAATGAAAACAGGGTCAGGAAACACAACAGGAGCGCCCATGGCAACCCTGTCCTGAATCCGGATTCTGTAATTACCGGCAGGTTGATTTTTAAACTCATCCGATGTTTGAACGTTTAAAATCCTGATTATGTTACAAATTTACTGAAAAAGTATATTTTTTTCGGGAATGGTCTTGGATTTAAGAAAAAAATTATAACTTTGCACTCCCAAATTTACGAACATCAATAAATTATCACATGTACGCGATTGTTGAAATAGCTGGTCAGCAGTTTAAGGTTGAAAATAACGACGAGATTTTTGTTCATCGGCTTGAAGGTGAACCGGGTACGAAGGTGGAATTCGACCAGGTACTTTTGCTTGATCAGGACGGGAAGGTAACGGTTGGTAAGCCCATGGTTGAAGGAAGCAAGATCAGTGGCGAGATCCTGGAGCATGTTCGGGGCGACAAGGTGGTCGTTTTTAAAAAGAAGCGCCGCAAGGGATTTCAGAAGGAGACCGGACACCGTCAGGATTTCAGCAAGATACGTATCGAGAATATCGGCGTGAAGGGATCGGGCCGGACTAAAAAAGCCCGGACAGAGGAACCCGCTGAAACGGCAACTCCTGAAAAGATTGAAGGTTAACACCATACCGTTCCGGATGGCTATACCGGAAACAAAAGGAAATAAGATAGATTAAACACAATATTTCAGATTGTTATGGCACACAAAAAAGGGGCAGGAAGTTCGAGCAATGGCCGTGAATCACACAGCAAACGTCTGGGTGTGAAAATTTTTGGCGGCCAGTTGGCCAAATCAGGCAGTATCATCATCAGGCAACGGGGAACTGTTCACAATCCCGGTCTGAATGTAGGGATGGGCAAGGATCATACCCTGTATGCGCTGGTTGATGGCATTGTTGAATTCAAGAAAGGAAAAAAGGAACGTTCATTTGTTTCCGTCGCACCGCTCGAAGAAGCAGCCCAATAAGCAGGTATTTTGCGATTTTTCATCGCGATATGAAAAAAAGGATAAATCGGTATGGAAAATCCATGCCGATTTTTTTTTAATCCCTGCTGCCTGGTTCCCTCCTTCAAAATGAATAAAGAAATAACCTGTGTTAATTATTTAAATTGAGCCAACCCGAAAATTCAGACTTATGCTCTCATTGAACTTTATCCGTGAAAACGCCCAGGAGGTCATAAACCGTCTTACAATCAAGAATTTCGCCGGCACCGAGATCATCGGGCAGGTTGTTGCGCTGGATGATCGCCGCCGTGAAACGCAGAAGCAGCTTGACGATCTTCAGGCGCGGGGCAATGCAATTGCGAAGGAGATCGGTATCCTTTTTAAATCGGGTAAAACCGAAGAGGCCAATCAGTTAAAGGCACAGTCAGGTGCGGTACGTGACCAGGCAAAGGAGCTTGACGCAACGCTGCAACACATCAAGCAGGAACTGGATTCTTTGTTGGTCCGGGTGCCCAACCTGCCCCATCCTTCCATTCCCGGCGGGAAAAGTTCTGAGGACAACATCGTGGTAATGCAGGAAGGTCGTGTGGAAGATGGTCCGTCGGGTTTGCTTCCCCACTGGGACCTGACCGCAAAATATGACCTTATCGATTTTGGTTTGGGCAACAAGATCACAGGTTCCGGATTCCCGCTTTACAAGGGGAAAGGGGCGCGGCTGCAACGCGCGCTGATCAACTTTTTTTTGGATGAAGCCGTCAGGGCCGGTTACCTTGAAGTGCAGCCCCCCTACCTGGTCAATGCCGACTCGGCTTATGCCACCGGCCAGCTTCCCGACAAAGACGGTCAGATGTATCATGCCGGGATCGATGATCTTTACCTGATCCCCACGGCCGAGGTGCCGGTGACCAATATTTACCGCGATTCCATCCTGCGCGAACGGGACCTTCCGCTGAAAAACGTGGCCTATTCAGCCTGTTTCAGGAGGGAAGCCGGATCCTATGGGAAAGATGTAAGAGGATTAAACCGGCTGCATCAGTTCGACAAGGTCGAAATCGTACAAATTGCCCATCCGGATCACTCTTACGACGTATTGGAAGAGATGCGCGATTATGTTACCGGACTACTCCGGAAGCTCGAATTACCCTTCCGGATCCTGAAATTATGCGGCGGGGATATGAGTTTCACCTCTTCTTTTACTTATGATATGGAAGTTTGGTCGGCGGGGCAATCGCGATGGCTGGAGGTCAGTTCCATCTCGAATTTTGAGTCGTTTCAGGCAAACCGGCTGAAGCTGAGATTCAAAGATGAATCGGGTAAAATCAGGCCGGCCCACACCCTGAACGGCAGTGCATTGGCGCTACCCCGGATCGTGGCAGCGCTTCTCGAGAATAACCAGACACCGGAGGGGATCCGGATCCCAGCTGCCCTGGTACCTTTCACCGGATTTGAAAAGATCGCCTGAGTCAACATTCCCCGACGGCAACAATCCCGGTTTGACTTTCATCAATAATTGTTTATTTTTGTTTGCTCAAAAATAACAATTCACCATGAAAAAATTCTTTCTCTTTGTCATCCTGCTCCTTTCTGCCGAGCTGATGTTCGGGCAATTCACGATTGGTATCAAGGTCGGATACAATGCATCCAAGCTTTCGACCAACATGGACACCATTAAAACCAATTTTAAATCGGGTTTCCAGATCGGCGCCTTTGCCCGGATCGGTAAACGCCTTTATGTACAGCCTGAATTGTATTACACCACGCAGGGGGGTGTATTTACCAGCAATGTCACAAACTGGAAACAAAATGTCAAGATCGGGTCAATTGATGTCCCTGTTCTGGTTGGATTTCAACTCCTCAAGGGTGATTTTGTCAATGTCAGGATTCTTGCCGGTCCCGCTGCCTCCTTCGTGGTTAACAAAACCATTTCGGAGGGAGGAACCGATACCGGTCCCATTACCAGCGGTGATTTAAGTTCGGTAAACTGGTCGATCCAGGCCGGCGCCGGGGTTGATGTCTGGAAATTTACGCTAGACCTGCGTTACCAGTTCGGCCTCAACCAACTGATCAAAGAGATCGAGAACTATTCATTTGATTCGAAAAACAATGTCTGGGTCGTAAGTCTGGGATTTAAAATATTATAAAAGTACCCGATGAAGGGAGTACCCGGTTATTTTTTCTTTTGTTTACTTCTGCTGCTGATCCTGTGTTCCTGTAATAAAATAGAGGAGGAACAGCCCCCGGTTCCTGCCTGGGAGGATTATGGTGCGGATTCCTGTACCCTTGTCGTGACTGTTCAGACCCAGGAGGGAATATACCTGACCAGTTCGTATGTAAACCTGGCGCTCAACCAGGACAGTCTGAACAAGGGGCTGCTGGTACGCAGGGCTGTGACGGATGGTGTGGGAAAGGTAAAATTCTCACGACTTTACCCCCTTAAATACTTCGGAAATTGTTTTGCCAACATACAAGGTCAGACTTTGTTCGGAAGTTTCCGGATCACCTTTCCTCCATCGACAAAAAAGGATACGATTTTAATTGTGCACTGATACCGGGTGATAGTCAACGGCCAACATTACAGGACAGTATGGATGGAGGGCACTTCCGTCCGTTACATTGAACAAAATCTGCTCCCTTTTTCCTTTAGAATAGGGCAATCGGTCACCTTTGAGGAGAGTTGCCGGGTTATTCGTGCCATGAACGTCAGGGGCGCCGGGGCGATCGGGGCGCTGGCGGGGTTTGCCATGGCCCAGGCTGCTTCAGTGGCTCCGGAAACGAAATACCACGATTTTTTATCCCGGGCAAAGGCCACCATTGAATCGACCCGCCCGACGGCGCGAAATCTCTTCCATGCTGTCGACCTGGTCTTTCAGGCGGCACTGGTATCAAGGGAAGAGGCCATTCGTGAAGCAACCGGAATTGCTGATACCGATGCCCGTGATTCCCGGCTTATCGGCGAATACGGAACTCAGCTTCTCCGCAACGGAATGAATATTGAAACGCACTGCAATGCGGGATGGCTGGCCTTTGTCGATTACGGAACAGCCTTATCGCCCATCTATCAGGCACATCAGCAAGGCAAGAACCTCTTTGTATATGTTGATGAGACCCGTCCGAGGGGACAGGGAGCCCGGCTTACGGCCTGGGAGCTTTTCCACGAAGGAATCCCGCATGCCATCATACCCGATAACGCGGGAGCCTACTTCATGTCGCTCGGGAAGGTGGATCTGATGATCGTCGGCGCTGACCGGGTCGCGGCCAACGGCGATGTCGCCAACAAAATAGGCACCCTCGAAAAAGCCATTGCCGCCAGGGCATACGGGATCCCCTTTTATGTGGCAGCGCCTACCTCAACTTTTGATCTGTCGTGTGCCGACGGTTCACAAATCCCGATTGAGTTCCGGGATGAATCGGAAATCCTCTTCCAGGAGGGTTTGACGGATGACGGAAGGAAAGAGACCATCCGGGTGTGTTCACCGGGATCAACCGCTCTTAATCCGGCTTTTGACGTGACCCCCGCACGGTTTATCACCGGAATTATCACCGAAAAAGGAATCATAACGCCATCACCCGAAAACATACAATCAATCAAGACATGAAAATGAGACTAATATTACTCTTCCTGATCGCCGGAATGCTGATATACTATTCAGGAACCCCGTGCTTTTCACAAAATGAAAGTGGTTCCGGACCGGGAAAAATCACGAAAACAACCACTCCCGGAAAAAAAGAAGGGGCAGCCATAAAAGAAAAGAACCAGCAGGCGGATAAAAAAGAGAAGGCCGGGCCAAAGGAAGATTCGGTCTATAATTCGGCGCTTGTCGGCGGATTGAAATTCAGAAGTATCGGCCCGGCCTTCGCTTCCGGACGGATCTCCGACTTTGCGGTAAATCCGTTCAATCACAGCGAATGGTACGTGGCGGTAGCCTCCGGTCATGTCTGGAAAACCGTCAACAACGGGACCACCTTTGAGCCGGTTTTCGATAATTACGGCAGTTATGCCATCGGATGTGTGGTCATTGATCCGACCAATCCCTGTGTGGTATGGATCGGCACGGGCGAGAACAACCACCAGCGGTCGTTGGGCTACGGGAACGGGGTGTTCAGGAGCGCCGACTGCGGGAAAAGCTGGAAAAACATGGGATTGAAAGATTCGCGCCAGATTGGAGGAATCGTCATTGATCCCCGGAACCCGGACGTGGTTTATGTGGCGGCCGAAGGGTCGGTGTGGGGGCCCGGCGGAGAACGCGGATTGTACAAAACAACCGACGGCGGAAAGAGTTGGAAGAAAGTACTAGAGATCAGCGAGAATACCGGGGTGAACAACATCGTGATGGATCCCCGGGATTCCCGGGTTCTGTACGTGACTTCGGAGCAGCGGCGCCGGCATGTCTTCACCAAGATCGGCGGGGGGCCGGAAACCGCGATTTATAAATCGACCGATGCAGGAGAGACCTGGGAAAAGCTCACTTCCGGATTACCGGGATCGGATATGGGTGGGATCGGGCTGGCGATATCGCCGGTTAATCCCGATCTGCTTTATGCCATCATCGAATCTACACCGGATGCCTCAGGTTTTTACAGAAGCGACAACCGGGGCGCCTCCTGGCAGAAGATGAGCAGTCATTACGCGCAGGGACAATATTATAATGAGATTTACTGCGATCCAAAAAATCCCGATAAAGTCTATTCGGTTGAGACGGTGTCGCAGGTCACGGTCGACGGTGGGAAAACCTGGCGGTCGGTCGGGAATAACAAGCGCCATGTCGATGATCATGCAATGTGGATCGACCCGCAGGATCCGGATCATTTTTTAATCGGCGGTGATGGCGGCATCTATGAGACCTATGATGCAGGTAAAGAGTATCTTTTTAAAATGAACCTCCCTGTGACCCAGTTTTACCGGGTTCAGGTTGACAACTCCCTGCCCTTTTATTATGTTTATGGCGGCACACAGGACAACAACAGCATGGGAGGTCCTTCGCAGAATACGTCCGGTGCCGGTGTGTTGTCTGACGATTGGTTCGTGACCAACGGAGGTGATGGTTTCTGGTCGCAGATCGATCCGACGGATCCGAATATCGTGTATGCCGAATCCCAGTATGGAGGGATGGTACGGTATGACCGCAGGAGCCAGGAGGCTGTTGATATCAGGCCTGAACCCGGCAAGGGTGAAGATAGTTACAAGTGGAACTGGAATACCCCGCTGTTGCTGAGTCCGCATTCTCATACAAGGCTCTACACTGCAGCAAATAAAGTATTCCGCAGTGATGACCGCGGAAACTCGTGGCAAGTCATAAGCAATGATCTGACTGCAGGCATTGACCGCAATACCTGGCCTGTCATGGGAAAATACTGGAGTGCACAGGCCGTTCAGAAGGATGTGTCGACTTCGCTGTATGGCACCATCGTATCGTTTGAAGAATCGCCACTCCGGGAAAACCTGCTTTTTGCCGGCACAGATGACGGTCTGATCCAGGTTTCCGAGGACGCCCGGACCTGGCGAAAGGTTGACCGGTTTCCCGGAGTTCCTGAAAACACATACGTCAGCGACATTTTCGCATCACGTTTTGACGAGAACATCGTTTTTGCGGCTTTTGACAACATCCTCCGGGATGATTTCAAGCCTTATCTGCTGAAAAGCGGCGATAAAGGGAAGACCTGGATTTCGATCAGCGGGAATCTGCCCGAGAACGGAACTGTCCACTCGATCATCCAGGACGCTGCCGATCCCGATCTGCTCTTCGCGGGAACCGAATTCGGGTGTTTTGTAACGGTTGACGGAGGGAAGAACTGGATCCGGCTGAAGTCGGGTCTGCCCGACGTCAGTGTCAGGGACATGGCCATCCAGCGGCGTGAAAATGACCTGGTGCTGGCGACCTTTGGCCGTGGTTTTTACATTCTCGACGACTATACGCCGCTCCGGATGCTGAAAAAGGAGATCCTCGATCAGCAGGGTTATCTCTTCCCGGTGAAAGATGCGCTGATGTATCTGCCCACTGATACCAAGTCGGCCCAGGGATCGGCAGTTTATATTGCCAAAAATCCGGATTTCGGTGCGGTCTTCACCTATTATATCAAAGAGGTTCCTAAAACCAGGAAAGAGACCCGGATTGAGAAAGAGAAAGAACTTTTCAAGGCAGGCAAGCCCATTCCGCAACCCACAGAGGGTGAACTGCGGGAGGAAAAGCAGGAGGTCGGACCTTACCTGACCTTCCAGATTTCAGATGAATCGGGTAATCCGGTCCGGGTAATCCGGAAAAGTCCGGCTAAAGGAATCAACCGGATCACCTGGGATCTGAGGTACCAGTCGACCAGGGCGGTTCAGTCTGACTCTTACAACCCGTTATCAGACAACGGAAGCGGTGTTCTGGCCATGCCCGGAAAATACAGCGTCAAGGTTACCCTGACCGCCGCGGGTGAGACAAGGCCTGTCGCGGGTCCTGTATGGTTCAACGCCGTGGGTCTGAATAATACGACAATACCTGCCGTTGATCGCAAGGGCATGAACGATTTTCATAAAAAAGTTGCGGAGCTCACCCGGGTCATGAGGGGCACCGAGCAATATGCCGGGGATTTGAATTCGCGTGCCCTCAGTATTCTTCAGGCATTGAACAGTACACCTGGCGCCAGTCCGGACCTTATCAGCAAGGCCAGAGCCATTCAACTAAAGCTGGATGAGATCTTAAATGTGAAATTTGAGCGCAACACCGGAAAGCCCAGCGATGAAGAGAATCCGCCAGCGCCGGTACCGCTGAATTCCAGATTGGGTAAGCTCACCTGGATCAGTTGGTCATCGACCGGTGATCCCACAGGGACCCAACTCGAAGCCTACAAGATCCTGGAAGCGGAGTTTCCTCCCGTTTACGAACAGGTCAAACAGATCGGGGAGGTGGAACTTCCTCAACTTGAAAAATCGCTTGAAGACCTTGGCGCGCCTGTAACGCCGGGAAGGTTGCCGGTATGGAACCGGTGATGGCAGGTGGCGAATGGCTTATTGACTGTTGATCCCGATGGGGATGTTCCTGGTTTTTTACTATTAATTCCGACGAACATCCTTTCGGTAAAATTATGGATATGTCGGATATAAAGAGTGACAAGTATCTCTGGAAATTCCTGGTGATTGCCGGGTTGGCGTTGCTGACCGATTTTATTTTCGAAAACATCAACCATCGTTTCTGGCTCAATGATTTCAAGGTTTATTATTCCGCGGCCGGGGCGTTGTGGAATGGCACTACCGTGTATGGCGAAGCCTTCGGACTGAGTTCGGGTTTTTACAAGTACTCCCCCGCTACCCTCATTTTCTTCATCCCCCATTGTCTGTTACCCTATTCCATTGCAAGCATCCTTCATTTTTTTTCATTGGCGGCGGTGATGATCTACGTTCCCTTTGTAATCAGGGATATCCTCCGGGATCACTATTTTGCCCGGTGGATCCGGCAGGAAAACCTGCTTTTCATAATGGCTTTTATCTGTGTGCTGATCCATTTTGTCAAGGAGCTTCACCTGGGGAATATCACCGTGGTGCTGTTATTGCTGCTTTCGCTTTCACTCCGTTCACTCCTCCGGTCGCAGCCTGTGCGGGCCGGTATCCTCTTCGGCATCGTGGTTTTGGCCAAACCCTTTTTCCTGATCCTTATTCTTCCGTTAATCTTCAGGAAACAATGGAAAGCGCTGGGCGGTTTTGCCGTCACCCTCGTTGTTACGTCGCTGCTGCCGGCTTTGCTGGTAGGACTGAACCGCGATGTACAGCTTCATGTCGAATGGTATCGTGCCGTGTTTGACCATAATGCAAATTATCCGTCACACAATTCGCTGATGTACATGATTCAGTATTATTTTGATCCCGGAGTTCCCGGGTTCGTCCAATACCTGATCATTGCTGCGGGGGCGCTGGCTTATACGGCGCTGTATTATTTTAACCGAAAGCGGGAACGGGAGGCTATGGACAACACCCTGGTCTCAAGGTCCAGTATGACGGCTGAATGGTTTTTCCTGATTGCAATCCTGCCGGATCTGGTGAAGACAGATTCGGAGCATTTTCTCAGTACCCTCCCGGTCATTATGGTACTCCTTGTCTTTTTGATCCAGAGAAAACAATGGCTACCTTCCATCCTTTTCGTGATCCTGATCTTTTTTTATGGCGGAAATTCCACCGATCTTTTAGGTAGGGACCTGTCGGACTTCCTGTTCGAAAGAGCCCTTATCGGGATCAGCAATCTGTTGCTCATTGTTTATTTTTTGATTGTTCATTTTCACTACAGGCCGGGGACAAGCGGACAAGTTTGATCCCTCTTACCCTCCTACCCTCCTACCCTGAAACTGGTGGCATGGTGGAATGGTGAAATGGTGGAATGGTGGCATGGTGTCTTTTTCACCACTGCACCATAGCACCACTGCACTATTGGATGGGTGGCATGGTGGAATGGTGGCATGGTGGAATGATGGAATGGTGGAATGGTGGAATGGTGGAATGGTGTCTTTTTTCACCACTGCACCATTGCACCACTGCACTACTGGACTGGTGGAATGGTGGAGAAGAAAAATTATTGGGGTTGCCGGAAGAAGTCAGACAGTGTTTTTACGATATAGTTTACGTGTCTTTTTTTCAATGAATTAAAAAAAGGCAGCCGGATGATCGAACGTGAAAACCGGTCGGTATTCGGAAGGTCGCGCCCGTCGTGAAAAGGCTTGAAAAAAGAGCTGGAATGGAGCGGAAGGTAATGGAATACCGCGTTGATCCCATTCCTTTTAAGGTAGTCCAGCAGCGAATCCCTTATTTCAGAGGAGTTGATCGTGATGTAGTACATATTACCATTCACGGTTGAACCGGTGGGAATGACCGGTCGGTTGATCCATCCGGAAGCTTCGTGTGGTGCGAGAAGATCATGGTACAGGTGCCACAATCTTTTTCGTTTTTCCTGGATCCGGTCGAAACGCTGTAACTGGGTATAAAGAAAAGATGCGACGGCATCGGAAGGGAGAAAGGAGGAGCCGACATCGACCCATCCATACCGGGCGATTTCACCCCGCTGGAAGGCGGCCCGGTTGGTTCCTTTTTCCCAGATGATCTCCGCGCGATTTTTAAAGCGGTCATCATTTATTATCAGCAGACCGCCTTCGCCGGAGATAATATTTTTTGTTTCGTGAAATGAAAAGGTTCCCAGATGGCCCAGGGAGCCGAGTGGCCGGTCGTGGTAATAACCGCCGATGGCATGGGCTGCATCTTCAACTACGAAGATGCCGTGCTTTTCGGCAATCTGCAGAATCCGATCCATATCGCAGGCCATTCCACTGTAATGAACAACGACAATCGCCCGGGTACGGGGTGTGATCAGCCTATCGATCTGATCGGGATCGATGTTCGGCGCCTCTTTGAGGGTATCGGCGAAAACGATACGGGCACCCCGCAAAAGAAAGGCGTTGGCCGTCGACATATAGGTAAAAGAGGGCATAATCACTTCGTCACCCGGTTGGATTCCACAGAGCAATGCTGCCATTTCGAGGGCGTCGGAACAGGAGGTGGTCAGGAGTACTTTTTTAAATCCAAAACGGTGTTCAAAGAAACCATGGCACTTTTTCGTGTAAGTCCCGTTACCTGCGATGGTTCCCGAGAGCGCACAGCGGATCATGTGGTTGAATGATACCAGCGGAATATAGGGCTTATTGAAGGGAATGGATTTCATATCCTGATCCTCTGACTGTATCGGTGTGCGCGAAATTACACAAATCACGAATAAAGGCCGCTGATATTTTTCAGAATGGTGAATTATCTTAATTTTGCTGACTGTTTGGAGCGAAGGCCTTAGTCTCATTTTCTTACCCTATTGGCAAAGAGAACCTATTTCAACGACATCCTGAGTATTCTCGGGAGTAATCTTACGGTCACCATCGCCAACATCCTGGCCGGTATCATTCTTTCGCGTGCATTGGGAGCCGCAGGATTCGGTCTTTATTCTTCCATTATCGTCGTTCCGGTTATTGTAATCGGTTTCACCCAGCTCGGAGTACGCAGAAGCGCCATTTATCACATCGGGAACAAAATGTACCCGGAGGAAGAAATTGTTTCGGCATTGTTCATACTGTTGTTGTACACAAGTTCTCTGAGCATCCTGATATGCGGGTTTGTTTTTTTCTTTTCCGACAGCCAGCCCTTCGACCCGCTGATCATCGCTGTGGTTTTACTGACCATTCCCTTACTCCTTATGAATGTATTCGCCGGGGGTGTTTTCCTCGGCAAGGAGGACATCCGTCGGGCCAGTATCATGAATGCCGGCCCGACGCTTCTCACGCTGGTTTTCACGGTCCTTTTCGTCTGGGTACTGAAACTATCGGTCTTAGGAGCATTTATTGCCATTTCGATCGCCAACCTGCTGATGCTGATTTACGTTTACCGGATCATCATCATAGAATACCGGTATAAAATCACCTGGAAATACCACGAAAACATCATCAAGAGCATGGTGAAACTCGGGATTGTCAATGCCATTGCGATTTTCATCATGCAACTGAACTACCGGCTCGATATCCTGATGCTCAAGAAACTGTCGACCCTCGAACAGGTTGGCTTCTATTCACTGGCAATGCAGATTGCAGAACAACTTTGGCATATCCCTTATGCCATCGAGTCGATCGTACTTAGTCGCAGTGCAAACTCTCAGGATGACCAACTGGTACACCGTACGGTTGCTTCCATTTTCAGAGTTTCCTTTCTCATTGCACTTGGCGCGGGGGTGTTAATTTTCTTCATTGCCCCAGTCCTGGTACCGCTGATCTTCGGCGCCGAATATACATCGAGTGTCGCCATGATCCAGGTTGTCCTTCCGGGTATCCTGATCCTGGTGGGGTTCAGAATCCTGAACAGCAGGCTTACCGGCATGGGGAAACCCCAGATTGCCATCTATACTTTTGTTCCCGCCCTGATCATCAACTTTATCCTGAATCTATTCCTGATCCCGAAATTCGGCGGCATCGGCGCTGCCTGGGCGACCAATGTCAGCTATGCTTTGGGATCTGTCATCTTCGTGATCATTTACTCCCGCCTGGTAAAGATGCCGGTACGTGAAATCTTTTCTTACCGCCGCAGTGATTTTTATTTCTTCAGGGGAATGAAAAGCAGAATCCGGTCGCGTTTAGGTGTTCACCATTAGGGTTCTAAAACCTTCTATTTAGTCTGATTATTAATGAATTATTGAATGACGAAAAAAACCCGGTACCATAACAAGGAAAAAATACCGGTTGTCGTTTGATCCTCCTATTCCGTCGGTAAAAAAAAAGTACTGGTCTAAAAAATCTGATGAGGTACAAGCGAACATTTATCTTTGCCGCGATAATTTTATCATTCAAGGGAGTTTTCCAAATATTTATCTGGACAACCTATTCGCTAACTCAGGAATCTAGCTGCTAACCACACACTGCCCCAATCTCGCCGATGATCGACCGAACCGGATCCTTTTAACCAAACATTTAAGAAAACTCCCTTTTTTCTTTTCCCGCTTCCCGAAACATTCATGAAAGATCCGGTTCCTGATTTTGAATCGAATCATTAACTTTGCAGGGTCCGGCATGCCGATCAGCCTGACGCTAAATGATCTTTTGCAATCCGGCTTTATGAATTCACCTTCGACCCTGCAGCCTCCTATTTTTTTCATCATGGGACGTCCACGCTCGGGAACAACCCTGCTGAGTACCTTGTTCGACGCCCATCCCAATGTCAAAATACCACCTGAATTTCCCATCCTGCTTCCCCTGTACCAACGCTTCCGGAAAGTCACGCGGTGGGACCGGGAAACGATCCTGGAGTTTGTCGATTTCATTTACCGGCACAACGTGTTCATTCACCGGACCCTTGAAAACCTCAAGTTTGACCGTGAAACTTTTACGGCCGACCTGATGAAACTCGGCGAACAGGGTACGATCCAGGATTTTCTGAAAGGAGTAAATGCACACGGCTTTTCTGTCTTTCCGAAAGGGGAAACCCTCCTGATCGGCGATAAAAATCCCGTCTATTCCATCTATACCCGGCGGTTTCTGAAAATATTCCCGGATGCGAAATTCATTTGTATCGTCCGCGATTACCGCGATAATTTCGTATCGATACGCAAGCTTGTCGATCTGAAATTGGAAGCTCCGGTTCTCACCCTTCAGATCGCCCGTTGGCGCTATGTTGCCCGGCTCTTTCTCAACTGTAAAAAACATTATCCCGACCGGTTCATGGTGATCCGTTACGAGGATCTGGTCACTTCCCAGGAAAAAACAGTCCGTTCGCTGTGTGAATTTCTTGCAGTGCCATTTGATCCGTCGGTTTTCGAGTTTTATAAGAAAAAAGAGGAGACCGATAAAGCATACAACAATCCGTTGGTCCAAAGGTTTCACGGCAGCCTGATGCATCCCGTAAATACCGGAAGAATGGATTTATGGAAGAAGGAGCTCTCTCCCGGCGAAGTCAGAATGGCTGACCAGATTGCAGGGAAGTACGCAGATCATTTCGGATATAAACGGGAAGATCCTTCTTTTAACCTCCTGCTGTACCTGAAATCGCGCCCTATGGCAATATACGGGTACCTGATCTTCAAGGTGTACGTCTGGGGTTCCTACCTCCCGTCGAGGATCAGCCTCTGGCTGTCGGTAAAACTTCTTGTTCTGGTACGGGCCTGGCACTTTTTTTTCAGGCGGGCGTAATCACGGTTATTAATTCCTTATTTTTACGGCAGTTTAATCCATTCCGTCGGCAAATAACCGGCATTCGTCTAATTCTTCAACTTCTCTGATGTCGACATAATAGCTTTGAACATCGCTATTTTCAAATATGTCAAAACCACTCTTCTTCATTCTGGGCCGGCCACGATCGGGCACCACCCTTCTGAAGACCCTGTTTGACGCCCACCCGAATATAAAAATGGCGCCCGAATTACCGATCCTTTTACCCCTTTATCAAAAATATCGGAAGGTGACAGATTGGAGCGAAGAAACGATTCTTTCGTTTATCGATGATCTTTTCCGCCCTGCCGTTTTCAACAACCGGAGGATCGAGAACTTCCGGATCGACCGGGTCGCTTTCACGGATGACTTGCTCCGGTTGGCCCACAAGGGAAACATCTACGATTTCCTGATGAAGATGCATGAGCATGCCTATTCGGTATTCCCGAAAGAGGAGATCCTCATGGTCGGTGACAAAAATCCGGTCTATTCCATATTCACACGAAGGCTTGAACGGGTATTTCCAAAGGCCCGTTTTATATGCATCGTGCGGGATTACCGCGATAATTATGTTTCGCTCAGAAACCTGGAAGGGGTGCATCTGGAGGCTCCCGTATTATCGTTGCAGATATCGAGATGGCGCTATATAACCGGTATTTTTCTGAAAATGCAGCGCAGGTATCCCGACAGATTTTTCTTGGTAAGGTATGAAGACCTGGCGCTTGAACCTGAAGAAACCTTTCAAGAACTTTGTTCTTTTCTGGGGCTCCCATACACCGACCGCGTTTTTCAATTCCATGAGAAAAAAGAGGAAATCCTTTCCACATTTTCAAATCCTGCGATCGAAAAAATACATAAAAGTCTGTTGGATCCCATTAACACCGGTCGGATAGAGCTATGGACCAAAGAATTAACCTATCGGGAGATCAGGACAGCGGATCAACTGGCAGGCCGCCGTGCAGAAGAACTGCGTTACCGAAAGGTGTACCGGGGATTTAATCCGCTGATCTATCTAAGGACCCGTCCCATGGCCTTGTACACCGTCCTGTTATTCCGGCTGATGATACTGGGAACCTATCTTCCCTACCGCAGCAACCGGAGGGCAGCCCTGAATATAACAAAACTGGCCCGGATATATGGCGCCTGGGCTTCGGGAAGAAAAAAGAAAATCAGTTGAAATAATATACCCTTCCGATCTCCTCTTCTCTGACTCTGATCATACGTGAGCTGTGTTTCACCCGGCCCTCCCAGTCGAGAACGAGTGCATTATCAAATTCATCCTTTTCAATAACAAAAATCCCAGGACCTGTATCGCTTACCAGAACCGACATGGCCTTCAGCAGTTTGGGTGCCTTTTTTTCAAATTGCTCCCGGGTAACGCAATATCGTTGGTTCACCACCTCCTCCTGATCCGGCATAAGTTCATAACCGAGCATCCTGACAAATCCCCTGACGTTTTTATTTTCTTTCAGTACACGCGCATAACTAACATTCCAATCGAAGACTGAAAAGATGATTTCGGTGGTAATATAAGAGATGATGCCCGGCAGGAAAGACTGGTGGTATTTCGGGTAAGGAATAAAAATTCCGCCTTCACAGCTTTTCTCTTCCCAGTCAATATTTTTGATGTTGATCACCCCGATTTTTTCCGATTGGTATTCAAAGATTGTGTAGAGGTTGTTTATATTATTGATGGAAGCGAACCATTCGGCTTGCATCCAGGGGGTAATATACTCCCTGAATTCATGATTATTGGCCACCACCGGATCATTCCGCCAATTTCGGACCAGCTCCAGGTCGGATTCCTTCAGAAGCCGGAAGGTGATACCATATCTTGAATAAAACATGTCAGATGACTTTTTTAATAGAATAGGGTGGTTTTCGGTTATGTATCTGATAGATCCGGCTCAGGTACTCGCCCAGGACACCCAAACTGAAGAGGATAATGCTGGTCGAAAAAAGGACCGCCACGATGAGAGAGGTATAGCCCAGTGGCACATTGTAGGCCAACTTCTTGATGATAAACTGAAGTCCGATGATGAAGGTGATCAGGGAGATCAGGAAGCCGCCGTAAACCAGAAATTTCAACGGAAGCATGGTATAGTAGAGGACGAGGTTGGCCAAAAGTTTAACCAGTTTACCGAAGGAGTATCCCGATTGCTTGTATTTACGGGGAAGGTGTGTCACTTCAACAAACCGGATGTCGTCGGTATACCAGTGAAAAATCTCATCAAGGAAAATAAAGTTCTGCCGGTGCTGCAACACCTGCTTCACAAGGTCGCTTTGGATCAACCGGAACGATGATCCCTCGCCGGGGGAATCGTGCAGGGCTTTGGCTCCTGACTTCAGCGATTTGCTGCCCGCGTTGCGGATCCCGGAATGCTTTTTACGGCGGTACAGGCCATAAACCAGGTCACAACCGGTCTGTTCCCGGACTTCGATAAGTTTGGGAATTTCGCCCGGAGGCACCTGCAGGTCATCGTCGATGGTAATTATCAATTCACCTCTGGCGAATGTCATTCCGCAAAATGTGGCGTTATGCTGTCCGAAATTTTTACTCAGTCTTATGCCTTTTATCACATCCGGATACGCTGATTTCAGGGTTGAAACGACCTCCCAGCTATCGTCACGACTGCAATCATCCACGAAAATCACTTCGAATGTGGAGTTCATCCGGTCGAAGACCTCTCGGATACCTGAAAATAGTTCCCGAAGCGAATCCCGGCTGTTAAAAACCGGGACGACTATTGAAAATTTTGGAGGAGCGGACATTGAAACCGATTTGTGATTGACGATTAACGTATTATTCTCCGCCGAGGATCAGGGAGGTTCCGGTGATCCATCGGGAGGCATCAGAAAGAAAGAACAGAATAGATCCCGCGACGTCGTGCGGTTTCCCGATTCCCAACGGATACCTTTTCAGGTACCGTTGAAGCGCTTCTTCCTGCATATTCTTTTCCGAAGGATTTTCGATCATGGGCGTATCAACCAGTCCGGCCATTATAAAATTGGAACGGATTCCCTTTGGTGTCATTTCCAATGCCAGTGTCCGGGAATAGGCTTCCAGTGCGGCTTTTGAACTGCTGTAAAGGGCGCCGCCAAAATATGGATTCCGCGTGGCGATGGTCGACATAAACACGAGGGAGGCATGATCGGCAATTTTCTTTTTCCGTAACAATTTGCTTGTCAGGTTTACGGGAACGTGGTAATTAATTGCAAACATCCGGTCGATGTCGGGCTGGGTGATAAACTTGGCAGGCAAAGGTCCTACGATGCCTGCGCAGTGCACAATTCCGTCAAGGTTTGGAAGTTCGCTGATGAGCCGGTCCATTTCGGATTCGACGGTCAGGTCAGCCTGTATGGCTAAACAGGAACCTGAAAGTGCCGGTTTGCCTGTTGATGGCTCATGTTCCGACGCCTGCGTGGTTATCCGGTTGATCACGGCTGCCAGACGATCGGCGTTCCTTCCGGTAAGGATTACCCGGGCACCGTAACGATGGATCAGCAGGGCAGTCTCTTTGCCGATTCCGGAGGAGGCGCCGGTTACCAGTACGGTTTTTCCGTTCAGTAAAAATTCTTCCATCCTGTATCCGATTTCGGTTAAACTTCGAGCAGGTCAGGAACCGCAATCCTGTCTGTTTCAATAATAGCCGAACCCCACGAAAGGCCCACGCCGAAAGCTGAAAGCAGCAGTTGTTGGGGTTCGGTTCTGAGTTGTTCGTACAGTTTTGCCACCATGGTCAGAGGGAGGGAACCGCCGCTGGTGTTACCGAATTCCCGGATGGAGTAAGGAACCTTTTCCGGAGGAAGTTTCAGCATTTTACGCAGGGTTTCAATGATGAGCCGGTTGGCCTGGTGGAATACCACGTGGTCGATCTCCTGAAGACTGATCCCGGTTGAATTCAGGAGTGTCTTGATATTTGGGACCACTTCCCTGAGGGTGAAGTTGAAAACCTCGATACCGTTCATTTCCAAGTGCAGGTTAGTGCGGTATATTCCCTGATCAATCTTTTTAAAATCGAACGATTTCCGGGTCATGATATTCCGTGCACCACCGTCAGGGATTATCAGAGCCCGGTATCCCGATCCATCGGTTTGAAGGTTGAAATGGATGGCAGGTGCATCGGGGTCATATTCGAGTGCTGTTACGGTTCCCACATCGCCAAAAAGCGGATAGGTACTTTTATCACGGTAGCTTGTTGTGAGGGTTGAGATATCGCCTACCATCAGCAAGGCTTTCCGAATGGCGCGGGCCTGCAACATTCCGGCAGCAACCGACAGCCCATAGAGGTAGCCCGAGCATCCCATTCCGATATCAAAAGCCAGGCAAGAGTGCGGTAATCCCAGACGGTCCTGAACGATGCAGGCAGTGGTAGGTACCAGGTAGTCGCGCGACTGTGAAACAAAAACCAGTAATTCGATCTCGCGGCGATCCCAGTTCAATTCCCGGAGCAGGGGTTCGGCAGCTGCAATGCATAGATCGGAGGTGGTAACACCCTTCGGAGCAACCCGACGGGTTTCGACACCGATATTCTTGATCAGGGATTCCCTCTCTTTTTTCGTAATCCAGCGGTAATCCATGTTGGATTCCAGGTTGCGGGGAACTGCAGCGGAAATACCGCTGACCTTCGTCCCGGAAAGGGAAAAAAGAGCCATTTACTTGCTTATTCTGGTTTCGATTAAGGAGTAGATATCGTTAACAGTCTTTGATTTTATCAGGTCGTCGGCAGTCAGGGTAACATCATATTCGGTTTTCACCATAGCAATCAGGATCAGGGCATTGATAGAATTCCATTCAAAAACTTCACGAAAATGACTTTCAGGCTTCAGAATTCCGGGTTTCAGATCGTCAAACTCGGCTTCAATTTGTTTAATAAACTCTTCCATATTCGGGTTCAGCAAATTTTGGGTGCAAATGTAAGAATTTTTACAGGAATCAAATAAAAACTACCTTTGACCCTGGTTAAGCAGCTATTTCTTCTAACATTATTAATTCACCTTAAACGCGGTCCGGCCTGATGGTTATTATCAGAAGGGAGGATTGTACTTCATTATAGTATTTGTTGAAATAGCTGTTAATCGGAACCTTAAAGGTATGAGGTCTCTGTTAGTATATCTTATCATTCATCGATGTCAGCTATTGCTCCGCGGTTACTTCTAATCAATCCGGTCAGCAGGTACCGGCTTGGACTTGCCCAAAAGGATCATGATAAATTGCCTCCGTTGTGTCTTGCAGTTATTGCTGCACTGACGCCAAAACATTGGAAAATAAAGATTTTCGATGAGAATTATCGCACATTTCGGTTCAAAGATGCTGATTTGATCGGTATCACCGCGTATACCCCAAATGCACCCAGGGCTTACGAGATTGCTAAAATCTACAGGGATCGGAACATTCCTGTTGTCATGGGCGGAATTCATGCCTCCATGTGCCCCGAAGAGGCGTTGCAATATGTTGACAGCGTTGTGATCGGTGAAGCAGAAAATGTTTGGAGCCAGGTACTTTCAGATTTTGAGGCAGGGAAACTGCAAAAGATCTATCGGGGTGGATTTCCGGAGATGAGCAATTTACCTATCCCGCGTCATGATCTTCAACATCCCCTCTATTATTGGAGATCCGTTCAAACATCGAGAGGATGCCCGATGAATTGTGACTTTTGTTCGGTCACCTCCTTTAATGGCGGACGGTTTCGTCATCGGCCGGTTGAAGAGGTTCTGGATGAAATTGCAGCCTACCATGGTGATTATCGAAATATTTTTTTCGTTGATGACAATATCGGAGGAACAAATCAGCATCACCGCGACCGGGCAAAGGAACTTTTCAAAGGCATCATTGACCGGAAGCTTAAGTTTAATTGGTTTTCGCAGACATCAATTGATTTTGCCGATGATCCGGAAGCGCTCAGGCTTGCTGCAGCCAGCGGATGCAAATTACTATTAATCGGATTTGAAACGGAAAGCAGGGATGCCCTGATGTCGGTGAATAAAAAAAACAACCTGCAAAAAGGGGTTAATAATTACAGAAAGGTTATTAAAAAATACCACCGGGAGGGTATCGGGGTGCTTGGCACCTTTATTTTCGGGATGGAAACGGATCATCCTGACGACATTACCCGCCGGGCCCGATTTATAAACAAACTGAATATCGATGGGATCCAGACCAGCATATTGACGCCCTATCCGGGCACCAGGCTTTGCAAAAGACTTCAGGAGGAGCAAAGGATTGAAGCCTGCAATTTCCCTCACGACTGGAAATATTACAACTGGGAAGACATCGTAATAAAACACCCGCACATAAAACCTGAAGAACTGGCCAAGCGGATGACCGACGGGTGGAAGCTGATCTATCATCCGGCACGAATCCGAACAAGATTCTTTCAAACCTGGTTCAACACCAGAAATCTGGAAAGCGCCATTTGGTCTTTTGTCATCAACCAGCAGTATCGCAACATCATGTTTGAAAAACCTATTCACTTTTTTTGATTATCCTCCGGTTTTTCTACTTTTTACTGAACATTTACAGGGTTGCAGTTAAAAATCCACCTTTCTTCAGCAATGTCGTGAGGCTGTGTAGCTATTTATTTCCAGAACCGAACAGTGGAAATATGCCATTGAATCGCACACCCATGAAGGTTACAGGCCAAATTCAGGTTCATTTATTTATTAATTTTGCGTCGTGGATATTGGAAAGAAAAGGCTATTACTGATCAATCCGGCAAATCAATACCGCAAGGGGTATTTGTTGCGCAGGCAATCGAAGCAGGTACCTTTGGCGCTGGGGATTCTCGCTGCCCTGACTCCGTCTGACTGGTCGGTCAAGATCCTGGATGAAAATTTCAAAGCATTTCGTTACCGGGAAGCTGATCTGGTTGGTATTACCGCAGTCACTGCTTCGGTAAACCGGGCTTATGAGATTGCTTCAGTTTACAGGGCAAAAGGCACCCGCGTGATCCTGGGCGGTATTCATGCTTCAGCGTTGCCCGATGAAGCGCTGCAATTCGTCGATTCCGTGGTGATCGGCGAAGCGGAAGGTTCCTGGCACCAAGTACTGGAGGATTTTTCAAAGGGAGAACTAAAGCAAAGATACCAGGCGCCTTTGGCTGATCTGAAGGATATTCCGCCTGCCCGTCACGACCTTTTCCATCCCGGCTACCTGTTCGCGTCGATACAGACCTCACGCGGTTGTCCGATGGATTGTGATTTCTGTTCCGTTCCGCATTTCAACGGGAACCGTTACCGGTTGCGCGATCCGGAGGCGGTGGTCGAGGAGATTGCCTCCGTTCCGAATAAAATGATCTACTTCGTCGATGATAACATTATCGGTTACAGCCGGCCTGCTGAGGAACATGCCACTGCCATCTTTGAAGGAATGATCCGCCGGAAGCTGAACAAAGAGTGGTTTGCCCAGACGTCACTCAATATTGCCGAAAAGCCCGGGATTCTGAAACTCGCCGCCCGAAGCGGTTGCCGCATGTTGCTCCTGGGGATAGAGGCTGAAAATAATGAGGCGCTTGAAGATTCGAATAAAAAAGTAAATCTTCGCCTTGGTGTTGAAAACTATCAGAAAGCCTTCCGGCTCATTCACCGGAATGGCATCGTCGTGTTGGGAGCATTTATTTTCGGGATGGACAGCGACGATTTAAGCGCCCTGGAGCGCCGTACGCGATATATCGCCTCAAGCAGCGTGGATGTCACGCAGGCCAGTGTCCTGACCCCGTTGCCGGGGACCCGGCTTTTCGGTAGGCTGCAGGAAGCGGGACGCCTGCTTTGCCATGATTTTCCGCTTGACTGGCAGCACTTTCATTTTTCCGACGTGGTTTTTCAGCCGGGCAGGATGACACCCGGGGAACTGGCCGTTTCCACCGACCGTGCCTATCAAACAATCTGCAGCAACCGTTTTATCCGAAAAAAATTTATCCGGACGCTGTGGAATACCCGCAGTCTGCGCAGCGCCGTCTGGGCATGGAATTCGAATCTCAACTACCAGAGTGTGGGCCTTGAAAAGGCTTCACAGTGGAAGTACTAGCGGACAATTGATAATTGACAATGGACAATGGACAATGGAAAACGGAAAACGATTTGAGGATTTGAGAATTTGAGGATTTGAGAATGTGAAAATGTGCTAATGTGCTGATGTGCTGATGTGAAAATTTATTTATGATTGACACGATTTACGATTGAAAAATTGCAAATTGGGGATTTGAAGATTTGAAGATGTAAGAATGTGAACATTATGAAATGATTTTTTCCTTAATCGCTAATCCCTATTCGCTAATCCCTATTCGCTGATCCCTATTCGCTAATCGCTGATTACTAATCGCTAATTTGAATTTTGAATTCTAAAAAAAAGACACTCTTGCTGATCAATCCCGCCAATAAAAGCGGGAGCGGATTCATTATAAACAAGGATACACGGTATCAGCCGTTGAGCCTGGGGATTATTGCCGCGTTGACACCTCCCGACTGGAAGGTGAAGATCATCGATGAAAATTTCAGGGATTTCAGGTATTACGAGGCCGATTTCGTCGGCTTCACGGCTTTCAGTTCGACGGTTTCACGCGCCTACGAATTGGCACAGATATATCGGGAACGAGGCATAAAAACCGTCATTGGAGGGATTCACGTGAGCATGTGTCCGGATGAAGCGTCGAGGTTTGTCGACAGCGTGGTAATCGGTGAAGCGGAATCGGTATGGCTGCAGGTGATCCGCGATTTCGAAGCGGGTACGCTCCGGCCGGTTTATAAGGGGAGTCTGACTGATCTGATCCGTTCACCCCGACCCCGGCGCGACCTCTTTCATCCTGCTTATATTTTCGCCTCCATCCAAACGACCCGCGGATGCCCGATGAATTGCGATTTCTGCTCGGTCACTGCATTCAACGGCAGCCATTACCGGGACCGGCCCATCGACGAGGTGATCGACGAAATGGCTGAGATACCGCAAAAAAACATCTTTATCCTTGATGATAATATCGTGGGGAACAATGCCAAAGCCCAGGCACGCGCGATCGAATTGTTCCGGGCCATGATCGACCGGGGAATCCGGAAAGATTGGATCGGCCAGGCCTCACTGAATGTTGCCGATAATGAGGATGTGTTGAAATACGCGGCAAAAAGCGGATGCCGCATGTTGTTTATCGGCATCGAATCGGAGCAGGAAGATCAGTTGTCGGGCGCCAACAAAAGGCTGAACCTGCGGATGGGTGTAAATTCATACGATCATGTGTTCGATAAAATGCATAAATATGGCATTGCCGTCATCGCGGGATTTATCTTTGGTTGGGAGAACGACACCCCGGAGCGGATCGACCATCGTGTGGCGTTCACCCATCGGTGCCATGCCGATTCCATTCAAACGACGTTGCTGACCCCGTTGCCCGGCACCCGGCTTTTTGAACGGATGCAACGGGAAGGGATCCTGGTTCTGAATAATTTTCCCGACGACTGGAAACATTACGGGTACGAGTCGCTGGTCTTTAGACCTGCCACGATGGACCGAATAGAGATGCAGGAATATATCTTCAAGGCTTTCGACAAAGTGTATGAACCGGGATTTCTGAAACGCCGGATGCTGAAAAGCTGGTGGCGTACGGGAAGTTTCATCACCGCGTACTGGTCGTACATGAGCAACTGGAATTACAGGAGTATGGCATTCGGGAATATCAAACGGCCCAAAAACTGGTTGATGGATTGAAACGATGAAAAGAAAGACCCTTGTGCTCATCAATCCGGCCAACCAACTCCGGCCCGGTTTTCATATCAACCGTGAAACCCGCAACCAGCCATTGGGTCTCGGAATTATTGCAGCCCTCACTCCTTCCGACTGGAAAATCAAGATCCTCGATGAGAATTTCAAGACCTTCCGGTTTTATGAAGCCGACCTTATGGGGATCACTGCCTTTACCAGTCAGGCCCCGCGAGCTTATGAAATTGCCGCGATTTATCGACAGAGGGGTATTCCAACGGTCATGGGGGGCATCCACGCCTCGATGGTTCCGGAGGAGAGCATGCAATATGTCGACTGCGTGGTTCAGGGCGAGGCTGAGCCTGTATGGGAGACCGTCATCAGGGATTTTGAGGCCGGCAGCCTGAAAAGGATTTATAAAAGTCCACTGGTCCGCGAGATCCTCCAACCCAAACCGCGGCGCGATCTTTTTCATCCGGGGTATATTTGCGCGGGGATCCAGACCACGCGGGGCTGTCCGATGAATTGTTCCTTTTGCAGCGTCTCAGCTTTCAACGGCCGGCACTACCGGTTCAGACCTGTTGAAGAGGTACTGGATGAACTGGAGGAGATCCCCCAGAAGTACGTGTTTTTCATCGACGATAACATCATCGGGCACAACAACGAATCGAAGGAGCGGGCCCGGGTCTTGTTTGAAGGTATTATCCGTCGCGGAATCAAAAAAATATGGCTCTCCCAGTCGTCGATTAACTTCGCCGACGATCCCACACTGCTTGATCTGGCTTACCGGAGCGGTTGCCGTATGATCTTTCTGGGCATTGAAGCCGAGGGTGAAGGACAATTAATAGAAGCCAATAAAAAGTTGAACCTTACGCGCGGGGTCAATAGTTACAAAAGAATTTTCGAAGCCATCCAGCGTCACGGGATCGGGGTCATTGCCGGCCTGATTTTCGGGTGGGATTCCGACACCCCCGCGTCAATCCGTGATCGGGCGCGGTTTGCCCTGCACTGCGGAGCCGACTCATTTCAGACGTCGGTTCTCACCCCGCTGCCCGGGACCGCACTCTGGGATAAGGTCACTGCTGACAACCGGCTGCTTTTTTCCGACTTTCCCGGCGACTGGGCACATTATGACTATTTTGAACCCACGATCCGCCATCCTGAAATGACTTCGCAGGCGTTGATGTTACATATTGAGAAGGCCAAAAGAAAGATCTTTTCCCCCTTCCGGATTGCCACCGGCGCCCTGAAAACCCTGATCAGGACACGCAGTATGAGCGCAACCATTATGTTGACACTAAACTACGGGTATTACAGAAAAATATTTCTCAAGGGAAATCACGGGTAATCAAAATCCGGAGAGATTCTGGATCCGATTCAAAAACAGGCTCAGGTATAAGATACCATCCCGTTAATCAGTAAAGCGATCTGAAGGCATGAAAACCCTGTAAAAAATCGGAATATCGCAGCTTGTCCTTAGTATAAATCTGAAATAATAATCAGACCGGAAATTCCGTTAGAATTTAAAGACAAAAATTTAACATGAAGAACGAATCAGGCAATTCAATCAGCAAAAGTAACCGATACGGAATGATGCTGAAAATGACGATTATCATTTTATTCAGCGTGATGGTCACTACAGTCACGGCACAGAAAGGCGGCAACGGCGGACCGCCGCCATCCGGAGGCCAGGGTCACGGGGGCGCCACTCCGGAGATGCGGGCGAAGCGTCAGACCGACCGGATGAAGGAACAGTTGAAGCTTACCCCTTCTCAGGAAACCAAGGTTGAAGCAATCAACCTGAAGTATGCAAAGAAAATGGATGAAGCGCGAAAGAACGCTGATCCCGCAATACAGAAGAAGAATGCACTGGCCATTCAAAGCCAGCGTGAAAATGAGATGAAAGGCGTTCTGAATGCCACACAATACAAGGAATACCTGAAAATGGTGGCAGAAATGAAGGAGCGGATGATGAAAAATGGCTCCGGCCGTTAAAAATCAAACATGATCCCGATGGCTGGCAGGATGGTACCTGAAGTGTTGGGTATCGTCCGCAGGGCATAACGCTCATTTCCTTCCGGATCGGTATACCGGATCACGGAACCATCGGGTTGGGTGTTGACCAGAATATCTTCCTGCTGCGCCTTGAAGTTCAGAATATTCTGGATGTCAAGATAAACCATGAAGGACCACTTTTTAAAGTAAAAACCTTTATCAATCCTGAGATCCAATTGGTTGAACGATTTCAGTCGGAGCGTATTGAATTCATCATAATTCAGATACCCCCTTTCCTGGGCATCCCAGGCAGCTACCAGGCTTGATTTGTTCTCATCCCAGGGCGTATAGGGAGCGCCTCCCACGAACCGCCATTTCACGCCGATTTCCCAGTTGTATTTGAATTTTCTTCCGACGGTAACCGTAAGGAGATGTCTATTGTCCCAGGAGGATGGAATATAACGGCCATAATAATTGGTGAATTCGCTTCGGACGAAGGTGTACGAAAGGATCACATTAAATTTAAAGAGATTGGCATCCCGGTAATAGAGTTCAAACCCGTAAGCTCTTCCGCTCGAGGTTGAGGTGACTGCTTCGTCGCCGGTCGCGCCGTAGTTGGACCCTTTGCTTGCAAGTGAAACAGAATCCAACAACGAAAAGGGGTAGTCGCTGTACTTTTTATAAAACCCCTCAAGTGAAACTTTCGAATTTTGCCTGGGCAGAAATTCAAATCCCAGAACAAAGTGGTCGGCTTTAATATATTTAAGTCCGAGTGAATCGTTGACGAGGGTCCCGTTGTTATCGCGAAAGCCAAGCGTGGTATAGGCCGGGAGCTGATTGTACCGGGCGATATTTCCATTGAGAAACCAGTTCTTTGCAAAATTCCAGGAGGCGGATATCCTGGGCGACAATTGCTGCAACATGTTGTTCATCTCTGAACTGTAATTATTGGCATCCATGCTCAATCCGGCCGAAAGTGTCAGTTTGTCATTGAAAAAGGGTTTTGTCACCTGGCCATTGATATTCCACTTAAACAATCCCAGGGTGGAATTGTAATCCAGGATCCGCAAGCTGTCTTTCACAAATAAATTCTGAAAGGTGCTGTTCGTGTACTTCGCGTATTCCAGGCCGGCACCATACATGATCTTCCAGTTCCCCAATTCATTGAACCCCTCATATCTGAATTTATTTTCAGACTCCTGTGAACGAAATTTAAAAATCAGGCTGTCAGGTTCTTCAATATTGTTTTTATACTTGGTCTGCTGATTGTCGAGCATATTGCGACTCAACACCCAGGTGCCATATCCGTTTTTACGGAAGTGGCGGTAAACAACTCCGATCGCGTAGCTCCATTGATCGTATACCCTTAAGGAATTCAACAGGTACCGTTGTTCCTCGGTCGGATTTTGGATCCCGGTGTTCAGTTTTGATTTATCAAGCGCACCGATGGAAATAAATGTCAACTGGTTCTTTTGATCAAAGTCGATTTTATATTTGATCTGATAGTCGTTATAAGTCGGCAAAAACGGGAGTTTGAGAACCGAGAACAGCAACTGGAGGTACGACCGTCGGACCGACATGACCAGTGAAGAGTTTTTGGTCACGGGGGTATTGATGGTGAGCGCTATATCGCTGGAGCCGATAGAGAACCTGCCACCGAATTTTTCTTTATTTCCGTCGATTTGTTTGAGTTCCATTACGGAGCTCAAAGCATTTCCGCGGTTGGCAGGGAATGAACTGGAGTAGAGTTGCACATCGCGGATAAAGTCAACGTTGATGATCCCGGTCGGGCCTCCGGAGGCGCCCTGGGTAGCAAAATGGTTGATATACGGTATTTCAATCCCGTCGAGGTAAAAGCGGTTTTCGCCGGGGCCGCCGCCGCGGATAAGGATGTCGTTGCGGAAAGCCGGAGTTGAGCTGACTCCCGGGAGCGACTGGATAACCCTTGAAATATCGCGGTTCGAGCCCGGACTGCGTTCAATCTCCTGAATGGTCAGCGTTTGCATTGATACCGGACTTTCATCCTTCCGGGTGATCACATCGGGCCGAACCTCAATAACATCGAGATTGACTACAAGCTCATCCAGAAGGATGTCGATGTTTACCGGATGGGCCCGGGTGACCAGAAAATCTTCGGTGATATACTTTTTAAATCCCACCGAAGATGCGACAAGCCTTACATAGCCTGGTTCCACATTATTAAAGGTATAATTTCCGTCCAAATCACTGGTCGTTCCCTGATTGGGTTTCCCATCGATGATAATGTTGGTAAAAGGGACCGGTTCATTGTTTTTATGGTTCACGACTTTGCCACGGATGATGCCATTCTGGGCCTGAAGCAGAAAACTGCTCAGTACCATAACAACAAGGAGCGCCATCCGTGGTACAGCAGGTAGAATCGTCAGGGGCAACTGCCAAAAATTCAGATATCTATATGTTTTATATTGGTTATTCATGGTTTTCATTTTTATCATTCAGCGCATTTTGACTCTAACAGCATTATAATCAGACAACAGGATCGCAAAGGTCCTGGAATTTATTGCCTTGATGAGGGTATCATTGTCAAAATGCATACCGGGAGCAGGCTGCTGTCAGGTTCAGTGAAAGGATCATAATTCTGATAATTCTCCGGATGGTAATGCCCCTTAATTGAAACCGGGTAAGATTTCAGATTTGAATGAGATGTTCAAACCCGCCTTTTTGAAAACGGGCCGTTAGCTTGTACCGTTGTATCTTGCCACTGCTGGTGCGCGGAATATCGGCTGACCGGATGGGAATGAACAGGTCGGTTGTCAATCCCAGTAATTCAGAGAACCGGTTCTTGATCTTCCGGCATAGGAGTCTCATTTCATCATTGGGGCTTCCCACCAGGAAGACCAGTACTTTGTCACGCCCGAGTGACTCGTCGAAAGACCCTGTAATGATAATTTTCCCTGTTTTTATTTCTTCCATCCGGAGTGCAATATCTTCGAGATCGTGTGCATAATAGTTGATCCCGTTGACAAAAATGATGTCTTTAGAGCGGCCGGTTATGAAGAGATCGCCCCGGGAAATAAAACCCAGGTCACCGGTTTTCATCCATGTTCCGGAGAAGAGCAGGTCATCGTGTTCAGGGGATCCGAAATATCCGGAAGTCACGTTATTTCCACGAATCCACACATTCCCGACCTTGCCTTCTTCTAAAAAATGCCCGGTACCGGATGTGATTTTAAGTTCACTATGATCGAGGGGTTTCCCCAGGTTGACCAGTTCGATGGTATTTGGGTCATCGCCCGTATATTCGGTAGCTATTCCCTGTCGTAACAGCGGTTCACGTAAAAATGTCCTGACTTCCGCAGGCTGAAATATGTCGGGAATAGTTACAGCTAGTGTTGCTTCTGCCAGTCCATAGGCAGGAAGCATTGCCGCCGGGTTCAGGCCAAAGGGAGCCAGTTGTCCGAGAAATGCTTTCATGACAGGGACTGAGATCGGTTCGGCGCCGTTAAAGATGATCCGCAGGGATGAAAAGTTCCAATCCGGATCAGACTTTCTGGAGAGGTACCGGTTGATCAGGAGCTGTCCGAAATTGGGACACGCGGTTATGGTACACCGAAAGCGGTGCAGTGAATCGAGCCAGAGGGATGGATTTTTCACAAAATCGACCGGGTCGACAAAGTACTGATTAACCCCGACAACGGAGGGTGTCAGATGAAATCCCACCAAACCCATGTCGTGGTAAAGGGGCATCCAGTTCACAGAAATATCGTCGGGTTCCAACCGGATTCCTTTCACGATGTCGCCGATATTGGCAAGGATATTCCTGTGCGAGAGCCTGACGCCTTTGGGTTCGCCGGTACTGCCCGAGGAGAATTGGATCAGGGCAAGATCTTCCGGGTTTCCCGGGTGGAACAGGGCCTTTTGCGGGTCGCCCGACAGTTCGGGGAATTCGATCTGTCGTTCGACAGGGATCCGGCTTACGGACCAACTGCCGGCATGGTAATGCGACCGGATCACATAAGGCCCGTTGAGGATTTGGAATACTTTTTCCGATTTTTCCGCTGCGGGATTGTATTCGGTGAAGGATACAGGTGGCTGGAGCAATGCGGGAATGATGCCACCCAGCAGGCAGGCCCACAAAACCGGGATGATCTCCTCCCCTTTTTCGAGCGAAAGGATCACCAGATCGCCTGCCCCGATGCCGCGTTGTTGCAAGGCATGAAGCAAACCTGCCGAGGTCTTTAGCAATTCCGGAAATGAAAAAAAGGTCTGCTCCTGCCCCGGACCAATAAACCCGATGCCGTGCCCGGGGTGCTTTTCAACAGTCGCTCTGATTTTGTCCGAAAGTGTGCCGAAAGTAATTTCCTTCATTTCTGCAATTCCAGTAAACCATTCATGATTTCCGGGCTTCGGTTTCTATCGCCGGCATCTGTAATGACAGCTATCAAATCTTCTCAGCCATCATCGTTATATTCCGCAAGAAAAGCAGATCAGATTCAGTCCAGGCGATACCGGTTGCCGGCCGGATTCCTCAGCTTCGGTTCAATGACGGGTTTGGTTTATTATCCTCATCCCGAGATCGTAATAATAATTTGCTTTTGCGTGGTCTCCCCGGATCTGATAGAGTGAATTGAGCTGAACACAAAGTTCGTAGGTGGGGTTGATGGAGGCAGCCTTTTCCCAATAACGGACTGCCGTGACGGTATCGGTTTTAAGCATATAATAATTTCCGATGTTCACATAGGGCATTTCCAGGTTGGGGTAGGCTTTCATGACTTCTTCATTCATTTTCACCGCCCGGTTGAAATCACCCAGGTCATTGTAAACATCGGCCAGTGCAAAGACTGCCTTCACTTCGCGGGGATTCATCCTCAGAATATGCTCATAACATTCAATGGCTTTCTGGTACTGTGTCTGGTAACGATAGGCCATCCCGAGATTGACCCAGGCAGGTTGCAAAGTGGAGTCGAGCGCGATTGCTTTTTTCAGAAAGTAAACCGCAGAGTCGTAATTTTTTCCAATGAACAGGTATACCGTCCCCAGATCATTGTTTGCCAGATAATTTTCAGGATAAAGCTCAAGGGCTTTCCGAAAATGGTGGGTGATATAAAAATATTTTAGTTGGTTCACCAGACCCTTACCCAGGAAGTTCGGGTCCTGGTATACGGTTCCCATGAGGTAGCCGGCATAGTCGAGGTTTGCTTTGGCTGAATTTTCGAGCGATTTGATATCATGCCGGTACAGGACGAAGGTATTTCGCCAGGTGCGGTTCCTGTTTATCGATAAAACGGTGCCGGGAATTATCAGCAAAACGATCACAAGCAGGATCTTGAGGCGGGCATCCATTTCGATGGTAAGCCTGCGCGGGTCCGTTTTAAATATCATGAAGATCAGATAAACCAGGGCAATGCTAAACGCGAGGGAAGCGTTGAAGGCAAAACGTTCGCCGACGATTCCTACGACCGGTTTCAGGAAGTTGGAATACATTGACAGGGCTATGAAATAATAGAAAATGGCGAAGGAGAGGATGTTTTTTTCACGGAATTTCCGGATGGCAAAGAAGAGAAGGGCCGCATGAATTGCGAGGGAGATCCATACCCAAAAATTTGCCAGATTGGTAACCGGGATCATATTATAACCATAGTAATAGAGGAGTGGCTGTGGATAAAACAGAAGTTTCAGATAGAACCAGAGGGTAATAAATCCTGTTCCCAGCCGCAGCCAAATGCTTTTTTCGAAGAAGAGGGGGTTCTCGATATAGTGGGTAGACCGCTGAAAGGGAGCGAGGAACATTTTCGGAACATATTGCGCCAAAAGAACGGCAAACAGAATTATGAGAAAAACCGGCATTAATTTCTTTACCGGCATTTTTGTAAAAAAATAGAGGGCCAGCGGATAGATCAGCAGGAAGGGCAGGATCGATGATTTACTGAGATAGCCGGCAATGAAAATCAGGAAGGCGTATAAAAGGTGAATGGTTTTCCGGGTATCGCTGTAGTTGAGGATAAACCACAGGGCGCCAATCCCGGCGGTGAAGGCCAGGAGTTCATCGCGGTTTTTGAGGCTGGCGACCACCTCTGTATGAACCGGATGGGCCATGAACACCAGGGTAATCAGAAAGGTAAAAAGGATGTTAAAATTTTGAAAGAGGCGGCGAAGAGTGAAAAAGACCAGGACGGAAGCCAGCCAGTAGATCAGGATGTTTACGGCGTGGCTGCGACCAGGTTTTTCTCCCCAGAGCTGGTATTCGATGGCGAAAGTCGCTTTGACCACAGGCCGGTAATCGGCAGAAGTTGCGCCAATATTGCCCTGCTGGATGTTATACCGGGTCGTGAAAATTTCGGGGATCGCACTAAATCCTTTTTTTACCAGTTCGTTATTGGTGACGTTATTATCGTCGATTGCGTAACCATTAAAGATCGTGTTGCCATAAAGCAACACCGCGAAGATAAAGAATGATAAAACAAAATACCCTTTGGCTTTACGCGAAAGTTGCGGGACTGCGGCGGGTTTACTGGCAGCCTGCTTTGTGGGTGCAATCTTTTTTCCCGGTCTCTTTTTATTTTGAGGATTCCTGGTTGGCTTCATCCGCAGACTCAAATTTTTGCAAATTTAGCAATTTCCGTGGCAAGCATGACGAAGTCATCCACCGAAAGTTGTTCGGCCCTTTGATCAAGCAGGTCCGGCCGCAGGGCAGATCCGGAGCTCAGGCTTTCACCCGGTACCCTGCCTATCGATTTTATCCATTCAGGATCCAGGTTTTTCAATGCATTACGGAGCGTTTTCCGTCGTTGATTGAATGCTGTTTTGACTACCCGCTTAAAAACCTGTTCATCACAGGAAAGCCTTACCGTCTTATTGCGGCGCAGCCGGATCACTGCCGATTTTACCTTTGGGGGCGGGACGAACACTGATTCGTTGACCCCGAAGAGGTGCTCAATGTCATAAAAAGCCTGCAGCAGGACGCTCAGGATTCCATACGTTTTGTTTCCCGGGGGGGCGGCAATCCTGTCGGCCACCTCTTTCTGGAACATCCCGATCACCTCAGGAATCCGGTCGCGGAATTCCAGCACCCGGAAAAGGATCTGCGATGAAATGTTATACGGGAAATTGCCAATGACGGTAAAAGGGTCACTCCCCGTGAAAAGGGCGTTGAGGTCATACTTCAGAAAATCGGCTTCGACCAATCTGTTTCGGATTTCCGGGAAAGTATGTTCCAGGTACCTTACCGACTCCCCATCCACTTCAAGAAACCGGCATTCCACATCCTTCAGGCCGAGGAGGTACTTTGACAGTACGCCCATTCCCGGACCTACCTCCACCAGCGCCGGGATCGAAGGGTTGATCAGGGAGATAATTTTCCTGGCAATATTTTCATCGCGCAGGAAATGCTGGCCCAGGTGTTTTTTTGGTCTGACCATTTCAGGGGATGTTGTCGCCACGTAATTTCCTGAATTGCCGGCGCGCCTCGGGAACGAATATACTTGCCGGGTATTTATCGATAATTTCCCGATAGCAGTCCATGGCTTTCCCCGTGTTTTTCAGTTGATTCTGGTTGAGATCTCCGCGTTGCATCAAGGCCTCATCGGCAAGCACCCCTTCGGGATACAGGCTGAACAACAATTCCAGCAGGGTATCCGCTTCAGCGAATTTTCCCTGTTTGAGTTTAATGACAGCCTTTTTGTAAAAGACATATTGGAAAATCGGATGCTCCACAAAAGTTGTCAGGATGGAATCGAGCGATTGCAAGGCCAATCCGGGTTCGTTCCTGAAATCGAGGAGATCGGCCCGGGCATATTTTTCAAGGGCAACGGTACTGCTGTCGGGATCCAGGTTTTCACCGATAAGCAACGACAGAGCCAGGGCATCGTTGGCTATGAATTTGGAAGTGGCAGCTTTCAGAATGTCGGCCTGTGCCCTTGCCCACATAAATTCCCCGATATAAAAAGAGAGCTTGGTATTCTTGAATTTGGCCTCCTGACCCAGAACATCGTTTTTATAATCCTGGTAGACCTGTTGATACAGCAGGGTCGCTTCCCAAACTTCACCGGTAAAGAGGAAGATATCGGCCAGTTCCATTTTACAGTAAGCTTTGTCTTCATTTGAAATGCCTGCCATGAGTATGGCCCGGTTCAGGAGCGAAATAGCCGAATCGGTCCTGTGGTTGTAAAATCCTTCGAGGTGTGCAAAGTTACGTATCAGGGTAATGTTCTCAGGCGATTCACCCGAATCCTTCAATTCTTTGACCATGGAACCAGTCAGGTTCTCCAGCTCCTGTTTTTTCGGGGAAGGGCCGGATAAAATCTTCCGGTAACGGGTATTAATAAGTTCCCTCCGGCTGTAATTGTAGTATGGTGAAGATCCGCCTTTATCGATCAACGCCTGAAACGCCGACTCAGCCACGTCGAACTGCTGATTTGAAAGCGCCAGATTGGCTACCTGAACCAGTTTATCGCCGTTCTCTTTGAGGCGACGGTCCAATGCTTTTGCCTGGATCAGGGCCAGGTCGAAATCTTTTTGCTGGATCGAGTACCACCACAGCAACGCTGCGTATACCACTTTATCCGGATTCTTCTGCGCCCTGCTGAGGAGTACTTTACGGAGAATTTCATTTTTCTCGTTGTTGACATCAAAACTCAGCAATCCCTGGATGCGGTCCTGGATGGTGTTCAGGTATGTTTCGTTGAACTCAAGAAGGTTAAGATACTCCTCGGTTGCGCTTTTAAAATCGCCCATCCGTTCATACACACCGGCCAGTTCAAAACCGAAAGGATACGTGTTATTCATCAGTTGACGACCCTTCAGGTAGGTCTGGATGGCATATTCATTTTCTCCTTTCATCATGAAGGCATTGGCCAGGTCAAATATGCTTTGCTGGGACGGCGCCAGTTTTTTCAACGCCTCCTCATAGGTTTTACGGGCCTTGTCGGGATTGCCGCTCCGGTAAAGTATATACCCCAGATCAACCAGGTAGCGTGGGGAGTCAGGTTCGGCTTTAAGGCATTTATGGACAATTTTTTCCGCTTTCCCGTACTCCTGGTTTTCAACCAGCGCCATCACCAGGTACTGGTAAACGTAATAGGAGGGTCTGGAATCATAGATTCGTTCGAACAATTCGGCGGCTTTCACAAAATCACGGGACTGGTAGAACTGTATCGCCAGTTGTTCATCGGTCACATTGGGTTGGGCATCCTGTTGAAATGGAAGGACAGGCCTTGGGGGGAGGGTAACATCCTGGGAACGGACAACATGAGCCAGGCTGATCCAAAGCAGCAAGAGAAGATAAGAAGTTCCCGGACCTTTCATGAATGATTTTATCGAGAAGGATTTTCCTGACTGAGCAGGTTAATCGTGAACCAGGCGAGCATTTCCATGCCTGTTGCGATGGAATCCTCATCCACATCAAAGGTAGCGGTATGCAGGTTTGAGTTTATTCCCTGGCTCTGATTCCGGATACCGAGGCGGAAGAGGCAGGAAGGCACTTTCGCAGCATAATAGGCAAAATCTTCAGCGGTCATACGTTGTTCCAGGGTCTTTACTTTATCCGTTCCCAAATACTCCCGGGCAAGGATTTCGAGGTGCAGGGTAAGATCCGGATCGTTATAGAGGAAGGGATAGCCGGGAGCGATCCTGACATCGCAACTTCCTCCCATTCCCGACGCTATCGAGACGGCCATTTTCCGGATCCGTTCATGAACCTCCTTTCGCCAGGTTTCATTGTATGTTCTGACTGTCCCATCCAGCGTGACTTCGTCGGGTATAACATTGGTACGACCATTCCCCATGATTTTTCCGAAGGAGATCACAGTAGGCATTACCGGATCGGCATTACGACTCACGATCTGCTGAAGCGCAACAACGATGTGGGAAGCAATCAGGACGGGATCGATGACCTGGTTCGGAGTTGCTGAATGTCCTCCTTTTCCTTTCACGGTGATATAGATTTCGTCGGTCGAAGCCATGTATGGTCCCGGCTTCAATCCGATCTCCCCGGCATCCAGGTTATTGATCACGTGCTGACCGATCACAAATTCAGGCGCCGGATTTTCCAATACTCCGGCTTCGATCATAGCGATGGCGCCACCGGGGAAGGTCTCTTCAGAAGGCTGGAAAATCAGTTTCACGGTACCGGTAAACGCGGAGGTGAGACCGGCCAGGATCTTTGCGGCTCCCAGGAGGCAGGCCATGTGAACATCATGACCGCAGGCATGCATGACTCCCGGAATGGTAGAGGAATATTCCGTCAGGCTGATCTCTGTAACGGGCAGGGCATCCATGTCGGCCCGGAGGGCAATGCACCGTGCGGATGGGTTGCGGCCTTCAATGAATCCGACAACCCCGGTACCGGCTATCTCTTTCTGATACCTGATCCCGTACGCATCGAGTTTTTGGCATATAAATTCGGCGGTCTTTACTTCCAGGCACGACAGTTCCGGGTAGCGGTGCAAATGGCGCCGGATCCCAATGATTTCATCCTTTATGGAAGCAGCAGACTTACCGATTTTCAATTTCAGTGATTCATCCATGATCCTTGATAAAAAGCCTGTCAAAGATAGGGATTGTTTGGATGAGATATGAACAAATCGTTCAGGGAGTTTCGGGATTCTGCTGAAAAATAGCGCCATCAGCGATCATTACAGGATAATGACCCGGATCACTGAGGTCGTGTTTTCCGACACTATTTTTACGAAGTAACAACCCGACCGGAGCGTGCCAAGGTTCATTTCAAAACCATTGCCATTTCCGGCACAATACGTTTCAACTACCTTCATCAGGACTCCCTGTGTATTGAATATCTTTATATTCAGATTTCCGGTTATATCCGAGAGGGGCGCCACCGTGATCCGGTCATGTGCGGGATTTGGATAGATCCTGAAAGGATGGTCGGCTGTGGGCGATTCCAGGCCGGAACAATTATTCACGGAAATATAGGCCTTCTTAAACAATGTCCTTGTAATGGTTCCATCATCGACCGTAAGGCTTACATCATAGGTTCCCGGGAAGGGGTAGCGTACCACCGGACAGCTATCCTGGCTCGTTGCAGGGGATCCGCCCGGGAATTCCCAGATCCTTGACTGTATTCCATCGAAGGAATCGTCGGTAAAACGGATTTCACGGTCGTTACAGATGACTGTCTGATCCGCGTGAAAAAGTGTATGGGGGCCGCCGGTGCTGATTCCGAAGAAATCAAGGTATTTCTTCATCAGGTTTTTAAGGGTTGAACGATCGTTATTTCCTGAAATTGCGCCGAATTCCGTCAGGGTTCCGATGGTCTTATAATCCACGGCGTCATACGAAACTTCGAGGCACTTCGGGGGATCATCGGTATTCGCCAGGGTGGTTATCGCCGGCGGAATCGGGTTGAAGTGGTAAAAAGCGAATCCCAAATCCCCGATGTTTGTAAACGAAAGTGAATCGGTATAGGTATCGGCCACTCCGTTGATTTCAGGAAGAAAATAGATGGGGGAGCTTTCGGAGGAATACCTGAACCAGGGATGCAGGGGAGTATTGTTGAGGTTATGCCAGGTGTTGTATCCCTCCATGTATAAATTTCCATTCTTCATCAGATAGGGAACCAGGGTGCCCGCCTCATAAACGGTAAGGGTATGGGAAGTCTGGTAGGACCCAAGGATCAGGAAAATGCTTTGATACCGGTCGTAATCGAAGGGTATTTCACGGATGGTATCATACGGAACAGCCAGACTGTCGAGCGCATCGATCATGGCCATTTTCGAATCGGTCTTACGCGACAGATTGACAACAGCCACCGGGATCCGGCCGATGACCAGGTCATCCTCCCGCGACAGATTCAGGTCGGTTTGATCGGTAAGGTTCACCTTAATCTTTGATATATGGCCATAACTGGCGTTGCGTGATGCTTTTAACAGCACGCTGAAGTATTGACGGGTAGCGGGGTCCAACTGTTCCAGATGAATGGATGGCGGAGTGATAAAGCTGATCAGGGAATCGGGGCAGACGAGATCCAGGTCGGCATGGATACAGGAAAGCGTCCCCGTATTTTCCAGCGGAATCACCAGTTCTGCTACCTCGCCGGGTTCCAGCCGGTTGTCGGCGCCATCGCGGATACAAGGCTGACCGATTACCATTTCCATCGCGGCGACTTTTAACGTTATAGATTTCTCCCATTTTTCAGTACCCGAAATCGCGCTTATACGAAAGGTCGCCGGTTGCCCGTCGGGCTGTGGATGAAGCAATGTGAAGGCGAATGCCGAAGGCACAGTTACGGAATCGCCGGCATCAATCCGGTCGATGTGATACCCGGTCTCGGTGACCGCCGAAAGGGTATCGGATGAACTCAGGGTCAGGTCGAGGTTCAAAACCGGCGACGGTCCGCTGTTTTTGATCTCCAGTTTCAAGTTCGCCGGTTCCCCGTAATGATACCGGTCGATGTCGCCTGATTTCACATGGTGACCGATTGTCAGTCCCCCCGACAGCATCAGGGTAGTGGTGGCTGTAATCTTTCCGGCATCCTCCACGGTAATGGGAATATCGTTAATCTGCTGCAGATCCGGTTGGGTTATGGTCAGCAAACCGCCTGACGAGAGGGTCAACCCGTCGGGAAGTTTCAAGGGGCGGTAAGCATAGCTTTTTCCTGAAAGTTCATTTGCATCCCACCGGGTATGCAAATCAAACCGCCGGTCATCACCTCCGGATACGCCATAATAGGCGCTCAGAATGACATTCTGATTATCCATGGTACCGTAACAGAATTCAAAATGGCCGTCAGCGTACAATATCAGGGCAAAATCATCAACCGTCGTAGTGACATATCCTTCAACCGAGACTTTCCAGCGTATGACCGCGTGGCTGGAATCGGCAACGTACCAGATTCCGTCGTTTTTATTATCCTGGTAAGTAAAGTTCTGATTGAAGGCCGGTGCTATAAGCGGAAAGGTCCGCATCATATTCAGTTCCTCGGTTACGTAAAGTCCGGGCAGGAACAAGGGCTCAAATGTGACAAACCCGTAATGATTGATATACAGGGTGTCGTAACTTCTGCCGTAAAAAGGAAATGAAAAAGGAAGGGGCACCGTTTCAAAGGATCTGAATTCATAATGGTGGAGGACGGAGGTACCGGTGATGGCGGGCATGGGTTTACTGACGGCCTGTACCGACCAGGGCAGGTCGCAATACCAATGGTACGGAACGGTTCCCCCGGCAGCCTGGAGTTGGACCTGGTAGGGCAACGGACCCGAAACCGGCGGCAATTCACGGGTAGTGATAGCCAGATGGGGTTTGTTCATCACAGCCACAACCGAAACCGCGGTCAGCCCGTTATCAGTGATGGGCGTTTCGGCCGGGCCTGCCGGGTACGATGTGACCCCGTCGCGGTAATTGAGAAAGGTTACGTTGTTGATCTTACCGGTTCCGATATGTTCGGGGTCCCGCTCTTCGACCAGGATGAAGTAGCGGGCAATGGCTCCTTCCGGCACGAAGTTGAGGAGGGAGGTCACATCAAGTCCGATTTCAATGTTTTTATGTTCAGGAAGTGTATCAACACCCTGCATGTAATGATCGCCGCCCTGGAAGCTGAAAATAGGAAAATCGATCAGGTGTTCCGGTAGATTATGCAGGGTATCCAGGCTCACACCTGCACGGATCCGGATCCTTTTCCGCAGGTTATAAGTCAGATTGATTTTCGCGGTAAGGAGGGGTTTGTAAGCGGTGTCGGCATCCATGACAAATACGGTATTATTCCAGATACCCCCGTTTTCATAAGTCATTGCAAAGGAACGATACATCGCGTACACATAACCGACGTCGCACCACCAGGTTCCGTAAGAGTTAGCGATTTTAAAGGCTCCGAATTCCCAATCGCGGGCATCCACGATTCCATCTCCGGTAATGTCAAGATCGTTGGTATATTTTCCATCCTGGTTAATGTCGAAACGCACCGAATCGTTGTACCCGACGATGGTCATTCCGTGGGTCGGGTCTGCATACCAGCCGGTCACTAAATGCTTCCCCTCCTCGGGTGTTCCCGGTGCAAATACCGGCATGTTGTACAAGGTGGCGCTGCTTGTCGAAAAGCACCCTACTCCCCCGGTCGCCGATCCATCGAGATGATCAAAAATGTAATTCTTGAGTGTGTTTATCCCCTCCGCACTGTTCACTTTAATACCGGAAACTGATTTGAGATGATTGAACATCCCCCGGTAATATTTTTCATACCCCGAAGGCCAGCCCAGCTCAGTCAACAAGGTGTCGAGCCCATAGTCGGGCGACGTCATATGACCCTGTTGCCGGATAACCTCGAAGCTTTGCAGGAATGAAACTCCCTCGTACTGTTCACCGCTGTTCATAAAATTCCAGGTGTAATGCGGTGGATAGCTGTTTTCCCAGTACCAGCCGTGTTGATCGCGCAAGCGGTTGATCTCGTAACCAAAAACATACGAAACGCCGCAATGCTGCTGGCAACTGTAAAACATATGCTGATCGCGTATACCCGGCCAGTAAATAAGCTGGGAATTATCAACGGCAACCGGCAGCGATCTGTTGCGGTACTTTTCGGGTAAAGTCAACACGGGGATTTTCATGGCGGTAATTGAATCGCGTCTCCTTGCTTCAGCGGGATATACCCAGTTGCTTTCGCGGTCGGTCACCACCTGTCCCGTGAGATTGCCCCCGAATGCGAGGAGCATCAGGAGTAGTAATAACTGAGCCGTGTTAAGGTTCCTGTCGAGGTTCATTTTAATATGGTTTCACATGGATGGGCCATGACGAATTAAGAAAAGTCCGTTTTCAGGATCCGATATCATCTGATGACACTAAGGTTTTTCCGGTAGATTATAAGACCGGCGCCGGTCTAAAATAGTTGCCTGAGTTCTGCAAAGGTATTGCGAAAAGAATGTATTTTTGAACATCGGTGAAATTCTCTTTTTAATTCGCACCCATGGACCGGTTTACGACAGCACATCACTCCACCACAGGCCTTCGGGCTAAAAATGAGGATGCCTTCCTGGTGAAGGAGCTGTGCGATCGTGGATTGTTTCTTGCAGTCGCCGACGGACTGGGGGGTCAACCGCATGGGGAAGTCGCAAGCAACGCGGCACTGGAAGCCATTCAGCAATATCTGACCCGGCTCCATCCCGACACCCTGAAAATTGAAAACCTCCGGAAGATCCTATCCGAATGTTTTGAGCTTGCACAGTACACCATCCGGAAGCGGGTCATGGACGATGATACCTTCCGGGGAATGGGAACCACGCTTTCAGCGGTCCTGATCTGTGAAGATTCCTATGTCATCGGGAACATCGGCGACAGCCGGGTTTATCTTATCGGACCCGATTACAGCCGGCAGATGACCATCGATCACACTTATATCGGTGAATTTGAGCAAAAATATCATGAACGCGTTTCCCTCGAATTCAGTCAGCGCTATGGCAACATTCTGACCCGGGTGGTTAACGGGCAGACCGACCGGCCCGATATTTTTCCTGTGGGTGAAGATTTGTTTACGCTTCACGAAGGTGAAACGCTGCTCTTGTGTACCGACGGGTTAATCCTTGATAAAAGTTCACGCGAACCGGAGTTTATGGCCGCCCAGGTAAGGATTTCAAAGAGCCTGACGGAGGCAGTCTCCAACCTGGTCAGGTATACGACTGAAAAAGGTTCCACCGATAATATCACAGTGATCCTCGCACGGCGTAACTTCACGGCTCCCGAGAAGCCGCCGGCCCCGGTAAAAAAAGCTCCTCCTGCAACAGATAATGTTCCACCTGTTCGGGTCCCAGACCTGAAGCCACCACTGGAAAAAAAAGGAATTCCGGATCCCAAGAACCGACCGCCCCTTTCGCCCCATATCCCCGGAGCCATCCCTCGTACCGGCCGTTACCCGGCAGGTTCGCCGACGAAGTCAGAGCGGCCCAATCCTACCGGGATCCCCTATTTCTATTCCGGTTCTCCTGCTGTCCCCAAATCGCCGCCTGTAAAAAGTCCGCCTCCGCCTGATCCCCTGGCGCTCTATTACGGAAAAATCAAAGCATCGAAAGCGGAGGATACCTCAAAGGATCAGTTAAAACAGTCGCCTCCGCTGCAGACTCTTGCAGACGTACCTCAAAAACCCACCCATTCTTTTCGTAACAAGACCCTGAACCTTATCGGGCTGGTTATCCTTGTTGCCCTTTCAGGATTGGCTATCCTAAGCATTTTCGATATCAGCCTGTTTAAAAAAGAGGAAATCCAGTCGGGGCAGCGCATACTTTACGACGGCAAACCCGTGGTCGCTACCGATGGTACAGCCACTGCAGACGGGAGAAGCCTCCTTTTTTCCCCTGAGAGTGTGAATGCATCAAGGGAAAAGTACCTGTTGGTCTTGTCCCACATTCTGACCCAGGGATTCAACTTCCAATACCTGAAGGCAGTTATTACCGATCTCAGGAATATCCGACCCTCCTACCTGACCGATATCCGGATCGTTTCATGGGCAGATCTGCAAAGGGAAAATCTAATTGAAAAGGGCACCCCTCCGCAGGTAGCGCTCGTTCAACCCGGACTTATTATCAGTGCAACCGACTCCAATAAATTTTTAACCCTCCGGTATGAACGCGATATGGAAGGTTCGACCGACAGCATCGACTACATATCGAAAAGCGCCGTACATTTCTTTTCCTCCGGGCTTGCTATTATTGCAGGGAAGTATTTTGATGCCGCGTTTCTGGTCCGGATGGTTGAAAAAAATGTGTTCTATGTTGTGACCTATGACCCTGAAGGAGCCGTAGTGGAAAATCCGCTTGGATTTAACCCGGAGATGGGGTCACTGGCACTGCTCAATCGCCCGGCACCATGCAGTAATTCACAACTGACACCCACGTTTGCCACCTACCGCAATCAACCCGTCATCGACATCACCTGTCCCCTGCCCGACGCCCGCGGATGCTTCCGGATCGGACTGCCCTGGTGAAAAAGGTTTCAACTTTCTCAGAGGGTATGAGTTAATGAGGGTATGAGTTAATGAGGAAATGAGGGAATAAATGGAAATATTACAGGCTCTCTTTTTTAAAAACTAAGTGGGTAGTTGGGGGGTTAATTTTATTTGTCATGGACAATCCACAGAAGATCTGAGGTTTTGTAACCACAGTCCTTTGCAATTTTCAGGTAGTTAATTTTAATATCGTCCGGTACACGCGTCTCCCGGGAAAGAATCCACAGTAACTTTAAACTTGCTCCGGCTACCAATGCGTACCGGTAATCCGGATCGATTGCAATTACATTATATCCTGAATAAAAAGGACCAAAAAATGAGACTTTAAGCATTCCAATATTATCATTGCCGACAAATTTTGCCTTCCCGTTTGCTTGTTTCCATTCTCCCTTTTTGGGGTTATATCCTCTGTTGATAACCTTAATGGTTCCATCCGGATTTAAGGAATATTCAGCAGTTGTATTATTCAAACCCCGTTCATACTTAAAATCCAGCCGGGCAATCTCGTACCATTTGCCAAGATACTTTTCTTTATTAAAAGGGCGGACAGCCGTCACACCATCGGGTATAGTAGAACAGGATAAAAATCCAATCATAAGGACACAGATATAAAGTAAAAGTAGGAAATTTCTTGTTGTTACCCTCAATTTTCCCATCATCGATGAAATTGTATAAAGGGATTAGATATTAGCGATTAGCGAATAGAAAAAGTCAATAATTTTCTCTTTACAATGGAATATTCCCGTGTTTCTTAGCCGGATTTGTTTTGCTTTTATTTTGCGTCAGTTCCAGCGCCTGGATCAGTTTGGCGCGGGTCTGGCGCGGATAGATAATCTCATCGATATAGCCCAGTTCAGCCGCTTTATAAGGGTTAGCAAAGGTATGCCGGTATTCCGAAACCGCTTCCGCGCGTTCTTGTTCGGCGAGTCTTCCTTTATGGATGATGTTGACGGCGCCTTCGGGTCCCATAACGGCAATTTCGGCCACGGGGTAAGCATAATTGACATCCCCTCCGATGTGTTTGCTCGACATCACATCATAGGCTCCGCCATAAGCTTTACGGGTGATCACGGTGATTTTGGGAACCGTCGCTTCTGAAAAAGCATAAAGCAGTTTTGCCCCGTGTTTGATGATCCCTCCGAATTCCTGCCGGGTCCCTGGCAAAAAGCCCGGAACATCAACGAACGTTACCAGCGGAATATTGAAGCAATCGCAGAATCTGACAAATCGTGCGGCTTTGACCGATGAATCAATATCAAGCACGCCGGCCAGAATGTCGGGTTGATTGGCTACCACACCGACCGGTTTACCTCCCAGCCGGGCGAAACCGGTGATGATGTTACGCGCGTAGTGCGGCATTACCTCGAAAAAGTTATGGTTATCAACCACCGTGGTGATGATCTCCTTCATGTTATAAGGCTTATTCGGATCGGCGGGGACTATGGTTTGCAGGTGTTCATCCTGTCGCATAACATCATCGGTGCAAGGGCTGGTCGGCGGATCTTCCATGTTGTTGGAAGGAAGAAAACTCATCAGTTCGCGGATCATCAGCACCACCTGTTCATCATTTTCCGCGGCAAAATGAGCCACCCCGCTTTTTGAATTGTGGGTCATGGCCCCGCCCAGCTCTTCCATGGTAACCTCTTCATGGGTGACTGTTTTAATCACTTCGGGGCCGGTTACGAACATGTAACCCGATTCCCTGACCATGAAGATGAAGTCGGTCATTGCCGGAGAGTAAACGGCGCCTCCGGCACAGGGACCCAGAATGGCGCTGATTTGCGGGATGACGCCTGAAGCCATCACATTCCGGTAAAAGATGTCGGCATATCCGGCCAGACTCTCCACGCCTTCCTGGATCCGGGCGCCGCCAGAGTCGTTCAACCCGATCACCGGCGCCCCCATGCGCATGGCCATATCCATAACCTTGACCACTTTATCGGCATTGGCACGGCTCATGGTTCCCCCGAAAACGGTGAAGTCCTGGGCAAAAACAAACACCAGCCTCCCGTCAATCTTTCCATAACCCGTCACCATTCCGTCGCCCGGGATTTTGTTTTTTTCCATCCCGAAATCCGAACAACGATGGGTGACCAGTTTGTCCATTTCAACGAACGTACGGGCATCCAGCAGCGTCTGGATCCGCTCCCGGGCGGTCATTCGGCCCGCTTTGTGGATCTTTGCAATTTTCTCGGCTCCGCCTCCTGCTTCTGCGGCGCGATCTTTCTCTTCATAAATTCTGTAATGTTCCTCCATTGAAATCGATTAGGGTAAAAAAGTTCAAGGTTCAAAGATCAAAGGGTTTCAGAGTTTCAGGGTTTCAGAGTTTCAGGGTTTCAGAGTTTCAGAGTTTCAGGGTTTCAGGGTTCAAATCAGGCATTAGGCAATAGGCAAAAGGCAATAGAGAAAAAAGCAATAATTTGAAATTTTCAAATTCTCAAATTTTCACATCAGCACATTAGTACATTCTCAAATCCTCAAATCGTTTTCTGTTTTCCGTTTTCCATTTCCCATTTTCCGTTTTCAATTGTCCATTGTCCATTGTCAATTATTTTTCGCTGGTTCGCTAATTTCTCCCAGCCTGATCATCAACTGGTGGGCATTTACGGTATCCCCTTCCCGGACCAGAATTTCCAGTACCGTTTTATTGCCTGACGATTTAAATTCACTTTGCATCTTCATTGCCTCAATGATAATGAGGGTTTGTCCGGCCGCAACATTTGCTCCCGGTTCCACCGTTATCTTTACAACCTTTCCGGGCATGGGTGCGTGAATGTTGTTGTCGCTTTCGACATCCGTTCCCTGGTTCCTGCTTTTCATGTACTTGGTTTCCGCATCGATGATCTCACAGCTAAAGGTCCGCGCAAAGGTGTTGACAATATATTTTTTACTGTGGTCGCCTTCGATCAGTTCGATATTGTATGAATGACCGTTGTGGATGATGGAGTAAACCCCCTGTTCCACTTCGACGATGTCGAGTTCGTACTTACGGTCATCGATGCGGATCAGCGCCTTGCTTCCGACTCTGTTCAGAAGTTCTATCTTCGCCGTCCTGTTTTCAATACTTACTTCGTATGCCATAGTAAAACTATAATCTTAAAATACTGCGTTTTCGTCCGAAATCCTTCCAGTTAGAGCCCAGCTCCTCGGTATATTTTGGGGGCTGGATCTTTGCAATTTTGTCGAGATAATCAATAAAAGCGGTGATCATAGCCATATCTTCACATTCGGCGCCGCACAATCCCGATTCAAAAAGCCGTTCCCTGTTATCCTCAATGAAATGCGTGTTATACCGGCCTTCGAGGAACGCAGGGGTATCCATGATCCGTTCCAGGAATTTGATGGTCGTCTTCACCCCCGTGATCTTATATTCGTACAACGCTCTTTTCATCCGCGCGATCGACTCGGAACGGGTTTTTCCCCAGGTGATGAGTTTACAGATCATGGGGTCGTAATAAATGGGTATCTCGTAGCCTTCATACACATAACCATCATACCTGACCCCCAATCCGAGCGGTTCGGTGATGTGCTTGATGACGCCCGGGTTGGGCATAAAGTTCTGGTCGGGATCTTCCGCATAGATGCGGCACTGAATGGCATGGCCATACTGCCTCAGGTCATCCTGCCGGAAGGGCAGCGGCATTCCGTTGGCAATGTTGATCTGTTCCTTGACCAGGTCGACTCCCACCACGCGCTCGGTTATGGGATGTTCGACCTGTAACCGGGTGTTCATTTCGAGAAAATAATACTCAAGCTGATCACTGACGATGAATTCGATGGTGCCGGCTCCTTCATAGTCGACGGCCCGGGCAGCGGCAACGGCCTTTTCACCCATTTCTCTTCGCAGGGCATCGTTCAGGAGTGGTGAAGGAGTTTCTTCGATAACTTTCTGGTGACGTCGCTGAATGGAGCATTCCCGTTCAAAAAGATGAACCACATTCCGATGCCGGTCGGCAAGGATCTGGAATTCTATATGGTGTGGCGACTCGATATACTTTTCGATATATACCGAGTCGTCGCCGAAGGCATTGAGGGCTTCCGACCGGGCCATGTTGAATGAAGATTCCAGATCCTCCGGTTTTTTGACGAGCCGCATTCCTTTTCCTCCGCCACCGGCCGAGGCCTTGATCATGACCGGGAAACCAATCTCCTCCACGACGACCCGTGCTTTCTCTTCGCTGTCGATTTTTTCGGAAGTCCCCGGTACCACCGGGACTCCGGAGCTGATCATGGTCTGGCGGGCCGTTATTTTATCTCCCATGGTGCGGATGGCGTGCCCTCCCGGACCGATAAAAATGATTCCCTGTTCCTTGCAACGATCGGAGAACGAGGCGTTTTCCGAAAGAAACCCATACCCGGGATGGATGGCATCAGCTCCTGATTTCGCGGCTGCATCCAGGATGGCTGCAGCATTCAGGTAACTTTCACGCGAGGGGGAAGGGCCGATATAATAAGCCTCATCCGCGTAACGCACATGCATTGACCTGCGGTCGGCGTCGGAGTAAACCGCAACAGTTGTCAATCCCAACTCCCGGCACGAACGCATAATCCTGACTGCAATCTCTCCCCGGTTTGCAACAAGAACCTTTTTTATCATCACGCTGTTAATTAATCTGATTCTAAAAACAAAACTAAGAATAAATTGTTCTCATACAAATTGTGTCTTGTAATTAGCATTAATTTACAGAAAAAATCCCAATATATCTCATTCCTGAAAATATTTCCTATCTGGCTGTAACCAAACAATTTATCGAATGGGCTTTTTGGGGAATTGCCATTTTCGGAATGATATCCTTTATTTCAATGATCGTTAGGGGAGGGTTGGTTTATTCAATTGTGCCTGTCGTTGCCCGACAAATCATCTGTTTCACGGATTTCAACATCATTTTCTAGGCACATTACAAAATTTTGATACACAATCTCTAAGATCCTTATTGGACGCTGGATTTAGCAATGAATGAGCGACAAAAATCAACCCGAATTTGAATAGGCTAAAAGCCCGTCGGCCATGTTTTTTGATCACAACCGGATGTCCGTTGTCGTTTCTGGATACACCAACAAGATAAGCCCACATGGAAGCAATACAGACTAATGCTACCAGCTTTGCAATTCTTACGGGATCTGTCAGGTGTGTATCCTCAAAATTGAATCCACTGGTCTTGAAGGCCTTGGACATAGTTTTAATCTGCCATCGGTCTTTATACATTGTCAAAGCAGATGAATCTGGATTGAAGGATGCAACAATCGCAAATTCGATCTGGCCTTCACGGTTAACGGCCTTCATGCTTGTAAGATATACCCATTTCCCGTCAATATTAAAGATTTTAGGATAATGAAAAGTAATATTCACCGTGTACAAATATTACCGATTGAGTTGAAAGGAACTTATCTTATTATCACAAAGATACATTCCACTGCCTTTTGCGGCAAAACCAAAATCATCCGTTCCTTGTCCGAAATACCAGAAATCCGGGCATGCGATCTTCAGCTTATTACTTTTTGTTCACCGGAAACTGAATTAATAATAAATGGGTCAATACTCCTTTACTATTTTCCAGAATTCAGTTTTTTCTCTGAATTTTACATTCAATAAATAGACACCTGGAGAATAAGTATCAAAGTTAATCACTGTGCATTTATGAACTGTTTTCCCCTCCTTTAATTTCTGGCCGGATAGAGTATAAATAGTATATTCTGCTAATTCATCATCATTCAGGTCTGTAATTTTCAATGTTACCTGCCCCTTCGTCGGATTTGGATAAATTAAGACATAGCCAGTTAAGGACTGCAGTGGTTTGTTCCCGCTCAATAGTGAATCCGATGAGGTAAGGCTTTTCAATGTATCTATATTGTCTGTCAGGTGGATTATTTTCCGAAGTACCCTATTTCCTGCAGCATCATAAGCATATTCCACATATGAGTTAATTCCCTGAGCATAAACTGCAACCGGTGTAATTAAAAAAAGTATAATACATACAAAAAGTGTTTTTTTCATATCTGAAATATTAGAGTACGTACCAGATTTATAGCTTGTTTAAGTTTGGAATAATCTTTTTACCTCATGCCTTCATGGATCCTTGGTCTATAAACGATCTTGTGAATTGCATTAAAATTTTGTCATGTACTTGGCATTGCTTTATAATTTTCTGCAAATTTTAAGTACTCAGGGTCAACCTTACCAACACCATTACCAATAATAACCTGCCCCCCAGAACCTGCAAGTTTCTTTAAAAATTCTTTTTTCCCATCATCTACAGGTTTTTTCTGTCTTTCGACAGCTTCTTCAATAAACTGTATGCCTTTTCGTTTCTCGCCCTTCATACTGTAAAGTATTGGTAAATACCTGTCCCTTGCTTGATTTAACAAGCCCGGAGTTCGTGTTTCAAATGCTTCAAATAAATTATTGAAGTCTTTCATTCTTTCAAAGTATTCAAAACCATATGTTTGAATACAATTCAATAGGTCTTCAAAAGTATTAGAGTTATCTGCATTTTCAACAAAGTCCCATTCTTTATAGTTCTTATGAGGCATCAAATAGCCTAATTGTTCACTAATTGTGTGCTTAAAAATAGATTTATCAATGTTCGTTAACTCAGTATAAAGTTTCTCAATATCATTATAAGCAACACCAACCCCAACATCAACAAAAATATGACCTTTAACTTTATGAGAAACAATACCAAAATTCAAAGTAGCTATCACATTATCATTGAATGATTTAATGAAATAGTATTGTTTCTTTTTAAACCCAATCTTATTGCAAATTGTGGAAAGCCCCTTTTCAATCTCTTTTATAAATTCTTTTGACATATTTTTATCAGTACTTCTTTATTATCAAATAATATTGTGTTGTTGGTTGCCCTACTTGACCTGGCCAAACGTAATTTGCATTTCCACCCCGTGGTATAATCGGAATACCATCCTGCATTTGAGGAAGTACAATTTTTTGATTAGGTGTAAAGCCCGCAGAAGGGCCATTTTTCACTTCATATAAGATTATCTCGCCATTAAAATCAGCCGCAATATCGACACGCACCCGAATTCCGTTTACTTCAACGGTTATCTCTTGTCTTAACACCCTTCCACCTTGTGCATTAATTTCATCTATCGCTCTGTTTACACCTTCCTGCCCTTTTTGGTAAGGGCTAACATAGCCTTCTATCGGTTTTAAAGGAGTTAGTGGCCCTAATGTTGACCTGCCTGTCCACGGATTAAGGTCTCGTGCTTTAGCATATTGAAAACCACCATACACACCTGTAGCAAATCCAATACCACCTCCCCAGAGGGCTCCTTGCCCTGCGCCTTCCCAAAAATTGCCCCCGTTCATAACAGAACCTAATCCGCCTCCAATAGCTCCAAGTCCTGTACCAATAACCCCTTGGGTAATCGCATTTCTTAAAACAGGGCTTGCAATACCGGAAAATACATTGCTTAGCGATGGGGCAATGGCCTGCCCCAACCCCATTGTCAAGCCACTTACAATTCCAGATGTTACAGCCCCATGGATTACAGCCCCGGGGTCAACATGCCCGGTACTGACATAGCTTCCAAGTGCCGCATTCCCGGCACCCATTAAAGCTGCTGCCCCAACTGGTGTAATATATTCAGATAAAACCCCGCTTACAAAGCCAATTCCAAAGTATCCTAACCCCTGCCCTAAACTGTGAATATTGCCTAAGTTGGTCAAAACATTTATCGTACCACCAATCAAACCAAGTATCGCATCATCGATTAATGCAATTTCGCCTGAAGGGTCAGTATAAATAAGAGGATTGTTGAAGCAATAAGAATAACGATTGAAGTTTTGACTGTTCGATGAACTTTGGATAAAATTATCCGGTGTCAGGAACCTGGCAATCAGCGGATCATAAGTCCTGCCGTTCATGTTGATAAGGTCGAATTCTTTCAAATGCTCATGCCCGGTAAATCCACGGTCAAATAGAAAACTACCGGGCAGGTTATCGAACGTCCAGTCAATCGGACTCCTGCGCCTTCCCCACGGATCATAGCTCATTTCCTGGACAATGTTGCCGGATTCATCTGTTACAGACTGCCATGAACCAAGATAATCTTTATGAATATAGTACATGGTCCCTGGGCCGTTCTCAATAACATAAATGGCAGCCAGTCCATCCGCTCCATTTATATAATGCAATTGACGTGTCGTTCCGTTAGCAGTCTTTTCAATTTCATAACCTCCACCGATAAACAACTTTGTCTTAATCAATTCACTATTTTTAAACAATTCTGTCTTTTTCCTGGAATAATCAGGGCCATAAGTAAACAGTAAGTTATAGCCATTTGTCTGGTGCGAGAGCTGCTCGATTTTATTGAAACTTGTATATGTAATGGTTTGAAGGTTTTCATTGGTGTGAGGCCCCATCGCACTGGTCACTTTATATACGGCATGCGGAGGGCAAAACGCAGGATCATAATGGAAATAAGCGCCAATATCACTTTTTGATTCAATATTCCCATTGGGAGCATAACTTATGGTATTAGCGGCACTTTGGCCGGCAACTAAATGCTCATTCAGCCGGTTTTTCAACGCATCAGTGTAGTTATAAGATTCCGACAATCCGCGAAGGTTATCTGTGTGACTTGTCAGGTTGCCTGATGGAGGGTCAAAGAAATACGATTGATCTAAGATGCTGCCAACCCTGATTAAGGAAGGAAACCCGAATCCGTCATATCCTCTGGTCACGACATATCCATTGCCCAAGGCATAGTTCGTGATCTGACCCCGCTGATTGAAATGATTCGTAGAAAATATAGGTGTGTTGTTCCCGTTGAGATAAACATTGCTCAAATACCCATCTTCATACTCATTCCTAACTACTACCTGTGACGGATATTCAATCTTACTAACATTCCCGTACATGTCAAAATCAAATGTGGTGAGATAATCAACACCATCAATCCGCTCCGTATGCTTATTTAACCTGCTCAATGCATCATACTGCTCATGGTAAATAATACCATTCGAATACGAAATTGAAGAAAGCAATCCAATCCCGGTTGGTTCATTGTCATATGTGTAAGTGATACTCGTATTGTCTGTACCTGTTTTTGTTATCAGGCGATCCAGCAAATCATAGGTATAGGTAAACCTGTTTCCCTTCGGATCCTCCTCCCACATCAATGAGCCATAGGCATCGTATTCGTAATGATGTTCCCCGGCATCTGGATCATTCAAAGAAATCTGCCGGCCATAATCATCATAAAGCATTGTGGTTTTTGTCTGGTCAACTCCGGTAATCTCCTTCGGTAACCCGGAGCTATAATATGTATATACGACAGTACCAGCAGGATCCATTACCTGTTTGGTACTGTTCCAAGAATCTTTGACGCTCAGAAGAAATTGCCCAGTCGATAGGTTCGTCACCATGATCGTGTTGCCGGAATAATCATATTTTTCAGTAAATGCCGGGTGAATTATCCTGTCAATCCTTCCTTCAGAATTATACTGGTATGTTGTCTTACCTGAAGCTGATGGGGAGGGATCACCCTCATAATAAGGTTCGGTAATTTCAATTTGCTGACCTTTTAAATTATATTTAGAATCAACAACCACATTGCGATCCCTGAATGAGCCCTGAAGTGACCTGACGGGGCGGCATAAAATATCATTATAGGAAATAGAGATGGGTTCACCGTCGGTATCCTTGGTTATTTTGAACAAAGCATTTGCCGGTTGATTATTAGTGACCCATTGCACATTGTTGATTGATGAAACATTATCAGGTGTCGTAACTTTTGTTTGTCTGCCAAAGCCATCATACTGATAAACAGTCGTTAAATTATTCTGATCCGTAATTGTTAGCGGATTGCCTGTCCTATCATCATAGGTAGATTTAACGACATGATCAAGACTATTTGTCTCTGTGATAGGGAAACGTCCTTTTGAATCATAGGTAAAGGAGGTTGTCCTGTTTGGCAATTTAATGGTATTATTTATTTTCAGTCTTATATTTCCATAGGCATCATACTCAAATATTGTCATCATCATTTTTGGTTTCCCTGGATCACATATTACTGAACGAAGTAACCCAATATTATCTGGATCTTCATCACCGGAAATCCCCCCTCCGGATTCCCCATAATATATATAATGTACCTTACGGGTGTAAGCTACATCATTGGTACGCATGAGGGTTGTAGTCACCTCGTCGGGCTGAGATGGGCACCAGTAAATTTGTCCATCAACATCTGTATAAGTTGAACTTATCTCTTTATAACCTTCGTTCCCATAACTAATTTTACTTTTCAGGACATTCCCGAAATTATCCATGTCATTGTCATTAACCTCCGTGGTTGTTGTAACATTTGTTAACAGGTCATCGGAGATTGTTTTGTTGTTAATTGGGAAAAAAACCCGGCAATAATGATCATTCGGGTAGATCTTTAACTTATAATGATTGGTATACGTTTCTTTCGATACAAGTGTACTGCCAACTGTGACCGTTGATTCTATTAATGAATTGGTGCAAAACTCATTTAAGGAGATGTCGCTATTTTCAAAATGAACTTCGAAAGTTTTCCTTGTGGTGATATCCTTCTCATGGTCATATTGAGATAATTGAGTGTACCCCAGAAATCCCTTTCCCAGTCTGTGAAAACGAGCTCCTTTATAGGAATATCCAGATGATATGAGAGCATTATTGACTCCGCTGGAAGAAGAAATCATTGTAAGAACATAAAGCGGTGGCTGACAGTCAGAAACTTGGCCAAATGTATTAATAAAACCAAGAAAATTTACTCCCCGTTCATAATATTTTTCATTGGTTAATGGATGGTATTCAAATTTTGTGAGGTGGTTAAGTCCATTGGCAATGGACACCAGGTGATGTGGTTTTACCTTTTCGTTCAGAATTATGGCTTTAAGTCGCCTTTCCTGAAGGGTGTTTTGCGGATTAGGAAAGTCATAGGATAATATATCTGTGTTCCCATCACCGTTAAAGTCGCCGATTGTGTAGCGAACTTCCCAGTATGCCAGGTGTTCATTTATTTCGGCAGTACTTGTGGTAAAATCATTGCCATGGCTGTAAAAAATGGTTATTGCCGTATAGTTATTTGATGAATTGGAGATAGCCTGATAAATATCTGATAATCCGTCGCCATTGAAATCACCAATCAGGAAACTGTTGTCGTTGTTTCTCGGATCTGCCACCAAAGCCGCAGGACTGGTTCCTTCATCAATGAAGCGTGTACCATCACTATACCAGATATGCCAGGTTGAATTATAGTCTCTATAGACCAAAAGATCAGCATAAGAATCACCATTGAAATTGGCAACGGCAACAGAGTCGTAGGCTCCAATTTCTGTTCCTGAAAACTGGAGTGTCACTCCGTTAGTTGTGTTATCATAATTATACACTTTAAAATTATTGGCATTTTTATCCTGGATCAGAATTTCGTTCTTGCCATCCCCATTAAAATCTCCGAGGTTAATTTTGTCATCATTTGCAGCATATATGCCTGTGATACATTCTGTATAATAAAGAGTTATCAATGGATCTGGAGAAACGTTGTTGCTTATAAGTAAATGGGTTTCAAAATTGCCTACGCTGGTTTCATTGATAAGCATCAAGTCAGTTTTTCCATCTCCGTTTATCTCGACAGGTCTTATGTTGGCAATTTCAGTTACTCCGTTAATGAATCCGAGCTCTACAGGTATAAATTTATCAGGATCATTTGGTCGTGAATAGTAACAGATTAGCTTAAATGAATCTCCATATTTCTGAATCACAAAAATGTCGTCCAATCCATCACCGTTTGAATCCCCGTAAGTTATTTCATCACAATTAATATTTTCTGTGTGATATAACTGGAAATTACTTATTCCATCAAAATGATTATCCAGTGAGGTATTCTCATAAACATTCCATGAATAATATAATTTATACCCTAGCTTGATGTATTCACATTGCAAAATGTCACTTCTCCCGTCCCCGTTAAAATCAAGCGTATGATACCAGTATTGTCTGTCAGTGTTTTCAGGGATTACAGTTGTCCCAAGTAATTCTTTGAAGTCAGTTGAATTATGTTGCGTAGTATATTTGCAAACCGTACTATTATAACGGTTGCCATCGGAACCGAATTCCTTTATTTCATAAAGGTGGGAGAAAAAATCAAAGGTGTAACTGAAATCATATCTACGAACAATATTATTCCCAGCGTAAGTTACAATCTTGTCAAGCAGAATATTTTGTTTGAATTTTGTCCCATAGATATAGCTAAATGACTGATCCTGCCTGGAAGAATATGTAAATTTTACTGAATTATATGGTGTAAGTTCTTGCGATGCATTACCTGTGTAATTTATTTCCGATAGATAAAACTGAATTTCGGAATATTGGGGCGGTTTGTGAACGATATATTTAAATTCAATATAATTACCTTTGAGATCGGTAATTTTATTAATATTCCAGTAAAGGATTTCTTCTGAAGTGGATGATTTCACGCGAGAATCTTCAGATCGTCCGTATTCAATTACTTTACCATCCTTGGTTTTTACATGGAACCATACAGGCCCGTTTAAATCCTGCCCGTATGAAATGATCTTAGAGCCATTAAAAAGCTCCGTGTAATATTCACAGCCATCATCACCATATGAAAGTCCGTTCACTGCATATAGTCGACTCCCGTCAATGGCAAAATCGTCATCGATTAATGTGATGCCCTTGTTGTAGCCAAGGGAAATGACATTATTTGCACTAACGGTTTGTGTACTGTAGAGGTTTTTTGGTATCCGCTTTATGGAAGACCCGGCAGCCAGGTTCCAACCTATACCTAATAAACCATTACCGGCTTGACTATTGTATACCAAGGCTATTTCCGGGTTCAAACCTGCGGTTCCCGGTGGAAGGATTATAGGAATGGTATAATTGGCAGATCCAGCCGGTCCGAGCGAAAAACTCCCAGAGGTAGCCCCCACAGGTAACGAATAGTCAAGGGGCCGTTTTTCGGGATCCACTGGATTGATTTCATAAGTAATTGGACATAACAGATCAGGGTTTATATGGGCCTTAAGTTGATTGCCGGGTCCTGGAAAATAGGAGAAAGCCGGAATCATTTTGATAAGTTTCGATGCTTCATAGGGATATGATTGGCTCAAATTGTGCGGATAGTCCAGAATAATTGTTGTATTGCAATCTTCCTGTGCGTTTGTTTTTATATCGAGGAGACTAAATACGACAACCGTAAATAATAATATGGTAAAATTCTTTTTCATACAAGGTATCTTGTTAATTCAGACTTGTGAAGCATTTAATGAAAGCAATTACCCTATTATTATTTTGACTCATTCAACTTCTCTTTCAAGGCATTGATCTGCTTCTGCTGATCAATAAGGTAGAGTGTGAGTTCTTCCACTTTTTTAAGTAAGAGGGCATTCATTTCTCCAAGGTTGATCCCATTAGCCCTGACCTCAGATTCTGAAGGAATATCAGGAAGGTGTTTGTTGATAATAACGTATTTTTCAAGTTCTTCCAATGACTTCAGTGAGTAATCTTTTAAAAAGACATTGTCATACCAATCTCCATGCAGTTTTACCTCAATATCTTCGGTAGTAATTCCACCAGTAACAAAAAGCTTATGATTCCCTGAAGCTCCCTCAAAATCCTCGCAACCAATACCAACCCTGCCATTTCTGAATGAAATGATCGGCTGTGGCTCCAATGCATTCTCAGAGATGTGTCCCACACCTAATTCATCCACAGTAAGGCCGTAACCACCTTGGGAATTCATTGCCCATAATGAAGATGCATAAGAACCCAAGGCGTATGATCTTATAGCTGTTGCACCATTTCTATTTACATCCAATGCTACGCTGGGATTTCGTGTACCTATTCCGATATCACCAGTATTAGATATAGTCATTCTTGACATTCCAGCTATTTCTTCATCTGTAAAAATTTGCGGATCACTACTTGACTCCAAGGATTTTGCATTTACAAATTGGATGCTACCAAAAACATCAACATATATAATGGCACCTCCATTATGGACCCCATCGCTATCAAAAATCCAATTGTTCTGTGCTCTGGCAGCGTTAAATCCAATATAAGAAGTACATGGTCCAAGTCCCGGGTAATTTGCGGACCCAATAGATAATTTTTCAAAACCAGCATTCACCTGAAATTTTGAAAGAGGTAATTCAGTTCCGACCCCAACATGCCCATTGTTTTTCAGAAAAAGACAATAATTAGCCCCACGATTGGATTCAGACTCAACTTTCCAGAAATTCAGACCCTCATTATAATACTCTATTCCCCATTCACCTAAGGGCCATGTGTTAGAAGCCACCTCCCCGAAAAGGATACTCCCATTCAAACTACCTGGTGCATCTGAAGGACTACGCGAAATGAGAATATTGCCATCCATAATATGAAGTTTCTGAAAGGGTCTGTCAGTTCCGATTCCTACATTTTTGTATCTTAAAGCATTAAAATAAATCGAACGCATTTCGCCAGGTGGCGGTTCAGTCCCTGTTTTCCCAACCGTGGAAATAAGCCAGTCATCGTCATGGAAATTAGAGGCATCTGCCCAGGTACCTATCCCTTCAGCATCGCCAATTAGGATACTGTTGGCGACTGCGCCAACTGTCATTTTAAAGTTATCACAAGATAATAGACCATGAGTTGTCACTCCCAGCATGGGATCTATGGTGAGTGGAGGTTCAGGTTGTAAACTATAGGGTCTTGAAAAAGTAAATGTTAATACATCATCAAAATCATCATTTTCAATTACAATTCCATTAATATGCTCATTGTTATGTGTAAAATAGAGTCTTTTTTGAAATTTAGTTTTTCCTTGAAAGAAGTTTACATAATCTTGTCCATTTTGATATATACCGATTTTTATTGTTTCGGTTATTCCATTCGGATTAACAATATCTTCATATTTCATAAAACTGATAAAACCATCTGGTACACCATATCTTGATACCTCTGACTTAAACATTGGAATGTATAGAAGGCCATCAGTGCTGGATAAAATATGGAACCTAGCGTCGGGAGTTGGTATGCCCAATCCAATTCGTGTCGGACTTGTATTCGCATTCTCATACAACAATGCACTAGAACTAGGAATAGGAGTAAATAATTGAAAAGCTGTCTGCGACCTAACGTTCGTTATCATTAGGAATGCAAACAACATGATAGCAAACACTAGCATTTGTTTTTTTAAGGTTTCAATAATTGACTTTTTCATTGGGTTGAATTAAAAAGTGAGTTTTAATGATTATTGCCAAGTATAAAGTCAAAATAAATTATGACTTTATCTGATGATGATGATCTTGCCAGATTCAAAAAAGTTTCCATTATTGAATAACAGGAAATAATTACCTGCTGGTAATTTTGATACATCAGCTTTTATTCGATGGTTACCTGCCGGAAATACATTATCTGCAAATTTCATAATAGGTTGCCCTAATTGATTACAAAGGGTTATCTGAATTTGCTTTTCCTTTTCTGCTAAAAATGCAATTGTGAAATAGGAATCACAAGGAATTGGGTATGCTTTAAAATGCCTTGTGCATTTCATTTCGTTGCGTTCTGAGAACCCAGGGTAAATTCCGTATGGGGCATCAAACATTGCAATACCATTGTTTCCACTGCCATCAGAAATCCATACATTGACACTGCTGTTTTGCCAGGGGTTTAATTTTATCATCGGGAACGGGGCTCCAATATTACTATTGTCATTGTAACCAGAAGTAACAACATCCCAGTTATTTGGATCTGTCATATTTAAATTATTTGTCAGTAGAGGAAGTTTTTTCGTGGTCGAGTCGAAATAGGTTAGCATGAAAGTATTATCAAAAGGGTTATACGCTATATCAGATTGAACATTGATGTGTGTGGAATTGTTAAATATAAACTCATTAAAATGGCTTGTTGAGGTTGATTGCTTATTATAATAACCTTTAATCTTGTAAGAATTTGTTTCCTTCTCAAATTTTTCAAATAAAACAAGTTGAGTTAAGTTAGCGCTGTCGTTATCTATGTCATCAAATTGGCATGCAATAACTGGCCTGTGACAAACATTTATTGCAGATTGGTCAAGACTATCAAGGCAAACAGGACTCGTCATTGGACTATCGAAAAAAGGTTCAGTATGCGCCGTATATATATGCCCTGATGAGTCAAGTAGAGAACTTTTATCTTCCCAAGTAGCAAAATATCTACCGGTATTTTTTGAAGGGCATCGGCCATAAGTTAGATCAACATGAAAGAAATGTCTTGTAGCTGAAGTTATAATTTCCTGGACATGATCAAAACTTATCCCTTCGTTGCTTGAGGAACAAAATACTAGTTTTTCGTAACTAAAAAATGGTGAACCTTTAGAATATAAGACAGCGACACTATTGGGATTTGAATTTGTTGCCGGATACATAAAGTCATTTGATAGTGCCAGATCATGAACATATGAATCTTGGTCTTTAAGAATCTCATCTTCATAATCTCCAGTAAAGCCATTGAACCTTAACACGACACCTTGTCCTTGATATGTTGGTAAATATGTAATAACCATTCCAAGAAATACCTTTAAATTCGAGCTATTATTACCACAAGCAACAATGTCCATTTTGGTTATTACCTTCTCACTTGAACTTTGATAATGCACTGTAAATAGTTCGGTCCAACTCATCCCACTATCAGTTGATCTCATGATATAGTAGGAATAGCCACTATTATCAGGTCGCCAATAACACGAATATAGCCAACCATTATAGGCTGAACAAATAGCTACATTTCTTTGATCTTCAGTAGGAATATTATTAATAATAATATCACTGCCAAACAATACTGATTGATTAGTTTTGTATAGGCTCCCCGATTCAATGGCTTGTGAAGTTTGTGCAATAAGGAAGTCAGAAAATAGAAGATACACAATCCATCCAAGGATGATTATTCTGTAATTCATAGTGTAGGGATGTTTATAAATATTTATTTATAAAATATAAATGGATACTTTTCTCTTTTATCTTTAGCCCACCCAGCAGATATTTGCGAATATGTGATTGTATAAAGTCATTGTAAAATTTTTAATGGAGTATTGATATTAATGGATATTTAATGTTTATTGAGTTCATGGTTTTATATTTATAATATTTTTATGACCTGTATTCTTAAGTTCCTTACATAACATTTTTACTGTACTCTAAGAACCTTTCTATTGGAGTTTTTCCCATGTTTCTATATCCTTGGTGAGGTCGTTTCTCATTATAAAATTTTAGCCAGATATCGA
>JAQWBQ010000068.1 GCA_028706295.1 Bacteroidales bacterium
ATTTTACACTTTTTACACCGTTGTAAAGCTTCTTTACACTTCTTTCTTAAACCTATCATTCTATCACATTGTTTTTCTGTACTTTAACTTATTGGTATGATTCTTGCATGTGTTAAGTAATGTTTTTGTTATTGTCCGATCAACATTCAATGGGCTGTTACATGGTTCACCAGCACATTATTTCGTGTTTTTCCCCCTTTAGGAAAAGGAAAATGTTTTCAGAGAAACCCTTTCAAGATGAACAGTACCAGTTGTTTCTTATGGGCTCCGGTCACTGCTAATCAGCGAGGTCAGATTACAAAATTCGATCCGGGAAATGGACTTACCTCGCAACGCGCCTATGATGCAAAAGGATTCCCATGGGGAATAATGACAAAAAACAAGAGTACGAATGCGATCATACATAGTATTTGTTACGATAACCAGGGAAATTACAATATGGCTACCAACAGCCAGGATAATGTTGTTGAACGATTAGATTTAGATCCATGGGTTTGTAATAATCGTTACGATCTGAATAATCGTCACTACTCTTGTGAAAATTAAAGGAATATTATTTACATATGTTTCATGATTATGAAAAGGTATCATATGGAGAAGGGTTTTGTTGAATCTTATTCCGGTTTTCTCACACCGACATTGCAGAATCTGGAAATTGACAGGTGATTCTTTAGTTGGTATATATACTATCAACAGGCATCCGGTTTCTGATTCTCACTGTTGCAGGAAAACGTTAGATTTTGGAGATAAAGATTACCTATAATTCTGTGAACAAAAAAAATAACCCCCAGTCCCTTTGAAAGCCGACAATACTTGCGATATGGTTCAACCGACAAAAAGAAAGGAGGTTGTGCAAATGTAGAAAAAAACACGCAGTTCAATCAAGTGCAATAAGCGCATTAGCATCAGCTTTAGGCTGATTAATTAATGGTTAAAAACAATTTAAAATCAGAAAAAATGAAAAAATATTTTGCCCTTCTATTTCTTTTTTACTTTTATTATTTCGGACCAATAATGGCCCAGACCACACATTACTTATCGGATGGAAAAGTCATCTTTGAACAAAATGATCAACTTCTCGACATTACGAATGGGGACTCATTAAGAATTCTTAAAGATGTGATTCTGATCAAATATTCTGAAAATCTGGCCGATTCCGTAATATCCAATATTGAGAATTCCAATCAAATACTTAGGAAACATACTTTCCAAACAGGTTGGATCAGTTACTATATTCCCGATACTGCGAGAATCATTAACCTCGCAACAACTTTATTAACACAAATTGGTAGTTCAACCTTCTCATTTAATTATCCATTGGAATATTTCTCATCATCACCAATCGTCCCTGATGATCCTGAGTATCAAAATCAATGGTACCTGTCTGATATACAAGTGCCAGAAGCCTGGGAAATAACGACGGGGGATCCCAATATAAAAGTCTCGGTTCTAGATAAGGGTACTGACTGGAATAATCCTGATATTGGTCCAGATAATGGATTAGGATGGGATTTTATTAATAATAATGGTAATACTTTTCCATCAAGTTGGGAAAATTGGCATGGTAATATGATAACATCTGTCATAGCTGCTAAAACAAATAATAGTATAGGGACAAGCGGAATAGCTGGGGGTTGGAACTCTCCTCAAGTGAAGATTGCTATGTGTAAAGTTGGTGACCTTATACCAAATTCAGAGGCTTGCGCAGCCGCAATAGAATGGTCACTTCAGAGAGGGATAAGGCTATTTAATTTTAGTTTTGGATGGTCTCAAGACCCTGGTGTGTGCAGTTGTTTGACTAATCAACTCTTGAGTGATGAGATTGATTTAGCATATGATATTTATGGTGCAACGATGTTTGCATCTGCTGGAAATTTTGACGTATATAATATTATGTCATGGCCTGCTTGTGATAGTAAAGTTATTGGAGTAGGTGCCACAGATAAGTCAGGATATAGATGGGACGAATGGGGATGTCCTGCTGGTTCTACATGGGGAGTGTATACAGATATCTCTGCACCCGGCCTTGAAATTATTTATCCAATAGTCCCTGGACAATATCCTCCTCCACCTGATGATTATGCTGAAACAGGTGGCACTTCTTGTGCCACTGCTGTTGCAGTTGGCGTTGCTGCATTAATGGTATCGGTCAATCCGTGCTTATCAAATGTTGATATTCAGGAGATTCTCGAGAACACCGCTGACAAAACCGGTAACTATAATTATAATTGGGACCCCACACGACCCGGTCATTCGCAGGAATTAGGATATGGAAAGATTAATGCCTATCAGGCAGTATTAAGAGCCTCAGAATCAAGAACGGAAGTCGCCTCCAATGAAAATATCACGTTTGATACCCCTAAATGGTTTACGCATAACCTGACATTACAACCCAATTCTGTCCTGACAATTACTTCTACCGTCAAGTTTAATCAGGGATGTAAAATCATTGTGATGCCCGGAGCACAACTGATTGTCAATGGCGGGACTTTGACCACCTCATGTCCCGGTTTCTGGGACGGTATTGAGGTACAAGGCAACCGCAATTTAGCCCAGCAACCCATTTCCAATCAGGGTTATGTTCATATTTATAACAATGGAAATCGAATATGCCAACCCTGGTATTTATTCAGAGAACGGAGGACTTATCATTGCTACAGATGCATTCTTTATCAATAACCAACGATCAATAATAATCTCCAATTATCCGGGCACGAATTTCTGTACCTTTAAACGTTGTTCATTCTCTTTATCCGACAGAGACAAAATTACGGGAACTCCTTATTTTATTGGCGCTGAACAAGTAGAACCAATTAAGGTTTTTGCCTGTACGTTCCAGAATGAAACCGGAGCAGCTTATCCCTACCGGGGAATTGGCGTGCTGTCGCATGATGCCGAAATATATATATTTCCCCAATATCCCGAACTACCAACTCAACACGATACCATCAAATCGGTCTTCACAGGAATGACTTATGGTATCTATTCATTGCATTCAGGCGCCCAATATGCAATTCATATCTATGATGCAATTTTCGACCAGAATCAAAAAGGAGCATACTTAAGCGGATTTAACGGCTCTTCCTATGTTGAAGCCTATCGAAACCGGTTCAGGGTACTGGATCCCGGCTTACCCGATGGCGAACTCCAAACATATGGCATGTACCTGAATAATTGCACGGGATATACCATCGAAGAAAACAAGTTTTATTGTGGCGCTCAGGATAAAAACGGCTATGGACTTATCATCAATGAATCAGGGCCATATGACAATGAAGTGTATAACAATGCTTTTTATAACCTCCAAACCGGTTCGCAGGCCCAAGGATGCAACCGGTATAGTGATCATGGGGAAGGCGGACTTTGTTATAAATGCAATGATTTCTTCCTGAATTTTAACGATATCCTGATCATATCCGAAGCAGAACCGGGGACACCAAATCAGGGAATATCCATTTATCAGGGCACAAAATCATTTACAGCTAAAAATACCTTTACCGAAGGGAATAATAATAGTTACGATATCCACAATCCGTTCGATCAGATAATATATTGTTCAGATGGAATTCCACCGGGACAAATGAATTTCCATCCAATTCCTATTATTGGAGTTGAAGAAGAGATAATATTAAATTCTACATATAATAAGATAGCCGATTGCCCTTCAAGCACAGGTGGCTTACCTGATCTTTACGAACTGTTAGGTGATTACAACCAGGCACAGATTGAATCGGATAGTATTTACGATGACTTAAACAGTCTGGTCGATGGCGGTTCTACACAGGAACTGGTTGCAACCGTTGAAACAAGCATCCCTCCGGAAGCTGTTGAAATAACCAATGAGCTCCTGTCACAATCGCCCTACCTTTCCGATTCCGTTATGAAATCGGCCATTGAAAAAGAAGCGGTGCTTCCCAATGCCATGATCCGCGATATCCTGGTCGAAAATCCCCAATCGGCCAAATCAGATGCATTAATGGAAGCACTTGAACAGCGGTTTGTACCGATGCCCGATTCGATGATGGCACAAATAGTGGAAGGACAAAATATGCTTGGAGCAAAAGAAAATACAGAACTTGAACTGGCGTACCGGCAGCAAAAGGCATCTATCGCAGCAAAAAAGCTAAAGCGGATTTATGATACGGATACAACCGGAACATTCGGAATTGACAGCCTGATTTCGATGGCATCAGAAGAAAACACCTTAATGTCCCGCTATGATCTTGTATCTTTGTATTACAGGAAAGGGATGTTTGAAACCGGCAATGCCTTGTTGAATAATATTCCGACAATCTTTCAGTTGACCGGGGATCAACAAACGGTTTATGATATGTATATCGCTTTGTACCCCATCATTCAGCAAATCGTGACAAATCCGAACGGGCTGGATTCCGTTGACAGTATGCAGGTTGCAACATTGTCATCCTTAGCCCAGGACGATCAATTTGCTCCGGGAGCCTATGCACGGAATATTCTCATTAAAAAGGGAGTACTCCAGTATCAGGAACCGATACTTATCGCTTCGAACCTGAAAGAAACAAGGAGATGGAAACTGAATGATCCTTCACATGGCCGTTATGATGAATTCATGTTGAAGATCTATCCCAATCCTGCCAAAGGCTATTTCGTTGTTGAATACCGGGCGGCTAAAGAGGCCAACAAAAATGGATCGCTCTCTGTTACATTAACTACAATTGCAGGTAAGGAAGTAATGAATTTCAGCGCCGGCAGAAATTATGACCAGATAGCCGTGCCAACCAACAACCTGCCTTCAGGATCTTATATTGTTTCACTTAAATGGAACGGCAGTACCAAAGATCATGTCAAACTGATCATTAGTAAGTAAATAACGCTCCCAAATCAATTCCTGACTATATGAAAAGAAGTAGCCTTATTGTTATTTTATTTTTTTTAATTATTGGGTTATCGAACAACTCATATAGTCAGGAATGGATTAAAACTTTCAGTAGTAATACGTATCAGACATTCTCCTACCAACTTAAAGAGGATTATGACAAAGGAGTAATAATAGGAGGCAACCTGAGTTTAGGAAGTGTTATGAAAATCGGTTGGATTATTAAAACTGATATAAATGGCAATATTATTTGGGAGAAAAAATTGGGAAATGGAACCCGAATGTGGGCACTGGATGGTATTGATAAAACGCCAAACGGAGGTTTCATTATTGCAGGCGTTTGTGATACACTGGATAATGATTGGTGGGATCCTTTTATTACAAAATTAACATCATGCGGTGAAGTAGAGTGGTGCCATATTTTTCATACTGACTCTAATCCTGATTACGGTGTGCAGATAAATTCATTACCTGATAACACCTATGTATTCCTACTGAAAGATTGGGATGTAAACCCACGAAATAGCGTTTGGCTGATGCACCTGGATGAATATGGCGAAATAATCTGGAAGCAACGCTATTTTCAGAATGATACTTTAGCTTCACCACTTAATGAAACAGATCTCCAGGTTATAGCAGATGGCAAGTACCTGGTAACGGGAACCTGTTACCGGCCAATTTCTGGTCAGAGTCAACCAAACTGGATCTGGCCCATGATGATCCTGGCCGATTCGACCGGCGAAGCCATGTGGGAAATATCGTGGGGCTGTACAATACCCTTTACCGAACAGGTTGGGGGAGAAGGTTTTCAATCAGTTGAAACAGATCATGCTATATACAGTTGTATCAGTCATTATCATTGGCCCGTCACTAGTTATTCACCGACCTTAATCAAGACTTCATTAATGGGTGAACCTGTTTCATATAAAGATTTAATTCCGAATACCATTTACGGTAAAGCCACGACGATAAATACATTGTTTGATACAACTTTCATTTTAGGAACAGGGTATACAAAAAGCGACAACAATCCGAAACTAGCTATTTTAAAAACCGATACATTGGGAACAATTTTAAAGGAAAAAGTGTTGAAAAACACTATATACCTTCCAATTGATGCGATTTTAACACAGGACAATAAATATCTTATTACCGCAGCTGATTTTACTAACAACAAGTATCTATTTCACCTGTGGAAGCTGAACGAAAACCTTGATTTTGATAGTATTTACATGGCTCCGCGGGTGTACGACTCGCTTTGTCCTTACCCTATAGTCAGTTCGACTCTTTCAATGCCTCCCTGCGGACTTACGGTAGGTAAAGAAGAACTGCCGGCAGATGAAGAACTTGTTAAAATGAAGGTGTTTCCCAATCCGGCAAGTGATTGGATTCACATCACGCTGCCCGACAGGATCAGACTGGAAAGCCAGACAAAAAACTTTTCTGTTCAAACAACATTCCATAAATGGACAAAAGAGCTGGACCTGGAGGTTTACGATCTCTTTGGCAAACGGGTATTTTCAAAAGAGATCAGCCGGGATGACAAGCAGCTCGACCTCGACGTTTCCGCCTGGCCGCAGGGCATGTACGTGGTACGGCTGGTGTATGACGGAAAGACGGTGGCTTCGGAGAAAATAATTATCAAAGAACCATAATCATCAAACAATCAGAAAATGAAAAAACTTGTATTCATTTGCATGGCGTTGTTATTTCAAGGTGTTGTCAAAGCCCAGGTCACCTTTGAAAAGATCATAACAAAAAATAATTATGAAACCGGAATGTCGGTTGTACAGACCCGCGACGGCGGTTATGCCTTTCTCGGCACCGAATCCGGAAAAATATGGCTCGTGAAAACAGATGCGTCGGGCGACACGATATGGACTCGATCTTTTCACAAAAACGTAAATCTGCACTTTAACGACCGGGCCCTGGTTCACACTGCCGATGGTGGCTTCACTTTTATAAATTTCGGAAATGAGACTACGATGCTGATACATACCTCCCCTACTGGTGATTCGCTTTGGGGAAAGGAGATATGCCAGGGCCTTGTTTCCATCCTGGCGCCCACGTCGGGGAACGGATATATCGTGGCAGGAAGAGGGAATGAGACTCCATGGGATATGGCCGTGTGCCGTACCGATTCGGCGGGCAATGTACTATGGAAAAAAGATTTTATCACCATTCCGGCAGGTGGATGGGCCTCGCCACGATGTTATGCAATAAATGAGATTCCGGGTGGCGATTTTATCATTGGAGGAGGACTTGAATCGGCATATTTTACTTATCTTCCTTTTTTATTCAGAATAGGTCCGACAGGCGATTCACTATGGTTCAGGGAGTATCAGGGGTATGGAGATGCCTGTATTTATTCCCTTGATACCATCGGAGAGGAAGGATTTTATGCGGGAGGAAAGGAAATGAATGAGTCATTGATCATGAAACTGAATTCCTCAGGCGATACACTCTGGACCCGGGTACGGTATCTTTTAAAACAACGGGACATATACAGCGTACAAACAACGGCCGAGGGCGATGTAATAGTTTGTGGCGATCAATCTAAAACATATCCTTTCTCAAATCCGACGGAACTCATGCTGATGAAATATGGTTCGAACGGCGACAGCCTGTGGGGCAGGTATTTCGGAAATTATTACGAGGCATTCGGTCATTCGGTTGCACATTGCACCGACGGAGGCTGGATCATTTGCGGCGGGGCACAATCCACATCAGACGATGATTACCATGCCCTGCTGATCAAAACAGATAAAAACGGAAATATGACCGGGATCGGCGATACACAAAGCCCGCTCCCCGTAATTTCCGTTTATCCCAATCCCGCTTCTGATAAAATTACCGTGGCCGTAAGTAAGTTCCATAAAGCGGTGACGCTGGAACTTTACAGTATCGTTGGAGTGCGAAAGATAAACGCTCAGGTGTCGCCCGCTGAATCACATGCAATGATCGACATCAGCGGATTACCGGAGGGAGTCTATTTCGTAAAGGTTTTATCAGGATCAGTCACCCTGGGGACTCAGAAAGTGGTCGTTGCCCGTAACAGAAATTGATCAGTTCCGAGTGTTTGCTTTATATGACAGTAAAAATCTGTGAAACAGATGATTTGTCGGGCAACGACCGGAACAACTGAATAAACCAACCTTCACCCTTACGATCATTTTTTTGTTATCATCACAAGCAATTCAAGGAACTATTTTGATTATGACGATGACCCTTCAAACGGCGTTTAATATGGGAAGCTCTACACCCATTTATCAGTGCTTAATGTCGAATATTCCAAGAATCCCCAATTTCCATCAGTCTTGCTGGGGATTTGCCCGAACGGCTGGCATGTATCAAATGATTCGGATTAGATGGAACTCGAGATTTTTGAAGGAATGTCGCCCGGTCAAGCTAAGAATATGTTCAGGTTCCGGAGAACAATAGATAATAAGCTAAAGATCGCAGGCCCGGAATCCTGGTATTTCGGATAAGGAACGGATGAATTTGGTTTCGCTGCAAAAGGTAGTGCCATTTACTGTATCCTCCCGCCAACGGAAATCCAAACTGATTTGTAGTGTGATTTCTATGCTTAACTTTTGACTTTTGACTTTAATGAGTACCTTTGCGGGTCTAAATGATTTAAACCTATGACTAAGAAAAAGAGACCCGTTATTGAACGGGAAGAAGTTGTCGTTAAATTCGTTGGCGATTCGGGCGACGGAATGCAACTTTCCGGAACCATGTTTTCGGATGTGGCAGCCCTCGTCGGCAACGACCTCGCGACATTTCCGGATTTTCCTGCCGAAATCCGGGCGCCCCAGAACACCATCGCCGGTGTTTCAGGATTTCAAGTCCACATGGGCAGTTCCAAAATTTTTACCACCGGCGACATGGTGGATGTGCTGGTTGCCATGAACCCGGCCTCCCTTAGGGCCAACCTGAAGTGGGCAAAAAAGGGGGCCACGATCCTTACCGACACCGATGCTTTTGAAGAAAAAGCCATCGAAAAAGCCGGGTACAAGAAGGATCCCCTGAAGGATGGTTCACTCGAAAGCTACAATGTGATCAAAGCTCCCATCACCACCCTGACCAAAGAGAGCCTCAAAGACCTCAACATCGACAACAAGACTGCCGAGCGCAGCAAAAATATGTTCGCACTGGGCATACTTTACTATATTTTCAATCGCGATTTAAAGCCTTCCTTTCATTACTTTGAGCAAAAGTTCAAGAAAAAACCCGAACTGATCCAGATCAATAAGGTGGTTCTTCAATCGGGATACAACTATGCCGAAACCATTGAGGCGCTCGAATCGGTCCTCCAGGTAGGTCCTGCCAAAATGGAAAAAGGCCGTTACCGGAACATCACCGGGAATACAGGTACTGCATGGGGATTGCTCGCAGCCTCCGAAAAATCGGGTCGACCCTTGTTTCTTGGCTCTTACCCCATCACCCCGGCCACTGAGATCCTCATGGAGTTGGCAAAACACAAATCGCTGGGGGCAAAGGTTTTCCAGGCTGAAGACGAGATTGCCGGAATCTGTTCGGCCATCGGCGCTTCCTATGCCGGCTCTCTGGCCTGTACCACCACTTCCGGCCCCGGACTGTCGCTGAAAAGCGAAGCGATCGGACTGGCCGTCATGACCGAATTACCCCTGGTAATCGTCGACGTTCAACGCGGCGGACCTTCGACCGGCCTCCCGACCAAATCGGAACAGAGCGACCTCTATCAGGCTTTATTCGGACGCAACGGCGAATGCCCGGTTATCGTGGTCGCCGCCTCCACCTCCGAAAATTGCTTCTACTATGCCTACATGGCTGCGAAACTGGCGATGGAACACATGACTCCCTGCATCCTCCTTACCGATGGATACCTTGGATTTGGTTCCACCCTCTTCCGCATTCCCAAAATGGCGGATATGCCACCAATCAATCCACCGATGGCCCAGGCCAACGATCCCGAATATAAACCGTACAAGAGGAATCCTGAAAATCTCGCCCGCCAGTGGGCAATTCCCGGCACCGAAGGTTTAAGGCACCGGATCGGGGGACTGGAAAAAGAAAACATCATGGGTACGGTTTCGACCGATCCGATGAATCATCAGATCATGACCGATCTGAGGGCCGGCAAGGTGGAAAAAGTAGCCGAGTATATCCCTGAGCAGGAGATCGACGGCGATCCGACGGGCGATCTGCTCGTGGTATCATGGGGCGGAACATACGGCGCTGTGCATTCGGCCGTAGAGCAGATGCATAAGGAAGGCAAACGGGTCAGTCATGCCCACTTCCATTATATCATGCCCCTTCCGAAAAATACCGGCGACATTCTGAAAGGCTTTAAAAAGATCGTTGTCTGTGAATTAAACAGCGGACAATTCGTGAATTATCTCCGGATGAAGTTCCCCATGCCGAACATCACACAATTCAATAAAGTGCAGGGGCTGCCTTTCATGATCAATGAGTTAACAAATAAGTTTAACCAACTGCTGGAGGAGAAATAACATGGACTTTGTAAATATGACCGTTGAACGCTCAAAGGTTCAACTCACCAAAACAGATTTTGAAAGCGACCAGATGGTGAAATGGTGCCCCGGATGCGGTGCACATGCCATCCTGGCGGCCGTGGAACGCGTCTTCCCAAAAATCGGATACCGCAAGGAAAACTTTTGCATTGTATCGGGGATTGGTTGCTCCTCACGGTTTCCCTATTATGTGAACACTTACGGGATCCATGGAATTCATGGACGTGCCGCAGCAATCTCCACCGGTGTGAAAATCGCCAACCCGCGCCTCAGCGTCTGGATGGCCACCGGCGACGGCGACTCACTCGCCATCGGCGGAAACCACTTCATTCACATCATCCGCCGGAATGTCGACATCAACATCCTGCTTTTTAACAACCAGATATACGGACTCACCAAAGGCCAGTATTCACCGACAACCCCCATGGGTAAAGTGACTAAAACCTCTCCCCAGGGGACCATCGAACACCCCTTCACGGTAGGTGAACTCGTGATGGGCGCCCAGGGTACATTTTTCGCCAGGGTTCCCGACAACAACATCAACATGATGACCGAAGCCATGTTCGAGGCAGCTAAACACGACGGCACCTCCATCGTCGAAATCATGCAGAATTGCATCATCTTTGCCGACAAGGCACACAATGAAGTGACCGGAAAAGAGGTAAAGGATGATACCATGCTGGTGGTGAAAAACGGCGAACCCATGGTATTCGGGAAAAACCATGAAAAAGGACTGGTTCTTCGCGATACCCGTCTTGAAGTCGTTGAGATCGGGCAAAACGGAATCACGATCGACGATATCCTGGTTCACGACCAGTACAGCCAGGATCCCGGAATTCACCTGATGCTCGCCAAGATTGCCCCGCCCAACTATCCCATGGTCTTCGGAGTGATCCGCTCGGCCATGTTCCCCACTTACGATGATATGGTGGAAGAACAGATCAAATACGCGAAAGAGACCTCAAAGATCCGGAATGTGGACGATCTGCTGAATTCAGGAGATACCTGGGAAATATAACTACTGAAATTCCGATAAAAAGAGGGCGTTTTCAAAAAAAACGCCCTCTTTTTGTTTTCCGGTGATCTTTTCGCCACCTCCCCCATAAAGGAAGAGAACTGTCGCTGTTCATGCATCCTGAGCGATAAAGAAAAAGCGAATTCAACCGGAATATGTCGTATCTTTGGGTTTGAATCAAGGTTTTACAAAGAAAATGGAAACCGGTTTTTTGTCCTTTATCCGTAAACAGGATCTGTTTTCTCCCGGCGACCGGATTCTGCTTGCCGTCAGCGGTGGAATTGATTCTGTTGTCATGTCCCACCTGTTTGCCTCCGCGGGATATCACTTTGGAATTGCCCACTGCAATTTCAATCTCCGGGGCAATGAAAGCGATGCCGATGAACAGTTTGTTGCCGGACTGGCCCGTACCTTTAATGTTCCGTTTCACCTGAAAAAATTCGACACCACAACGTACGCACGAAAGAAAGGCATATCGGTTCAGATGGCGGCCCGGGACCTCCGCTATGAATGGTTCGGTGAACTATGTAAGGATCCGGGATACCGGTACATCGCCACCGGCCATCACCTCGATGATCAGGTCGAGACCTTCTTTATCAACCTGATCCGGGGAACCGGTATTTCGGGCCTTCACGGAATCCTGCCCAAACAGGGGAACCTGATAAGGCCGCTCCTGTTTGCTTACCGGCATGATATTGATCAATATGCCATTGAAAAGAACATTCAGTACCGGAATGACTCCTCCAACGACGCTACTAAGTACACCCGCAATAAAATCCGGCATGAGCTTCTTCCGGTATTGCGTGAAATGAATCCCGAGTTCGCGGTTAACCTCACCAACACCATTCTGCGTCTGCGCGATATCGACACAATTGCTTCAACCTTTATTGACCGTTGGAAAGATGAAGTCATCAGCCGGAAAGGCGACACCTGGTACATCGACAGTAACCGGTTGGGCCTCGCGGAACCTAAGAATACCCTGGCCTGGGAACTATTTTCTCCCTTTGGGTTCACCCAAAGCCAGGTCCAGAACATCCTCTCGGTGCTCAACACAGATAGCCGCAAACTATTTCTGTCGCCCGGCTACCGGGCTGTGAAACACCGCCGGCAAATCATCATTCAGCCTTTGATGCCCCTGTCCGGCAAAAAGCGAGTGATCATCAGGGATTTTATAACCGGAAAGAGCCTTCGTAAACCGATCAGGCTTAGGATGCACAAAGTGAACAACGCCTTTCAATACGTTATTGAGGGATCAAACCATATTGCAAACCTCGATGCAGGAAAGCTGGAGTTCCCGCTTGTCCTGAGGCAATTCAGGCCGGGTGATATTTTCTATCCCTTCGGAATGAACAAGAAAAAGAAACTCAGCGACTTCCTGATCAACGAAAAACTATCCCTTCCTGAAAAAGAGAATACCTGGCTGTTATGCTCAGGTTCGAAGATTGTATGGGTCGTCGGACGAAGGATCGATCACCGGTTCCGGATAACATCCCGAACAACAAAAATTCTCCGGATCGAGTACATTCCCTGATCTGACATACTTTGGTGAAACCTGAAAAACCATCTTCCGGATACTGGAAGCGTAAACCGAAAAAACTAAGCGATTTCTTTGTTGATCAAAAAATCCCGAGGATAGACAAGGAGCATACCTGGCTGCTGTTGTCGGGCAACGACATCATCTGGATCATTGGCCGCAGGATAGACCATCGATACAGGATCACCGGCCAGACAAAAAAGGTGCTGATGGTCACGACCCGGGTTTGAATCCGCCCAGCATGCTTTTTTCTTACGATCCATAATACATTTCCCGGCAGACCGTTTAATTATCTGAAGCATTTTGCTACCCATCGTGGGATTCAATACCTGTCGCTACGCCCCTGCATTCAGGCAAGAACAGGAAATTTGTCATCAAAACATCATTCTATGAAATATCCAAAGGCACCAGGTTCATGCAAATCGTGAATGGTAATATTGGATATTCCATGTGACCAATAAAATTTAAAATTATTAACACATGAAAACCAAAACATTTTCAGTCCTCCTGGCTCTGGTCCTTTTATCCACCATCCGTGGAAACAGCCAGGATAATAAACCCTCCGAAACCGAAGCGGTGTTCAATGTGATCGTCACGAGTAAAAGCGGCACACCACGCCAGGGTGAAACGATCATCCTGGTAAAAAAGACAGGGGAACAAAAGTTTGCCGGAACCACTGGCGCCGACGGAAAATGCACGATCCGGATTCCATCAGGCGACAAATATACTGTGTATTACAAGTATTTCAGCGACCAGGTTAAATACAAGGAGATCGACGTGCCCGGCGGCGACCACCGCATGACCTATACTTTTACGATGAAATACGACCCGCCCAGGATCTTCACCCTGAAGAACGTATTCTTTGATACCGGAAAAGCCACCATCCGCAAAGAGTCCAATACCGCGCTCGATGAGCTGGTGACGGTGCTGAAGATAAAACCAAAAATGGAGATCGAGATTGCGGGGCATACCGACAATGTAGGATCGCCCGATGCCAACATGAAACTCTCCGCCGACCGCGCCAATGCCGTGCGATCGTACCTGATACGAAAGGGTGTCGCCGAAAACCGGATTATCGCCAGGGGATATGGTGAAACCCAGCCGGTGGCCGACAATGATACGGATGAAGGCAAACAGAAAAACCGGCGGACCGAGGTCAGGATTCTGAAAGACTGACCATGCAAAGCATGCTATAACTTACCGGCGGGATTACATAAGTAAATTTCTATATCTTTGCAGCAGTGATCAAATCAATCGTTTTCCGGGCTTCCGGCTTTGTCATCAACCCAATGCCGAAAACACCCGGTTTTTAAAGTTTTCTGTCAGCCATATTATACTTGAAGCCACCAATACAACACGTATGAAAAGTCTAAGGATCGGCCTGCTGGCCCTGCTTCTGCTTCCCTTTTGCGTCCATTCGCAAATTCTCGAACCGGTCAAATGGAGTTTCAAAGTGGAACAACCGACCCCCGAAGAGGCTACCCTTGTGATGACTGCTCATATCGACAAAACCTGGCACCTCTATTCCCAGGATATACCAACAGATAAAGAAGGGCCGCTCCCGACCTCCTTTTCATTTACCAAAAGCAAGGATTATCAGTTGATCGGGAAAGTCAGGGAATCAAAGCCCATTGAGGAAAATGACCCCAATTTCGGAATGATTCTGAAATTCTTTGCAGATAAGGCCGTCTTCAAACAAAAGATAAAGATCCTGAGCTCCAAAGATTTCGTCGTGAAAGGGGTGGTCAATTTCATGTGTTGCGACGATAAACAGTGCCTTCCGCCGAATGACATTGAATTTGAATTCAACCTGAAAGGCAATCCCGTTGCGGCCGAAATTTCATCCGCTCCGGCGACTACCGGCGGAACAACGGCAGGGCCGGCAGCTACCGACACTTCCAAAAAGGCCATCACCCCGGTCACGATCAACCCGGCAACCCCGGCTGCATCCCAGACACAGTTAGGCGAAACCGCCGCCGACAAGGCAGCCGATCAGTCGTTGCTCTGGTTCTTCATCATTTCTTTCGTCGCCGGTTTACTGGCAATCGTGACCCCCTGTGTGTTCCCCATGATCCCGATGACCGTGACCTTTTTCATGCATGACACGACCAATAAGCGCAAGGCGAGAATGGAGGCCATCGTTTACGGGTTATCGATCATCGTGATTTACATGGTACTGGGCGTGCTGGTAGCCGTCACGATGGGCGCCAACTTCAACAACTTCATCAGTACACACTGGCTGCCGAATATCTTCTTTTTCGTAATTTTCATGGTTTTCGCGGCATCCTTCCTGGGAATGTTCGAGATCACCCTTCCAAGCTGGCTGGTAAATAAAGCCGACCGGCAGGCCGATAAAGGCGGTTATGGCGGCGCTTTTTTCATGGCATTCACGCTGGTTCTTGTCTCCTTCTCCTGCACCGGACCCATCGTGGGCGCCCTCCTCGTGAAATCGGCCAGCGGCGACATCCTCATGCCCATCATCGGTATGTTCGGCTTCTCCCTTGCCTTTGCCCTGCCATTCGGATTATTTGCATTTTTCCCCTCGTGGCTCGCACAACTCCCAAAATCAGGCGGATGGCTTAACTCCGTCAAGGTGGTGCTGGGATTCCTTGAACTGGCGCTGGGATTGAAGTTCCTGAGCATCGCCGACCAGACGTACCACTGGCATATCCTCGACCGGGAAGTCTACCTCGCCTTCTGGATCGTGATCTTCTTCCTGATGGGAATGTACCTGATCGGTAAACTTAAATTCAACCACGATTCCGATCTCCCGTTTATCAGCGTGCCCCGCATCATCCTCGCCATCATCGTCTTCTCCTTCGTGGTTTATATGATCCCCGGAATGTGGGGGGCTCCGCTGAAAGCCCTTTCGGGTTACCTTCCCCCGACAACCTATCAGGATTTCGATATCAATGCCATCGTGAAATCGGAAGTGGCCTCGATCGGCTCCGGGGGCGGAAACGCCGGGCAAACCCCGTCCTCCCTGTGCGACAAGCCCAAATATGCCGATTTTCTTAAACTTCCGCACGGACTCGAAGGCTATTTTGACTACAAACAGGCGTTAGCCTGTTCCAAAAAAGTGAATAAGCCCCTCTTTATCGATTTCACCGGACATGGTTGCGTCAACTGCCGCGAAATGGAAGCAAATGTGTGGTCCGATCCAAAAGTGCTTAAAATCTTACGTGAAAATTACCTGGTCACAGCGCTTTACGTCGACGATAAAACAGAACTCCCGCAACCGGAGTGGGTCACATCCACCTACGATAAAAAAGTGAAGAAGACGATCGGAAAGATATTCGCCGACCTGCAAATCACCCGGTTTAATGTGAATTCACAACCCTATTACGTGTTGCTCGACACCTCCGGTCACCTGTTGACACAGCCGCGGGCCTATGACCTGAATGTGGACGCCTTTGTGAAATTTCTGAATACCGGTCTTGAAAATTTTAATAAGGAAGCATTAAGAATTGACAATTGAAAATTGACAATTGACAATTGACAATTGAAAACGAAAAATCCAGTCAATAACTTAATCACTCATTCACTCATTCACTCAATTACTCATTATGAAACTTCATATTTTGGGGTTATTTGTTTTCCTGTTGATCTCCTTTACATCGTCGGGGCAGCAGCCTCCATTTTCCTTAGCCAATGTGACTTTACCTCAACTGGGCTACAGCAGTTGCGCATGGGGGGATTTTGACAACGATGGCGACCTCGACCTGGCAATCAGCGGCGCCGAAGGGATCTACCCACAGTCGAAAATACTGCGGAACGATCAGGGTGTTTTTACCGATATCGGGGCAAACCTTCCTGCCTTGCATTACGGGGCGACCGAATGGGGCGATTACGACGCCGATGGAGATCTGGATCTGATCCTGGCGGGAATGGATGCATCGGGGAATTCCTGTACAAAAGTTTATGACAACAACTCAGGGGTATTCACCGAATCCGGTATCGCGCTTCCCGGAATGCAGGATGGAAGGGTAACCTGGGGCGATTACGACAACGACGGCGATCTTGATATACTGATGGCTGGTAACAGTATTTCGAAAATCTTTCGTAACGACGGGGATCATATCTTCACTGATATTCTGGCGCCCTTCCCGCCGGTTCAAAGCGGACGATGCTGCTGGGGCGACTACAACAACGATGGCCAGTTGGATGCCTTTATCTGTGGAGATACGGGAGGCGGGATCCATTCGCTCCTGTACCGCAACAACAATGGAATTTTCACTGAAGTCAACATCTCTCCGGCGCCATTCACGGGGCTTTACGGGGGTCATGCTGAATTTGCCGACCTCGACCGGGATGGCGACCTTGACCTGGCCTTGTCGGGAATGGATATTTACGTCGACGGCTATTTCTTCGTTTACCGGAATGACGGAAATGATCAGTTTACTCAGTTTGAAATCCAGAACTCAAACATCCTGCACTCCTCGTTCGATATCGGTGATTATGATGCCGACGGACTTCAGGACCTGATCCTGATCGGCAGGATGCCGGCTTGCGGCGGTACTGCGGTTACGCTCCTCCACCACAACCTCGGCTATATGAATTTCGTCACCGAAAGCAGCCTGCTCCCGGGAATCCGGAACGGGGGTGTTACCTGGGGAGATGTTAACAACGACGGATACACCGACCTTCTGTTTACCGGAATTGACGGCTTTGATGTATCGAAAACATTGTTGTATCTGAACAACCTGGGTGATACCACCACCTTCGCTGTCAATACCCCGCCAACCGCACCCGGCAACCTGACGGTTTCTCAGGTGTCGAACGACCTGGTTATTACATGGTTTTCAGCGATGGATGCCGAAACCCCCGTCAACGCACTCTCTTATAACCTTATGATCGGTACGGCATCCGGATCTTTTAACACGATGGCGCCCATGGCTGATCCCGTGAGTGGTTTCCGACAGGTGGTCTGCCGCGGTAACACCACCGCCGATACCTCATGGAAAGTTACGGGAATCCCGGAAGGTTATTACTACTTCAGCGTTCAGACCATCGACAACGGATATTTACCGGGATTGTTTTCAGCAGAAACCGGTTTTATGTATTCACCGGTCGGAACAGAAGAACTTCAGGAACCGATTATGACCCTTGCACCGAATCCCTGTCATGACATTCTGAATATCCGGATCCCCGGAACCGGTGCGGATCAGGAACAAAAGGCAATGGTAACGATCTTCAATACAGTGGGAAAGGTTAGGTTCCAGGGTACTAATGTCAATACACTCGATGTCTCATCGTGGGCGCCGGGCATCTATTTCATCCGGGTTGATAACGGAAATGCCTTATCAACCATGAAATTCGTGAAGAACTAACGGTTCCGGTACATTTCGGTAAAGTACTGGTAGAACCAGGGAATGGTTTCAATACCCTTGTAGAAATTCTCCAGCG
>JAQWBQ010000069.1 GCA_028706295.1 Bacteroidales bacterium
TGCGAAACCGGTGAACCTGGTTACCCTGAAGACTATAAACATCCTCGTTATCGGTCCTGCCCCCGAAAATCTTTCAGCCACTCCAATGGGTAATTCTATAACCCTGAACTGGGATCCCTATGCCTGTCAGAACGCATCCGGATTCGATATATACCGTAAGGCCGATTCAACCGGTTATCTTCCGGGGTATTGCCAGACAGGGGTACCCGTCTACCTTGGGTACTCCCGGATTGCATCTGTTAATGACCATACCACAACGACTTACCTTGACGATAATAACGGTACCGGACTTCAGCAGGGTATCAGATATTGTTACCTGATCATTGCCGTATTTACCGATAAATCGGAAAGTTACGCCTCTAATGAAGCCTGTGCTGCCTTAAAAAAAGATCTTCCCGTGATGACCAATGTCAGTATCACATCAACCCATGGTTCTGACGGCACAATTTACACCGCCTGGTCGAAACCGACCGAGATCGACACCCTTCAGGCTCCCGGTCCTTACAAATACATCCTCAACAGGGCACGGTCAGATTCCCCGGATGATTTTCTCAGGATCGATTCGACCAATAATCTGAATGATACTATTTTTAACGATGCCATGCTTAACACCAGCACATTCGAATTTATTTACAGGGTTGATTTTTACAATGAGACGCCGGGGAACCGATTCCTGATGGGATCCTCGCAGCCAGCCGCCTCGATGTTTCTCACGACCGATCCAACCGACAAATCCATAAGACTGAACTGGTCGGACAAAGTGCCATGGGCCAATGACCGTTTCATTATTTTCAGAAAAGATCCCGGTTCGGCCGGGTTTGATTCAGTGGGTCAAAGTCTGAAAAACAGCTTTATGGATAAAGGTCTCATCAACGGGGAACGTTATTGTTACCGGATCCGGAGTGTCGGAAAATACTCGGCCCCGGGTTTTGTATATCCGATCATCAACGAATCTCAGGAGACCTGCGATATCCCCGTCGACAACATCCCGCCTTGTCCCCCGCTACTTACTGTAAAAACAAATTGCGAAGATGCCGTCAATCAACTATCCTGGAAAATTCCTGCTGATTCCTGCCCTACCGATATCGAGAAATACTATATCTATTACTCCTCCACTCCGGGATACCCGCTCCTGATCGATTCGTTGTTACATCCCATGGATACAACATACCTCCACGCCCCCTACCAGTCGATCGTAGGTTGTTATGGTGTGGTTGCCATTGATTCCATGGGGAATAAAAGCGAAATGAGTCCCGTGATATGCGTCGACATTACGGCCTGCCCGGGATATTCACTCCCAAACATCTTTACACCCAACGGCGACGGTAGCCATGACCTCTTCAGGCCCGTTCACAGAAGCTCCGTCTCAGAAATCGATCTTACCATTTTTGACCGGTGGGGTAAAGCGGTGTTCAAAACCCATGATCCTGAAATTAACTGGGACGGGAAAGATATGAATACCGGCCAATCATGCAGCGATGGTACCTATTTTTTCGTGTGTGATGTAAATGAAGTGACGCTGAATGGCATCGTTAAAAGGAATATCCACGGTTCCCTGACTTTGCTGAGATGATGCTGCATCATTATCAAGTGATATTGCTATCTTTGCATCCGTGAAAAACACCCGTAACTTTTGCATTATTGCTCATATTGACCACGGAAAATCCACGCTGGCCGACAGATTGTTACAATGGACCGATACCATTTCGGAACGGGATTCAAGAGAACAGGTGCTCGATGATATGGATTTGGAACGTGAACGGGGAATCACCATTAAAAGTCACGCCATTCAGATGAAATTCGCCTACCAGGGTGAAAACTATACGCTGAATCTGATCGATACACCCGGGCATGTTGATTTCTCCTATGAAGTTTCAAGAGCTATTGCCGCCTGTGAAGGAGCGCTGCTCGTTGTCGACGCGACCCAGGGAATCCAGGCACAGACCATTTCCAATCTCTATCTTGCCATTGAACATAACCTCTCCATCGTCCCGGTTTTAAATAAGATCGACATGGATGCCGCAATGGTTGAGGAAGTAAAAGACCAGATCGTTGATCTGATAGGGTGCGACCGCCACGAGATCCTTTCGGTAAGCGCTAAAGTAGGTTTGGGTATCGAAGAGGTTCTGGAAGCCATCATACATAAGATTCCACCCCCTGCCGGCGATTCCGGAGCCCCGCTGCAAGCACTGATCTTCGACTCCCTCTACAATCCATTCAGAGGCGTGGTTGCCTATTTCCGTATATTCAACGGTTCCATCAGCAAGGGCGACCACGTGAAATTTGTCGCCACGGGAATGGATTATCACGCCGATGAAGTTGGGATACTCAGGCTCCGACCCGAATCCCGTGAAACCGTTTTTACCGGTGATGTCGGATATATCATATCCGGTATCAAAAACAGCAAAGAGGTCCAGATGGGCGATACCATTACCCATGTTGAAACTCCCTGCAGTGAGGGAATTTCAGGCTTTCGCGGTGTAAAACCAATGGTATTCGCCGGAATCTACCCCACTGACGCCGATGAGTATGAAGAATTGCGTGATTCCCTCGAGAAACTGCGCCTGAATGATGCTTCGCTCACCTTTGAACCAGAAGCTTCTGCTGCACTTGGATTCGGCTTCCGTTGCGGTTTTCTGGGTCTGCTTCATATGGAGATCATTCAGGAACGCCTCGACCGGGAATTCGATATGGATGTGATCACAACGGTTCCCAACGTTTCCTATAAAGTCTATACAACAAAAGGTGAAATGCTCGATGTTTACAACCCGTCCGGACTCCCCGAACCGAACTACATCGAACGTATGGAAGAACCTTATATCATTGCCAACATCATTTCCAAAGCGGAGTATATCGGCCCGATCATCAAACTTTGCATGGATAAACGCGGAACACTGAAAAATCAGGTCTACCTTACCACCGATCGTATTGAACTTACCGTAGAACTCCCGCTTGGCGAGATTGTATTTGATTTTTACGACCGTTTGAAAAGTATCTCCAAAGGATATGCCTCCTTCGATTATCATCCTATCGGTTATAAGGATACTGATCTCGTTAAACTCGATATCCTGCTGAATGGTGAAGTGGTGGATGCACTCTCAGCACTGATTACCCGAAACAATGCCTATGATTTCGGCCGGAAATTTTGTATTAAATTAAAAGAATTCATCCCCCGTCAGCAATTTGAAGTCGCCATCCAGGCAGCCATCGGTGCCAAAATCATTGCACGGGAGACCGTAAAGGCTGTGAGAAAAGATGTGACCGCGAAATGTTATGGCGGCGACATCACCCGCAAGAGAAAGCTTCTTGAAAAGCAGAAAAAAGGGAAAAAACGGATGCGACAGATCGGAAATGTCGAAGTGCCTCAGAAAGCTTTTCTTGCCGTTCTGAAACTCGATAGCTGATAACTTTGTAACATCCGCAATATTTTCACGTCTTAGGCTTCAGTTGTTAACCAAAAAAATGTATGATATGAAAACTATGAGGATTTTCCTTATTGTCATCAGCATGACTATAGCATTGCCTGCTTTAATGGCACAAGACCATTCCGATTGTCCCAAGTATAAATCTGGCCATCATGTCCATGACAGCGCCTTTATGAATGACTTTCTTTGCGGGTTCCCCGATTTTAACTGGAATGACTTCCCATTTTGTAAAAAACACAAAAAGTACAATGGCCATTGGGCCGGAATTGAACTGGGTTTTAATGGATATTCAACCTCCGGATTCGACATGAATTTTTATCCCGAATATCCGTATATGAATATAAATACTGCCCGTTCACTGAATGTCAACATCAATCCATTTGAATTGAATGTCAACCTTGCTAAAAACCACCTGGGATTCACGACAGGTATTGGTTTTCAGATCAGTAACTATTTTTTTACCAATAATTATGTGATGTTGAAGGATTCAACCGCGCTGGTGGCATATAAAGTAGAGGACGCGAACGGGAATCCGGTATCCATTTATAAAAATAAAATGGTTGTTTCCTATATCACACTTCCGTTATTATTTGAATATCAGACCAACAGGTACCGGCGGTCAAACAGTTTTCACATCTCACTCGGGGCAATTCTGGGAGCCCGTATTGGTTCATACACCAAACAGGTTTATGAAAATAAAAATCAGACTTATTTCCTCGTTGATGATAAAGGTAATCAGGTGGCTACCTATACCGTAGATAAATACCTGGTACGCGACCGGGGTGCATATCACCTGTCACCTTTTAAAATTGATGCGGCATTCCGGATTGGTTGGTCTCACCTGAATCTCTTTGCCACCTATTCGCTAACCCCGATGTTTCAAAAAGATCAGGGTCCCGAACTTTACCCATGGACTGTCGGGATTACACTCCTTGGCTGGTAAAGAATACTATTCCAAGAGAAATAACCCTGCTAGAAGTAGATCCGGCAGGGTTATTTTTTAAAAAAACGTTCCTCGAAGTTCACCAGGAACAGCCTGCGTGTAGCCCGTGTTAATGCCGTGTACAACCAGCGGCCGTATTCAACATTGATCATGGCATCGTTCAGATACCCCTGGTCAATGAAAACCGTATTCCACTGACCGCCTTGTGTTTTATGACAGGTAAGCGCGTAGGCAAATTTAACCTGAAGCGCGTTAAAGAAGGGATTGATCTTGACCTGCTCCAGCCGGGCTCTCCGTGAGGGAAGCTCCGCGTAATCCTCCATCACAGCCTGAAAAAGCCGGTTGTTATCCGTTTGTGAAAGCGCCGCGGATTCTGACATGAGCGTATTCAGAATAATTTTAACATCCAGTTCCTTCTCCTCCGGGTAATCGAGAAACCGTATCGTAACATCCGCAAAACGAAAACCATAAAGCTCTTCGATCGTTCGGATTCGCATCAGTTCAACAATGTCCCCATTGGCAATAAACCCCGCCTTTGAATCATCAGGTAACCAGAAATAATTATTTTTAACGATCATCAGGTAATCGCCGGTCGATATTTCATCTTCATAGTAGAGGATCCGCCTGCGAATTTCACGGTTGAAGATATTCGCCCTTTTATTGGACCGGCAAACAACCACGTTATGGTCTTTTTCCGACCCTGAAAAAGAGTGGTTCAGAACCTCCTCCAACTCTGCACCCGTAATCCTTTGAATGTCTTTAAAAGCCCCGGTGGTCAAAATGGGAAGTTCAAATTTTTGCTCCTGGAGCTGCTCCCGTACCAGAGTGGCATTCACCAGGATCCCCGACTTCTTTGCCTGCCTCACCACCTCAGTCAGTTCATAAGTATCCAGTGAAAGATGGTACGTTTGTTTTAAAAACTCTTTATCCAGCGCCGGGCTGTATCCAAGGCCAACCGGCGGAAGTTGGGCCGTATCACCGATGAACATCATCCTGCAATTCTCACCGCTGTATACATAGTGAAAAAGATCATCCAGAAGATTTCTCGATGAAAACAACGCTCCATCATTGGCACCCCCGTAATGGATCATCGAGGCCTCATCAACAATGAACAGCGTATGCTTATGATAATTGGTCTGCAACCTCAGGCTGATCTGTCCCTCCTTCGTGGTATGCGCCAGATAGATTTTCCGGTGAATGGTATTGGCTTCCCTTTTGGTGTATCCTGTCAGCACTTTGGCCGCCCGCCCGGTCGGGGCAAGCAACACGGTTCTTTTGCCGATTTTCGGTAAAACATCGACCAGTGATTTGACCAGGGTCGTTTTACCTGTCCCGGCATAACCGCACAAGAGAAACAATGCATTCGATTTTTTCCAAGAAAGGATCAGAAATAATGCAAGTTCTTCCATTACCCTCCGCTGTCCATCGGTGGGTTCATAAGGAAATTCCTTGTTAAGCAGGGTAATGACTTTATTCAGATCCATGCCCCGGCATCATTCATAACGAAGCGATTCAATCGGATCCAGGTTGGCGGCTTTACGTGCCGGAATGAATCCGCTCAATAAGGCCACTGCAAAACAGAGGATTACCCCCGTAAAGATCCATATCCAGGGAACAATGAATGCACTCCCGATTAATAATGAGATCACATTCCCCACAAGGATCCCTAAAATGATCCCGACAACGCCTCCCAATTGCCCGATAACGACAGATTCAAATAAGAATTGGTTCCTGATGACCCTTTTGGTGGCCCCGATGGCTTTTCGGATACCTATTTCACGCGTGCGCTCCGTCACCGAAACGAGCATGATGTTCATCAAACCGATTGCCGCACCCAACAAGGTGATCATCCCGATCAGCGTGGCAGCCATGGTGACATACTTAATGTTTTCGATCAGCATCTTCGCAACGTTATCACTCTTGGTCATTTCAAAGGTATTCTCAATACCAACGGGTACTTTTCTGATATTTCTGAGAATTGCGGTAGCCTCACCAATGGCAGCGTCGACCTGCTCCGGCCTCTTAGCCATTACGTTGATATTATACGACATGTCGGGCCTTGGAAACGTGGTTCTGACGGTAGTTACCGGTATAAAACAAGTCAGGTCACCGCTGAACCCCATACTCGAACCTTTTGATTTTAAAACCCCGACTACCTTGAACTTTCCAGGTCCGATCGAAATTATCTTCCCGACGGGTTCTTCCTGATTTTTAAAAAGATCTTTCACCAAAGCAGCCCCCAGGATCACCGACTTGAATCCGTTCTCTACCTCGTTGGGAGTAAAATTGCGTCCCATTTCAACCTCATCCCCCGATGTGATGAAATACATTTCATCGGTACCAATTACCCTGACATTGGGATTGGTTTTATTGTTTTCAAATTTCAGGGTCGCAATACCTGTCGCTCTTGTATAAATAGCAGTATATGCAGGAAAATCGTACCGTTCCTTGAACTCCCTTGCTTGTTTAAAAGTGATCGGCTCATAGCGCTTTTCCTTGTGGGGCCCGCCACCCATATGAACATTCGATGACCGGTTCCGGATGGTAAAAGTGTTCGCCCCCATCATGGTGAAATTTTGCGTCAGGTAATATTTAATGGAATCTGTGGCCGTGAGAATCCCGACAAGCGCCATAATGCCAAAGGAAATGATAAGTATGGTGAGAATCGTCCTTAAAAGGTGACTCCGTATCGAAGTCAGTGAGATCCTGATGTTTTCGTAAAACAGTGTGTTCTTCATAAATCCTCTATTATCATATTATCAAAAATGATGTTTCCCATTCGTATTGTTATCCGGCAGTGGTATTTAAAATCGTCCAGTCTCAGGGCCTTATTTTTCTGATCAACCTGATCCCCATCCATAGAAAAAACGGTAAACGGTTTATTCGCAGCGCCGGATAGACCACTTCACAGGCTCCGAAACCTTTATAAAACCTGGCCAGATTCGGATCATTTCCGCCCTCGAAATCGAGAATGGTCCCACTCCCGGCATGCTGTTTTATGATTTGGTCGATCAACAAAAACATTGCGCCGTTTTCACGCGCAGCCGGATCAGATGCCGCAAAAAGAAAATAATGCCTTCCCCCGTCTGTCGGTACAAATGCAGCAGTCATAAGCTTTCCCGAAGTATTCACGACGCTGTATACAACTCCCTGCAACCGGTTCTTCAGTTCGTTTAAAAGTCCTTCCAGAATCCGATAATGATTCTGTTTGAGTTTCCCCTCCCGCTTTCCAAAATTTTCTCTGAAAAGCGATATCAATTCATCAATGGAAGTATCCATGCTAAGTAAGATGCCATACTCTCCCGCTTTCTTCAGATTCCTTCTCGTATTTTGTGAATAGGCAGCGTAAAGTTGATCATAATCAGTCGAAAGATTAACCTCATGATTCAGTCTCGGAAACGTATTAAAGCCACCGGTTTTCACAGGATTCATGGAGTTCAGGTGAATCTCGACAAATCTGAATTTCAGGGGTATCTGACCGAGAAATCCGGAAACAAGTTCTTCAGTGACCGGCTTGGTTGAAAAAATTCCAAGTTGTTGCGTAAAAAAGGGTTCATAGAGGTAATTGATCCCCCATTTGTTGCGATGGGTCAGCGGAAAGACACTGATATAATCATCTTCTACCAGTGCATCCCATCCGTTACATACCTGATCGAGGTACCACGAAAAAGCATAAATTCTTCGGTTCATGGAAGCTGCCACACACCGGTCCCAGCCGGTTTTGTCGATCTGATTATGTTGAAGATAACGGATCATGAAGTTTTTCAAATGGAAGCCGATTCAACCATCTTTTCGTAAACCTGCCTCCAGCCTTTCCATTTCCCGGTGTCACAGAGGCTTTCGTTGTGCCACAGGCTCAGAAATGTTCCGCCCGCCGACCTGACACCTTGTATGTATTTCTGAATAAGCTGAACGGCCTGATCAGGCGTTAGACGCAGATAATCACGCAATGTTACATCCATCAGTGTTATCGGATGCAGGATCAATTCTGTCACCTCATTGGCCTGAAGGTCAAAAAATGGGAATGGTTCAGAAGTGCCTGCCCGGAATCCGGGATCAGAAGCATAACCCATCGAATAATCATGGGTAATACCGAGTTGTCTCAACATCCGGAAAGTGACCGGAAACTCAAATTTCAGGAAATGTTGCCGGCTTGAAATGATCTTTTTCTGAAGAACTTCCGACAAAGAATTAAGTTCCTTGCTGAGCAGATTCAGATTTTTTGCGGATGAAACCGAAGGATGTATCCCGATTTCATGGTCTTTGATCAGTTCCTGCAATAAGTTCCGGAACCGGACTGATTGAAGCGTTACATTGTTATCATCGCCGCCGTAATTTGCATATAGTATAAAAAACAACGGCCGGTTGAGATATTTAAGGTGCAGGTCGGCGAGGTACCCGAAATTATCGTAAGGATCTTTTTCATGACCCGCTAAAACACGGATTCTTCGATAAACATCCATGAACCTTCCCTGCAAGACCGATTTGCCAGCCCCGCCTATGGTTCTCAGCATCGTTCTGCTAAGATAGGCATAGGTATGATCCACATCGATGGTAGGAACATACCGGTAACCATGCACTTTTATCCGAATGCCGGGAAATTTTTGAAGCAACATTTTCCCGAGCAGGCCAGCCCACAAATTCACTACCGGAAGTTCAAGAAATCCATTTTTCATGGCAAGACTCTCCTTTGCCATGAACCTTCCATGCGAATCCTTCGAATGCGGCAGGTACTCTTCATACCGGCTGATCAGATAGAAAGAGGCTCCCAAAATATCAAAGGGGATTAAGGCACGAAAATCATCATTTTGAAAAAATACCGGAAGATTATAAACCCATGTCACATTAATTGGTTTTATTCTGATCTCACGCTCAAACAAAATACCTTCAGAGCGGATAAAGGGAACCCCGGCCGGGGGATCCACACCATAAACAAGTTTTGGCCCCGGGTACAAATCAAACTCTTCCTGCGATATTGTTAACCGGAACTCCAGGTCTAACAGCTGACAGAACAAAAAACGGGCAACGTAATTCAGACGGGCAGTGATCTCAGATGTAAGAATGAGTAACATAACGGACTTTTGGCGCAGGCGCCAAATTACGCAAAAAACAAAAACTTTTGTAATTTTGACCCTGTTTTGCTCTTGCAGGAAGTCCATATATGGAAAATTTTATTGTATCTGCCCGAAAATACCGTCCGCAAACCTTTGATACAGTTGTTGGCCAGCACCCGATCACCAACACCTTAAAAAACGCCATTAAAAATAACCAGCTTGCCCAGGCGTTCCTTTTCTGCGGCCCGAGGGGTGTCGGGAAAACTACCTGTGCCCGTATTCTGGCAAAGACCATAAACTGTGAAAATCTTTCACCCTCCCTGGAAGCTTGTGATGCCTGTCCATCCTGCATCTCATTCAATGAAAACGCATCATTCAACATTTATGAACTCGACGGGGCTTCCAACAATTCTGTTGATGATATAAGGACTCTGGTGGATCAGGTCAGGATCCCGCCCCAAATGGGTAAATATAAGGTTTATATCATCGATGAAGTCCACATGCTCTCTCCTGCTGCCTTCAATGCATTCCTCAAGACTCTGGAAGAGCCTCCCCATTATGCCAAATTCATACTTGCGACGACTGAGAAACATAAAATCCTTCCGACAATCCTCTCACGATGTCAGATTTTCGATTTCCGGCGTATTACCATCGATGATATCGCCGGACATCTGCGGTACGTCGCTGAAAAAGAACAGGTCGAAGCCGAAGACAACGCTTTGCATATTGTTGCGCAGAAAGCTGACGGCGCCATGCGTGACGCATTATCCATCTTCGACCAACTGGTAAGCTTTACCGGTAACAGGATCACCTATGAAACCGTACTTGAAAATCTGAATGTACTGGATTATGAGTACTTTTTTAAGATTACGGATCAGATACTTTCGGGTGATGTTTCCGGAGTACTTCTTACCATCAATGAAATTATTGATAAAGGATTTGACGGGCAGCATTTTATCATCGGGTTTGGCGAACATCTGCGGAACCTTCTGGTCAGCAAGGACGCTGTTACGGTAAAACTTATTGAAACCGCACCTTCCATCCGGGATCAGTATCTCGAACAATCCGGACGATGCCCCGTGACCCTTCTGATTAAAATTCTTGATCTGAATAACCAGTGTGATCTAAGCTACAAATCGAGCAACCATAAAAAACTTCATCTTGAGATTGCCCTGATGCAAATGTGCTCCCTGGTAATGAAAGAAATCCCGGCTACCGAAACCGGGTCAATCCCTCCGGTTACAGTTACCAGAGCTCCTGCAACTACAAGCTCCACTTCACCACATCAAACCAAACGGTCAACCGTTCCGCCTGCAGGTTCGTCTGCTGACAAAAAGACCGTTGAACCCATAAAAATGAAAGACCTTCCCCATGCATTTGACGGGGTAGTCTCCCTGAAAAATCCGACTCCCGCCACAAACACCGACACGGATTCACCCGATGTGTCGGAGGATACATCAGAGATTGCCAATCCCTTCTCACAAACTGACCTCTGTAATTATTGGGATGAATTTGCCGAATCCTTAAGAAACGATTCGCCACACCTTTTTTCAACCCTGAAAAACAGCCGTCCGGCACTTTCAGACGAATGGACAATCGGATTCGTGGTCGACAACAAAGTTCTTGAGACTGAACTATCTCTGAAAAAAACGGAATTGTTGGAGTATCTCAGAAAAAAATTGAAAAATTCTAAAATACAATTAAAGACCTCGGTGGCAGAGAACCCGAAGACTTTTAAACCCTATACCGATAAAGAAAAATTTGAATTGATGGCTGATAAGAACAATGCCCTTCGTAACCTTCGCGAGGAGCTTGATCTTGAGATTGAGTATTAACATTTTGGATTCGTTTTATTGATGGGCAGAAAGTTAGCCGGATTTATTTTACGGCTGTTTGGATGGAATACCAATGGTGCGCTTCCCGAAGGTATAAACAAAGCGGTTGTGGTCTCTGCACCCCATACCAGTACCTGGGATTTTATTATCGGACGCCTTACTTTTTGGGCGATCCATGTAAATGTCCGTTTTCTGATCAAAAAAGAGGCATTTTTCTTTCCCGTCGGACTTTTACTTAAAAAGCTTGGCGGACTTCCGGTCGAACGAAGTAATGCCAGCAGCATGGTCGACCAGGTTGTTAAAATGTTCCGGAACGAAGAATCACTGGTAGTGGTCATAACTCCCGAAGGAACCCGTAAAAGGGTAGATAAATGGAAAAAAGGGTTTTACATCATTGCACAAAGAGCCCAGGTTCCCATAGCACTTTCTTATATCAATTACGGAAATAAAACCGGTGGTATCGGTCCGGTTATTACCCCTTCAGGGAATTATGAGAAAGACCTTGAATTTATCGAGGATTTTTACAAAAACATGGTAGCCTGTCATCCCGAACGGTTTAATCTATCGCCCCAGAATAACGTAGTCAAAAATTAATTATATCCTTTTTTTAATGTCACGGGGAATTTCTACTGTACTTCTTCTCATTCTTTCCAATACCTTTATGACATTTGCATGGTACGGTCATTTGAAATTCAGAGAAATGAACTGGTTTCAGAATTTAGGCCTGATCAGCATTGTCCTTCTGAGCTGGGGTATCGCTTTGTTTGAATATTTTTTCCAGGTACCTGCCAACCGACTGGGATACCGGGAGTATGGAGGCCCATTTTCACTCGTTGAATTAAAAGTTGTTCAGGAAGTCATCACCCTCATGGTTTTTACCCTGTTCACCCTCTTGATTTTTAAAACAGAAACCTTCAGACTTAATCATTTGATTGGTTTTTTATTTTTAATTTTAGCCGTCTATTTCATATTTAAGAAATAATCCATGAAAGCAACCCGGTCATCCATCGAATCCTTCCTGGCAAACCGTAAAATTGCGGTAGCAGGTGTTTCAAAAGATCAAAAAAAGTTTGGACACATCGTATTTAAAACACTGACTGAAAAAGGATTTGAGATTTTTCCGATAAATCCGACGACCGATATGATTGCTTCAACGCCCTGCTTTCGGAATGTCAGCGCCCTCCCTGTCAATGTCCACAATCTTCTAATCCTGACCCCCAGGAAACAAACCCATGAGGTGGTTGCCGAAGCTATCCGGAAAGGGATAGATCATATCTGGATACAGCAGGGTTCAGAGACCCGGGAAACAGTTGATTTGATTAAAGCCCACAAGATTAATCTCATCACCGGCGAATGCATCCTGATGCATGCCGATCCGGTAACAGGAATCCACAAGTTTCACCGTACCCTGAAAAAATTGTTCGGGATGATGCCCAAATAATTCATCCTTCCTTTTGGTGATGTTGATTCTTTTCATACCTTTGCACCCTCAAATAAATCAGGGAGCATAGCTCAGTCGGTTCAGAGCACCTGCCTTACAAGCAGGGGGTCACAGGTTCGAATCCTGTTGCTCCCACCAGAAAAAAAATCGCTTATTCTTGAATCCAGATAAGCGATTTTTTATTTAGCGCAAACAAATCGCAAACATTTTCTGATTTAGACCGGGCATTCACATTTAACTCCTATTTTTGTTTTCATTTTCGGATTTCAGAGACCAAAGAATCATTGGTTTCGAAACTTTCTAATCAGGATGAGGATCCGTTCGCGATGGATGTTACGTTGGTTATGGGCATCGATGTTTCTGACATCATTGATTGTGCTATTGACCGGGTGTGATGTGACCAAAAACCTGGAGTCGCAGGAATATCTTCTGATCCGGAATAAAGTTCAGAGCAAAGATGGAAAAGTCCCAACCGATGATCTGGAGGCTTATATTCAGCAACATCCCAACAAAAAGCTTTTCGGTCTGTTTCGGACAAACATAGCATTTTACAATCTCGGTAACAAAGGGAAAGATACAAAATTCAAGAAATGGATCCGCACCAAAGTCGGCGCTGCGCCGGTTATCCTTGATACCGGACTGGTTTCGATGACCTCGAAACAGATGGGTCTCTATTTAGCCAACATCGGTTATTTTCAGGCATCCGTACAGGATTCCGTCATCATAAAAAAGAAAAAAGCGACGGTAATATATAAGGTTCATTCATCCAAACCTTACACGATCCATAACATCTCATACGCCATTGCCGATTCGCAGGTTGCAGCCTTTGTGTATCGTGATACCGCCCGTTCCCTTATAAAAAAAGGAGCCAGTTACAACGCCTACATCCTCGACAACGAAAGGACCCGGATTACCAATCTTTTACTGAATCTGGGATTTTACCGGTTTAATACAAGCTATATTTTCTTTAGAATCGATTCGAGCCTTAACCGACATCAGGTAAATATTAACCTGGAAATAACCAATCCGGTCGTGCCCTCGTTCGACGATTTCACCCTGGTACAGCAAATTCCACATAAACGATACTATATCAATAAAATATACATCTATCCCGAATTCGATCATTTGGCTACACACACGGGTACTTACGACACCCTGATGAAAACATATAGCAACCCTCTGAAAGATCAGCCTCCCAATACATATTACTTTCTCTACAATAGAAATTTCAGGGTTAAGCCCCGAACCATCGCACAATCGGTGTTTGTCACCCCCGGCTCTCACTATAATTTGCTTGACGTTAATCAAACCTACTCGCAATTATCAGGTTTACAGGTTTTCAAATATATTAACCTGCTGTTTAAAGATTCTCCGGACTCCGAGCAGTCGAAAAAGAAAGATAACATCGATTGCCATCTCGAATTATCTCCGACACCGGTACAGTCATTTACCACAACCCTTGACGGCACGAACTCGGGAGGCGCCTTTGGCGTGCAAGGCAGTGTGGGTTATCAAAACCGGAACATTTTCAAAGGCGCCCAATTGTTTCGTCTAAACCTGAACGGATCCCTGCAAATGCAAGCCTCCGACGGAATGTCGGCGGGTTCCTTTTTCAATGTCATCGAGTTGGGGGCAAGCGCCGGCTTAACATTTCCACAATTTCTGTTACCGATAAAACCGGAACGCATCTCCAAATACTTTAAGCCAAAGACAACCATCACAGTTGGTTATAATTATCAGCATCAGCAACATTACGACCGGCATATCTCAAATATTACTTTCGGATATTCATGGCTGCAAAACGAAAAGATCAAACATGTACTCAATCCGGTTGAAGTATCCCTGGTCAAGGTTTTCCCGGATGCCTATTTCGATTCAATAATCAACAATGAGCCCGACAACCGGCTGCGTAATCAATATACTGACCATATGGTGGCGGGATTAAAGTACACCTTTACCTTTTCCAACCAGCAAATCAATAAAGTAAAGAACTTCATGTATGTCAGGGCAAACCTCGAGACCGGAGGGAATCTGATTTACGGGATCGACAAATTGTTTAATGTTGGAAAAAGCTCCGATGGAGGGTATGATCTTTTCGGACTTCCTTATTCACAGTTTGTAAGACCTGATGTCGACTTCAGGTATTATGAAATGTTCGGAAACCAGTTTTCACTGGTTTGCCGGTTATACGGAGGAATTGGAATTCCTTATGGCAATTCCAAACTACTGCCTTTTGAAAAAGCCTTTTTTGCAGGAGGAGCCAACGGAATGCGCGGTTGGAAGATGTACACACTAGGGCCGGGTACTTATAAAACAGACGATGAACAGAATACCTTCAACCAGATTGGCGATATTCAACTGGAAGCCAATCTGGAATATCGTTTTCCGATTTACGACTGGTTCAGGGGGGCTTTGTTTGTGGATGCCGGAAACATTTGGCTGCTCGAGGATTCCGAAGACCTTCCGGGCGGAAAATTCACCTTTCCCGGGTTCATCAATCAGATTGCCCTGGATGCCGGGCTTGGGCTCCGACTTGATTTCGATTTTTTTGTAATCCGACTCGATCCCGCCATCCCTGTCCGGGTACCCTCCTACGAAGAAGGAAACCGATGGTATTTTAACAAAATGCAGCTCCGCGACATCATATGGAATTTCGGGATCGGGTATCCGTTCTGATTTCGGTCTTTTTTATTTGGTTTAACATGGTGCCAGTTAATACAATGTTTAGGAATTACTATTTTTGTATTAATCTACAGACGAATATAAAGATTAAATGCGTTTTTAAGTTTTATTCAATGATGATAAGTAAGTATTGATAAATTCGGTGCCAAGTAGAAAACCGAATAATTTAATCATGGATGACATTTTTCATATTCAATGTGACTTTTCAAATAAAAAAATGCAAATGAAAAAATTAGCGCTCGTTTTAATTTTTCTATTAAGTGTATATACTTCACATACTCAAGTTATTGCCAATTTTGAGGATGGTAAAACAGGCCCACTTACCTTACACGTAATGGGATGCGGAGTATGGGATAGTGTTTTAATCCATCCTGTTTCAGAAACTTTTCAGGTGGTTGACAACCCGCTTTGTTCAGGACTAAATACAAGCAGGAAAGTTTTATTGTTTCATCGAAGAGGATCAGACCAGGGGGGAATGCCCTGGGGGGGATTCTGGGCAACCGTAGATCCACAGATAGACCTTTCCGTGAATAAATATATTCACGTGAAAGTACTGAAAACGAGAATCACACCCCTCAGATGTAAGCTTGAAGGTCCTAACGGATCCCTTGAGCAAAAGAACCTTTACACACAGACCATAACAAGCAATTGGGAGGACATTGTTTTTAATTTCGATACGCTTAGCCTGACCGGTTCGTACCCAGTGATTGCATTTATGCCGGATTATGAGGAGCCTCAACTTCAAACAGGCCTTTTACAGATTTACATTGACGATATCATTTTATCCAATGATCCCAATCCGATCAGGACCAACATTATTTGCGATTTTGAAGGAGGAACAACAGGTCCTTTAAACTTACATGTAATGGGATGTGGCGACTGGGATGATGTCAAATTGCATCCGGTTTCAGAAACCTTTTCAATCGTTGACAATCCATCGAAAACTGGTGTCAATCAAAGTAAAAAGGTGTTGAAGTTCAATCGCCGCGGTAGTGATCAAGGGGGGAAGCCCTGGGGTGGCTTTTGGTCCAATGCCAATCCGAACCTTGATTTCACAAATAACAGATACATTCATTGTAAAGTCTTGAAACCAAAGATCTCACGAATGCGTTCCAGAATTGAGGGTGGTCCGGGCGGCCCCCTGGAACAGATAAACATGTTTCCTCAAGAAAACCAAGATGCGTGGGAAGATATTGTCTTTAAATTTGACACATTGAATATATCCGGGTTGTACTCTATTTTCTCTTTAATGCCTGATTATGACGAACAACTTCCTTCCGGCCTAGTTGAGATTTACCTGGATGATATCATCCTGAACAACGATACTACAAGAATCCGCCCGGCGGCAGTGACTTTTAATGTAAATATGACTGCTTACCGGGCCATTGGAAAGTTTAACCCGCAAAGTGATTTTGTCGATATTGCAGGAAATTTCAATGGATGGAATGGCGACAATTTTCATTTAACTTCAACGAATGATAGCATTTATTCGATCACAATTCCCAATTTCTCAATAAATGCTACCATTGAATTTAAATTCAGAATTAACGGAAGTTGGGCCGCTGAGACCTGCGAATTTCCAGATGGTCGTCCAAATCGTAAATATACCATCCCGGAACCATCAAACATATATAATGCATGGTATAATGACCAGGTACTGGGATTCAAGGAACTTGAGGGAATGGGGATGATCGACATCTTTCCAAATCCGGTCCAAACACTTCTTAAGGTCAAATCCACAACCTTGCTAAAAGAGGTAATCCTGTTAAACCTGATTAACGAACCGGTTTTAAGTATAAATAATCCTTCAAGTAAAGAATTTGCAATGGATTTTTCGGGGATTTCCGACGGGATTTACTTTATTCTTTTCAGGGATTTAAAGGGGAAGGAATATGTACGGAAACTTGTTAAGCGATAACAGCAACGTTATTCGATAATTTGTCACAGTTTCTGTTGTAGTCTTTGGAATGTTCCGGGCCTTCGTTCTGTTTATTAACACATGCAATAATAGGTCTGTCATCAGGTGCAAAAGGTTATGATCCGAAAACAATCCTGATGCGTGTCGACTTCCTGAACCCATGCAATAATTCAATTCTTCAGTATATTCGAAGCCAAACTCCTTACGGATTTTTTTCTATTCGTTTCATCCAGGAACAATTAAGCGGATGCAATGTCAAAAGGCATATTAATGAAAAATATCCCACATATAAAAGAGGCTGTCCCGAATTACGAGACAGCCTCTTTTGTTCAGATATTACTATTTCTAAATTACTCCTGTCAATGCTGTACGATGACCGATTTCGAGATACGCTTGCTGTCGGAAGTTACCACAATACTGTAAACATTGTTGGGTAACCCTTCCATCGATATCGTATATTCCTTCGTTGTTTGCTTAGAAACCTGGTGGGTCTGTAACCGTACACCGAAATGGTTGAAGACCTCCACCGTACAGTTTGAATTCGTAAACAAATCGGTTTTTAAGGTTACTGACGATACGACCGGGTTCGGATAGGTCACCAGGTCATAGATCGCGATGTGAAATACATCATCGCTCTCATCGTATATTCCCGGAACCAGCACACTTGATATTTTGATCTTATATGTCCCTTCCGGCATGTAATTCGGTATCCACCAGCTCCACGAAGTACCTGATGTTGCCCAAGTCAGCGTCTCATATGAAAGATCCGGCTTCTGCAACTCGATCTTCACATCTTCGGCAATCGTCTTGGTCCAGGTGATCGGATG
>JAQWBQ010000015.1 GCA_028706295.1 Bacteroidales bacterium
TGCTTACAACTCCACTTCCTTGCTGTCAAAACCGGTCAGCCCCGAAATGACTGCAAAGATACGAAAAATCGGTGATAATGTTACAGAATGCCGCTAAAAATCAGGGTAATTGCAGGATGGTGTCAACGAAGTGAGAGACGTCATACCGGGTGTTAAAGATCTTGTGAAGCTCGGCCATCAGCGGGAACTGTTCCTCAACACGTACCTTTTCTGAAATCGTGGAATAAAATATATTGACAGCTGTCTTGCCTTCCAGCACCAGCTCGTGGGAAACATGTTCTGTGAAGAATCCTTTCCCGATTAACAACCCCAGGGTCCGGTTCCGGCTAAGGTCATTCAGTGCTGTAAGTGTGAAATCGCCAAAACCACAGTAATTGAATAGGGTCTCTTCCTTACCGCCATTCCAGAGCAGGACTTTCCTCATTTCGCGAAATGCTTTGGTCAGGATCATGAAACGGAGATTCGGCGAATTAAAATGCGCATCAACAATACCCAAAACTACTGCATAGATATTTTTCAGGATACTGAGTATTTCCACTCCCCTCATGTCATCTGAAAAATCCAGGTGAATATTGGTCCCTTTAAACAGCGAATCCAACAACCCGACAGGAGCAGTACCGGATTTGATGTGGGCTTTTTTATCCGTCTGTTCCTGGTATCCAAGGGTGAATCCCGTGGGCATGCGGTTTATAATTTCACGGGCAAAACTGGGACCTTTCAGGGTGCAGACCGGATTCGGGAATTCTTCAACAAGACTTTCCACGATGGTTTTATGCGGGGTGCCAAATCCTTTAGCCAGATTAACAAGAAGTGCTGTTTCCGGGATGTGCTGACGGATCTCCTTTAAATATCCCACCATCACCACCGATGGGATAGCAAGAAAGATTACCTCACAGGTTTCAAGCAGGTGGTGATCGAGCGTAGCATCCAGTCCCTGATGTAACCGCAAGGCAGGAAAATATTTCGAATTGATCTTCGTGAATGTAATATCATCGACGATCTGAGGATCAATCGAATGGAGCAATATTTTTTCCTGTTCGGTCTCGGCCAGAATATTTCCAAGTGCCGTACCGATGGCTCCTGCACCAATAAAGGCAATTCTGTATTTCTGTTTTTTATGATCCACGATTCTACTCTGTTAGGTTCAAATGTGCTTCTGTTATCCCAGTTGGGTCGAAAAATATATTCTGAAAGTACATCCCGGGTTACCGGTGATCTCCATCTTCGCTTCTAACTGCTCAAGAAGGAGCCGGATGATCTGGGACCCCATGGAGGAGGCGCCGGAAATCGAAAAACCTTCAGGAAGCCCGACTCCGTCGTCCCCGACAGTTAAGCAGTAACTATTTTCTTCCTCCGGGAACAATGTTACCCTTACCATGCCGGAAGATGTTCCCGGGAATGCGTACTTGTATGAATTAGTCATTAATTCATTGATTATTAATCCTAAAGGCATTGCTATCTCAATGGGAACGATACAATGATGGATCTCCGTTTTGAGCTTTATGCGATCGTTATTGAAGGTGTTTGCAACATTAAATGACAATCGTAACAGGTAATCATCAAAAGAGATGTAATCAATTTTCTGTGTATGGTATAAATGCTCATGAACCAACGACATAGTCCTGACTCTTAATTGAAGATCCTTCAGGGATGAACCCAATGCAGAATCGTCCGACTTATCAAGTTGCATCGCCATGAGGCTGATCAGAATGGAAAAATTATTTTTCACCCGGTTGTGAATTTCCCGGAGTAAATATTCTTTTTGACGGGCATTGCGATTCAGATCTTCTTCATGCTTTTTCAGAATTGAAATATCACGTACGACCGATATGATTTCCCTGATTTCACCTGACTCGGCATCAACCACCGGATTCATGATGGATTCGACCCAGAGTGTTTTGCCGGATTGATGAAGGGCTTTATAGGAATATCGGATGTGTTTTTTCAGTCGGAGCATGTCGTTTATCTGGCGCATAACCTCTGAATGAAAGTCCGGTTCAATCAGCGTTAGAAATGAATCAAACCCCAATATTTTCTCCTGGGTGTACCCGTAAAATTTAAAACAGGAGGGACTGATATATATCCGTTTCATTTTAGAATCAAACATGGAAATGACATCGGCAGAATTTTCTGCAAAAAGCCTGTGCAACTCTTCACTCCTTTTCAGGTTCTCTTCAGCCTCCTTCCGCACACGGATTTCATTGTCAAGCTTTCTGTTCAGTTCTTCCAGTTCATTTTTACGCCTTTTGTTACGCACAATCAACAGTTCAATGGCAAGGATCACCAGGAACAGGCCGATGAAAACGATTTCATAAATAATGATCTCGAATCTCCTGGTCTGATAGTTCAATTTATTATATTCGTATTCCTGGTTTAAAAGTCTGTTGTGAGCCTGATTGCTGACGATGATCCTCCTGGCTTCCATAAGTCCGACCTCGGAACGGGTGTTCTCTTTTACAAGGGCTTTCCTGTACTGGGCAGCTTTATCATAAAACTCAAAGGCTTTTTCATAGTTCTTATCTTCAGATGCAAAAATGGATAATTGCCAGTTTATTGCTTCCAGGGTATAGATGTCATTTATTTTTTCAGCCAGCGATATTGCTTTGGCGAAAAAGTATTGTGCCGAATCTTTCTTCCCAAGAAGCCAATACGCCTCACCAACATTATTAAATGAAGAGGCGATTAAGGTTTCATGTTTTGCCTTTTGTCTGATCGCCAGTGCTCTTTTGTTGTAACCCAGGTTCTCGCGGTATTTCCCAGTGACCTGACAAACGTGGGCGATCCTTGTAAGGGTGATTGCCTGTTCAGGATCATCGCCCGTTTCTTCAAACAATTCCAGCGCTTTGCTGTAATAGATTAACGAAGCTTTAAAATCAGCTTTCTTGAGGTAAACATCCCCTAACAATTTATTACTCTTCCCTTCATTCAACAAATTGTTGCTTTTATGAAAGAAAATCAGGCTTAGATATAAGTTTCGGATGGCGGGTTCAATATCTCCTTCCTGAAGATAACAGTATGCCAGGTTGAAAAAGATTTGCCCTTTAAGATTTAGATCCCTCGAATTTACCGATGTTTTCAAGGCGTAATCTATATAACGTTTTGCTCGCTGGTAGTCCTTTAAATAAGTAAACAAGCCGGCAACATAATGATACGCATAGATTATCTTTTCCGGGTTATTTGATCTTTGATAAATATCGAGAAATTTAAAGCGGTACTCTGCCGATCGGACAAATTGTTTCTTTGCAAAAAAATATTCTGAAAGTTGAAATATGGTCGAAGCTTCTCCCGAAATATCTTTTGTTTGGATGGCCATCTTATAAGCTTCCATAATGTGTGATCCAAACCTTTCGATATCGGTCTCCCGGTACTTTTTAGCCAGTGCGATCAGAGAATCGATTTGGGTTATGGGATTTGAGACTTTGTCATCAGCGGCTCCCGCTGCGGCAAAAATGGAACAGGAAATAACCAGAAAGAAGATAATCAGCCAGGATTTTCCCATGATGAAATACCGTAACCATATCCTGGACAAAAATAGAAAATAATCTTAATTTTGTTGCCAATTGCTCATTAACACGATTTCAGCAATGAACTTAGATCGGAAAAATGTAATCGTTACAGGTGCGGGAGGATTTATCGGAAGCCACCTGACCGAAGCCCTTTTACAAAAGAACTGTAATGTAAAAGCATTCGTTCATTACAACTCGTTTGGAAGATGGGGTTGGCTTGATTATTTACCGAAAGATTTACTCCGGAATATTGAGATCTTCACGGGTGATATCCGCGATCCCAACGGGGTGTCCGAGGCCTTCAAAGGTCAGGATGTGGTTTTTCATCTGGCAGCTCTCATTGGCATCCCATACAGCTACCACTCACCCGATGCTTATGTCGATACCAATGTAAAAGGAACCCTGAATATCCTGCAGGCGGTGCGCCGCCACGGTGTTGAAAAAGTAATCCATACCTCCACTTCCGAAGTGTACGGCACCGCACAGTTTGTTCCGATCACCGAACAGCACCCGGTAAATCCGCAATCGCCTTATGCCGCAACCAAAGCCGGTGCCGATTTTCTTGCCCTGACTTTTTTCCGTTCCTTCGGAATCCCCGTTTCTGTAGTGAGACCTTTTAACACCTACGGTCCGCGACAATCATCAAGAGCCATTATCCCAACGATAATCACACAAATTCTCAGCGGTCAGAACGAAATTACGCTGGGCTCCTGCACACCGACCCGCGATCTGAATTTCGTTGAGGATACGGCAGCCGGATTCATAAAAGCCGCTGAGAGTGATCGTTCAACAGGCGAAGTCATCAACCTGGGGAGCGATTACGAGATCAGCATCGGGGATCTTGCCCGAAAAATAGCCGGATTGATGGATCGCGATATATCGATCCGCAGTGATACTGAACGGGTAAGACCTGAAAAAAGCGAAGTCGAACGACTCTGGGCCTCGAATGCGAAAGCTGCTGAACTGCTGGGGTGGAAACCTGAATTTACACTCGATGCCGGACTGACGAAAACCATCGGGTGGTTCAGCAAACCCGGGGTGATCGATTTTTACCGACCCGATAAATACCAAATCTGATTTTTGAATATGAAAGCCGTCATCCTCGCAGGCGGGAAAGGTACCCGTTTAAAACCTTATACCTCCGTGATCCCAAAACCACTGGTCCCGGTGGGCGAACGCGCCATTCTCGAGATCCTGGTCACCCGGTTAAAAAAAGCGGGTGTCGATGAAATATATATCTGTCTCAACCATTTTGCCGAAATAATCATGGCTTTTTTTGGCGATGGCTCCCGGTTCGGACTCAAGATCAACTATTCCATTGAACAGGAACCCCTCGGCACCGTGGCCCCCATCAAATTGATCAGGGAATTACCCGATCATTTTTTAGTTATGAATGGTGATCTGCTTACGGATTTGAATTTCAGCGAGCTGTTTCAATACCACCTGGAAGGCCGTTCCTTGCTCACGGTTTCGACCTACATACGAAATATGAAAATCGATTTCGGGGTGATTGATGTGGATGAAAAATCGATGCTTGCAAGGGGATTCAGGGAAAAACCCGAATATACCTTCTCCGTGAGTATGGGCGTATATGTTATGAACCGAAAAGTACTTGATTTTGTGCCGGATTCGACCAGTTTTGGCTTTGACGACCTGATGCTGACATTGCTGAAAAAAAATGAACCGGCCCGTATTTATCCGTATCATGGTTATTGGCTCGACATCGGCCGCCCCGACGATTACGAGAAAGCTAACGACGACATCGAATTCCTCAACAAAATCCTGTGAGTAAAGTTTTAGTCACCGGATCCAGTGGATTTATCGGGCAGGCCCTTGTTAAAAGGCTTGCCGGATCAGGACATCTGGTTTATGAATTCGACCTTCCCGGCGGTGATGTCACCCTGCCTGATGCTTTTGATTACTACACGAAACACGGTGTCGATCATATCTTTCATCTGGCCGGAAAGACTTTCGTTCCGGAAAGCTGGGAACATCCTGCCGAATTTTTCCGGGTTAATGTTATGGGCACGATACGGGTTCTTGAGCTATGCAGAAAAACGGGAGCCGGACTCACCTATATAAGTTCCTATTTATATGGAGAACCCGACTACCTGCCCATTGATGAAAAACACCCGGTTAAATCCTATAACCCGTACAGTCAGAGCAAGGTGATGGCCGATTCTACCTGTCAGTTTTATGCCCGCCATTACAAGCTGCCTCTGACCATTTTCAGGCCGTTTAATGCTTACGGCCCCGGTCAGTCACCCCGGTTTCTCATCCCCGAAATCATTGCAAAAGTAATGGACCCGAGGATTCCCGCGGTGGAAGTGATGGACCTGCGACCCAGGCGGGATTACCTTTATATTGATGATCTGCTCGATGCCCTGATAATATCCATCGGGAAACCACATGGAATTTATAATCTGGGATCCGGATGTTCCATCAGTGTAGAAGAGGTTATCCGGCTGGTACTGAAACATACCGGAATAAATAAACCCTTTCACTCCCTGGCAAAACCCCGGCCCAATGAAATTTATGACCTCTACTCCGATATCGGAAAAGCCCGAAGGGAATTGGGGTGGTCGCCCGGAACTTCTTTCGATTCAGGTATTGAAAAATGTATCAGCGCTTCTCAACCGGTTCGTAAACCATTTTCTGCATGAAGCAGATTCTGTATATCAAGCATGCCGATTCTTCGTTTGTACTTTCCGATCAGCGGATCCTTGAGAAACAGTACCGGGTGATCCCGTTTTTAATCAATCAGAATAGAAAAGGGTTCTATTTTCTGAAACGAATGGCAGCTCTTACGCTGTTCATACTGTCGCATGCCCGCGGAACGGATGCAATGGTCACGTGGTTCGGCGACTATCACTCCGCATTGATGGCGTTTTTGGGCAAATTCCTTAGTATCAGGGTGATTATTTTTGCCGGGGGACAGGAGGCGGTTTGTTATCCTGAGCTTGGGAAGGGGGTTTACAATAAGAAACTACGTGGATGCATGGTTCGATATGCCTTGAAAAATGCCGCACTGATCATTCCCAACCACAAATCATTAATTTTCCACGAAAATTTTTATTATTCCGACAACGGGAAAAAGGATGGAATCAAATTCTATATTCCCGATCTGAAGACTCCTGTGGCGATCGTCCCAAACGGGATTGATACCTCCAAATTCTATCGTGATCCTAAGGTTCAGAAAGTCCCTGATCTTGTGCTGACAGTCGGAACCATGAGCTCCGTTTCAGATTTCATCAACAAAGGTTTTGACCTGTTCATCCAGATGGCACGTCGCAATACTGATTTGTCGTTTACCCTGATCGGGATTAAAAGACAATTTCTTCCCTGGGTTGAGGAACATTATCAGGTGTCGGAAATTTCTAATCTTGAGTTGATTTTTCCTTATGTTCCGGATGAGGTCTTATTGCTGAATTATAACAAAGCAAAAGTATTTGTGCAGGCTTCTATCACCGAAGGGATGCCCAACACCCTGAATGAGGCCATGCTGTGCGAATGTATTCCGGTCGGATCCAATGTGAATGGCATTCCCGATGCCATCGGAAATACCGGGATCATCGTGAAGCGGCGGAATCTTGATGAACTGGAACATGCGGTGCGGGCAGCTTTGAATAAGGATACGGGTCAGGATGCACGTCAACATGTCCTGAATAACTTTTCGAAAGTTATTCGTGAAGAAAATCTCTTAGTCGTTTTTAATCAACTCTTTACTAAAGGAAACGTCAGCCGGAAACTTAATCAATAAGTCAAAAAGGTTGTTGTGTGACTGTTTTCTCCATTTTCAATCTTTTGCCTGTTAATGGTTGCTATTCCTGCCATTTCATTTGACAATGGTTTCGATTTTGCCGGTCAGATGGGGACCCCTAATATTATCGCTAAAAGTTTTTATCCCGGGAGAGTGGCGGGAGTGAAAAATATATTCGAAAAACTTTATTATGTTCAATATTACTACCTATTTTTGCTGTAACAAAAATTATTATGACCAACATTCCGGAGTCGATTATTCGCCTATTTGCATTTCCTATCTTGTACAGGAGCAACAAAACATTCGCCTGACAATGCCGGTGGATTCGTATAGGAGAAGGGGATGTGGAAGTATAAATAATTTAGACACGATTAGTATAAAATTCTACTATGGAAGATTTTACGAAACTTGAATACGAAAAACTCAGATCGATTGAAGAAAAAGTAGAATCAAGGTATTTTCAATTAATCTTATTTACATTAACAGCATTTAGTGTCATTATCGGTTTTAATGAGAAAATTAAACCTGATTATTATATTCCTTTAATGCTATATATTGTATTGTTTTTCACAACAACAGCAGGAACACGATCAAAAATTCTTATGGTTCAAATTAGTGCGTATTTAGACGAGGAATATTTTAAAAAAGACCCCAAAACATATTTCTCGAAATTCTATATCAATGAAATATGCCCAAAGAATTTTATAACCAGAATTTTAATTTATGCGAAAAACTATTTTCTTGTATTTAATATTTTTCCTCTCCTTTTTACAATTAAAGCATATAAAAATATTCTTACAAACCAGGAGTTTGGTTATTACATTGCACTTATACTAATCATAGGTTTTCAGATATCCATAATTAATAGAGTTATTGACATGATTAAGAAAAACATGAAATTCTTTGAACAAAAAATAAATGATTTCAAAAATGATAACCGTGCCCAACAACCGGCCAGCCGATAATAAGGTGAGTCGAGTAAAAGGAAACAGGATGAGGTAACAGACATAAAATGGACAGAAAAAGAAGTGGTGGTTAAAGCCCTTACTTCGGCTGGCCGCCACTCGTTAGTAAGAGGCAGTAATTAATTCGCATACCAATATGTATCTAAATACAATATTTTTGCTTTCTGAATTGTAGAAACCCAAATGTTGATCAGATTCTTAATGAAACAATTTTAACATTGATTATTGAAAAACAAGTATTATGAACTCTTGCCGAATTTGCAACAATACCGACGGAAATAAAACTTACCACATCAGAGAAATGATGATCGGACTTCGTGAATCTTTTGAATATTTTGAATGCCGGAATTGCGGGTGTATTCAAATTTCTGATGTACCTGCTGAGATAGAGAAATATTATCCAAAAGATTATTATTCATTTAATCCCAATCCGAAAACATCCGATAACATTATTGTTCGTCAGATTAAATATCATAGATCTCATTACCAACTGGTAAATAGAGACATTATTGGATTTTTGATTTCTAAAGCATCGAAAACTCCTGTTTTTTATGAGTATTTTAAAACCGCCGGGATTAATTTGCAATCCAGAATTCTTGATGTGGGTTGTGGTTATGGAAAATTGCTGCTTTGGATGAAACGGGAAGGATTTGATAATATCTTGGGCATTGATCCTTTCATTAAAGAAACAATCCGTTATCCCAATAGGCTGACAATTTTAAAAAACGAATTGCATGAAATCGACGAACAATTTGATTTTATTATGCTTCATCACTCCTTTGAACATATTCCAAATCAAAATGATACCTTAAAGCAACTGAATAAATTACTTAAACCTTCAGGCCATATACTCATCCGAATCCCGGTGGCTGCATACGCCTGGAAAAATTTTGGTGTCGATTGGATTGCATTGGACGCTCCACGACATTGTTACCTTCACACGCTGAAAAGTATGGAAATTCTTGCACAGGAATCAGGATTAAAGATCAAAAAAGTTTTTTTCGATTCGTTTGCATTGCAATTCTGGGGCAGCATTCAGTATCAAAATGATATTCCACTAATGGACCCAAAATCATATCTGAAAAACAAGAAGAATTCCATGTTTAGTAAATCTGAAATGCAAGATTTTTCAAAGCAATCAATACGATTAAATAAGGATCAAATGGGAGATGCGGCGGGGTTTTATCTGACAAAATCATAGTCTTTCCTATAAGTATCAATTAGTGAGGAAATGAATTTCAGTGCGTCAATTTGTCAAAGAGTTTTTTTTATATTGTTGGTATTATCGACCTTTTCGAAGGATGTTATTTCTCAAAAATGGATTCAATTCCCTATTGGAATTCCAAAGAACTGGATAAATATTGGGGATTTGGATGTTAGTGGCGATGCAATTACCGTTGAAGCCTTAATTTCTGTTAGTAATATAGCGATCAGTCCTGCAAAGAATATTGTATCAAAGCATACGGGATTTATAAACTGCAATTATTTATTGCGACATTGGCAGTTTGAAATAACTACAACCTCAGGTTATAAGTTTGTTCCAAATCCTATTACTTTATGCGTTGATTCGATTTATCATGTTGCCGGCACCTATGATGGCGATAGTATTAAATATTATCTGAATGGTCTTAAAGTAGCATCCGTGCACTGGACAGGCGATTTGGTTCAAAACAGTTTAGATGCAGCAATAGGAAATATTTCAGGAAGCAGTGTCAATGAGCAATATTTCGGTTACATAGATGAGGTTCGAATTTGGAATACTGCACGAACGCAAACCGAAATCGCAAGTAATATGTATAATCTACCCAATCCAACCAGCCAAAGCGGATTGAAAGCGTATTATAAATTTGAAGGCAATTATATTAACCTGCAAGGTAATTCGCTATATAATGGAACTTTAATGGGTTCGCAGGTGAACAATATTGTCAATCCCTTTTTTCGTGGTACATTTTCAAATCCTCCGGCGAATGTTGGAATTACAATAGCTGCATCCAGTAATCCTGCATGTTCTGGAGATCCCGTTACCTTTACAGCCGTATCAACCAATCCCGGATCTTCTCCTGTTTACCAGTGGAAGGTCAATGGTTTAAATGTTGGACTAAATAACCCGGTATATACTTATGTTCCAGTGAACGGGAATATTGTTACTTGTCGCCTGACCTCAAGCATTGGTTGTACAACAAATAATCCTGCAACAAGTAATGCCATTACCATGTCGGTAACGAATTCATCACCTGTCAGTGTTTCCATAACAGCATCGCAGAATAATGTATGTGAAGGCACCTCGGTAACCTTTAATGCTACTCCGACTAACGGCGGGGCGACTCCGACTTACCAATGGCGGGTTAATGGATTGGCGGCAGGTTCAAATCTGTCATCCTTTACATATATCCCATTGAATGGCGACATTGTAACATGTGTACTCACATCATCTTTGTCAAATTGTATTACTAATAATCCGGCTACTTCGAATACCATCACCATGAGCGTTGTTCAAAATAGTCCGGTTGGTATCGCGATTACTGCATCCCAAAACCCGGTTTGTACCGGGATTGCTGTAACGTTTACAGCTTTACCGACCAATCCTGGCTCTTCTCCCGCTTACCAATGGAAGGTCAATGGTATTAATGTGGGAATAAATAATCCAAACTATACCTATGTTCCTTCAAATGGTGATATCGTAACCTGCCGTCTGACTTCCAATATTGTTTGTACGACAAATAATCCTGCAACAAGCAATTCTATTATTATGATCGTCAATAATGTGTTGACTGTAAATGTTTCAATAATCGCTTCTCAGAATCCTGTTTGCCAGGGTTCTCCGGTTACTTTTAATGCTACTCCTTCTAATGGCGGAGGTTCTCCGAACTACCAATGGCAAGTCAATGGATTGGCGGCAGGTTCAAATGCTCCATTCTATACATATATACCAATAAATGGCGACGTCGTGACTTGCATTCTTACATCATCTTTGTCAAATTGTATTGCCAATAATCCCGCGACTTCAAATGCCATCACCATGAATGTTTTTCAATACATCCCCGTGGGTGTAACGATAACTTCATCTCAAAATCCGGTCTGCGAAGGAAATATTGTGACATTTACGGCTTTGGCAACCAACCCCGGATCTTCTCCTGTTTATCAATGGCAGGTAAATGGAATCAATGTTGGTATGAATAATATGTCATACAGCTACGTCCCGGCAAATGGTGATATGGTGAAATGTATTCTTAACTCCTCATTGACTTCATGTGTTATTAATAATCCCGCTGTATCAAATGTAATTACCATGGTTGTAAACACGAACAATCCCGTTAGCGTGACAATTGCAGCCTCTCAAAATCCCGTATGTGAAAATAGTTCTGTGAACTTTGTTGCTTCATCAATCAATCCGGGTTCATCACCTGATTTCCAGTGGGATGTAAATGGGATTATGGGCGGGTTAAACAGCCCAAATTTCACTTACATACCTTCAAATGGCGATGTTGTAAAGTGTATACTTACTTCGTCATTGACAACCTGCACCTTAAATAATCCCGCTTTAAGCAATTTGATTACTATGGTTGTCAATCCGTTAAATTATGTCGATGTGAGCATCAGCGCTTCAGCAAACCCGGTTTGTCATGGAGCCGAGGTGTCATTTACAGCAATTCCGACAAATCCCGGAAGTTCTCCTGGCTTTCAATGGAAAGTAAACGGATTAAATTATGGCCCTAACATCTCAAACCTAACGTATATTCCGTTAAATAGTGATGTTGTCACCTGTGAAATGACTTCATCACTGAATACATGCGTTGTTAATAATCCTGCCTTGAGTAATTCAATTTCAATGACTGTCAATTCCAATAACCCTGTTAATATTTCAATTGCGGCATCTTCAACATCCGTTTGCGCCGGTACGGAAGTAATCTATACTTCGAACGCAACAAATCCTGGTAACAATCCTGAATACCAATGGCAGGTAAACAGTTTGAATATCGGTACCAATAATCCTACATTTTCATATAGTCCGGCTAATGGGGATATGATAAACTGTATCCTCACATCATCGCTCACGAATTGTGTCTCAAATAACCCCGCGATAAGTAATACCCTATTGATGACGGTCAATCCCCTTTTACCCGTTGAAATTTCTATTTTAGAATCAGCAAACAATATCTGTGAAGGAACATCGGTGACCTTTAATGCATCGGCCACAAACATTGGTAACGCTCCGGTTTATTCCTGGAATATCAATGGTACGGTTACCGGGACCAATGCTAATATATTCAGTTATTATCCTTCAAATAATGATGTTGTATCCTGTAGCGTGATATCTTCTCTTACTACCTGTGTGATCAACAATCCGGCTACCAGTAACCTGGTTACGATGACTGTTAATCAAAATCTTCCGGTAAGTGTTTCAATTATTTCTACATCAAATCCAATTTGTAAAGGGTTGCTGGATACATTTACTGCACTTCCTGGAAATCAAGGAAATGACCCTGTTTATAAATGGAATGTGAATGGGATGAGCGTTGGATCAAACAATCCGGTTTTCTCCTATTTTCCTGAAGATAATGATATATTGACATGTGAATTGATATCAAGTTTATCCTGCACAACAGGAAATCCATCTATCAGTACTCCTGTATTGATTAAAGTTAATCCTGTGCCAACCATGAAATTTACAATATGTTTTGATACATGTACCATCGAAAATGCAAAGCCATTTTTATTGAAAGGGGGTGCCCCGGTTGGTGGCGTTTATTCAGGAACAGGGGTGAATTCGGTGAATTGTTATTTTGACCCTTCAAAAGCTGAAATCGGAATAAATGAGATCACATATACATATACGAATGTTTATAATTGCACGGGGACACAGACTCTGACAATCAATGTTAATGAAGCGCAGCCTTTTGTGTGTGGTCAGCTTCTTACTGATATCAGAGATGGAAAAACCTATCCCACAATTTTACTTGGAACACAGTGTTGGATGAGAACTAATCTTGATCATGGTATACTTATCTCGGGAAAAAATTCTCAATATGATAATTGTCAAACCGAAAAGTATTGTTTTAACAATGAAAGCACGAATTGTTCGTTTTTTGGCGCATTTTATCAATGGGATGAACTCATGCAATATCAACAATCACCGGGAGTTCAGGGGCTCTGCCCCCCTGGTTGGCATATCCCGACAAAGAATGAATGGAGTGTCTTATTTTCTTTATATAAACAACAAGCTTTAGCCGGAGAACCACTTCAGGATAATGTTGTTGAAGGATTTAATGCATTACAAGGCGGGGTCTATTACAGCAATTTGAAATGGCAATTTAAAAATTTTGCTACCATTTTTTGGACCTCAGATTATTCGGGTACGTACAAAGCAATTTCGCATGGGATGAATCTTATTAATTTCAGTGTTTCAGATTATAAATCAGATCGTTATAATGCATTTTCAGTGCGTTGTTTAAAAGATTAATATATGCCCGTCTTCTCCATCCTGACACCGACTTATAACCATGAAAACTTCCTGGAGGCGTGTATCTGGTCAGCAATATCGCAAACATTTCAGGATTGGGAGATGATCATACTGGATGACGGGAGCGCCGATCGCACGGGCGACATCGCGCTTCAATGGGCCGCTCAGGAGAAACGAATTCGTTATTGCCATCAGGAAAACAAAGGTATTGACTCGTTGGCGGAAACCTATAATACAGGTCTGTCGATGGCTCAGGGCAGGTATATCTGCATCCTTGAGGGCGATGATCTCTGGAAACCCGATAAATTGCAACGCCAGTTCGATATTCTTGAAAATCACCCGGAGGTGATCGTCACCTGGGGACGCGCCGAGGCCCTGGTTTCAGATACTTCAACCATCGAGCGGATTTCACCTCCTTACGGGATCCCTGACGACCCGTGCTGGCCCAATCGACCCCCGGGCGTAGTGTTGAACCAACTTTACATCGAAAATATAATCCCGGCCGTTACCCTTGCCATCCGGAAATCAGCGCTTCAGGTAATAGGCGGATTTAAACAGCCCACTGGATTCCCGACGACCGACCTCCCGACACTGGCCGACCTGGCACTCCGTGGCGCCTTCTGTTTCGATGGTGAAATTCTTGCACAATGGAGGATCTACAGCGGTCAGACCACGAAACGATATCCGGTCGAAATGGTGAAGAGCCGCTGGCAGTTCGTTCGGGAACATCTGGAAAAACTTGACCCACCGTACCGGGCAAACCTACGGATATCAACCCGTGATATTGATCGCCATTTCCATTCCAGGCTGATGATCGCTTATGCATCGTCGGGACGCTATCGCCTGATCAGAAAGGAATTCAGGGAAGCACGGAAGGACTATTCGAGGGCAATCTTTTATCCGGATGCCGGGAATTTTGTATGGCGGATCAGGGCAATAATAGGCTGGGTTTTCAGTTTATTCCACTGGAATGTGGAAACCCTTACAAGAAAACTGGGAAAAATATCATATCAATAGCGAATGATCTCGAGGCAGTTTTTCAAATCCTCACTCATCTACTCTTTGGTTGGCGCTTTACCTTACACCACCGGGGTGATCCTGATCCCTTTTTTTACCTACAAGCTTACTCCCGAACAGTTTGGTATAAATGCACTCTACCTTACCGTGATGTATTTTGTTCAGTTATTATCTACTTTCGGACTGGATACCTACATCGGAATCAATTACTTTGAACATAAAAATGACCGGCAACGTTTACGGGAGTTTATTGGAACGGTCCTGATAACACTCTTAGTGACCGCGACGCTGCTGGTTGTTATCCTTTCGCTGGGAGGCAGCAGCCTGTTCCGGATCATCTTTAAAAATTCTGCATCACTGGACTTTTTTCCCTGGGGATTGATCACGGTTTTTTCGGCTGTTTTTAATGGTTTCTTTAAATCCTATTCCAGCCTGTTGATCAATCAGCAACGCCCCGAACGGTTCTTTTGGCTGAATATAACGAATTTTCTGGTCACCCTGGGCGCTTCCCTTCTGATCCTCTATCAGTTTCCGTTTACGCTCAATGGTCCTGTCATTGGCCGGCTGATCCCCGCGGTGCTCAGTGGGTTAATTTCCATATCGTTGATAATTAGTGAATTCGGAGTTGCATTCCGGAAAGAATTGCTGAACGGGGTATGGTCGTTTTGCGCTCCGATGGTGGTTTATGGGATCATGGTTTGGATTGTGAACTACATTGACCGCTACCTGATCGTGCATTTTATGGCCGATCCGACTTTTGTCGGGATCTTTGACTTTGGCGTAAAACTTTCAATGGGGATTGACCTGGTCCAGGTTGGTCTCGCCAACACCATACATCCGAAGGTTTATAATATATGGAAAGATGGGAATCTGCATGAAAGTACCAAAGAGGTCAACCGCTATTACAATGGTTTCACCGCGGTAACCCTTTTGATCATCCCGGTAGTCGTTATAGCGGTTCCGCTGCTGGTGCCACTGGTGATCCAAAAAGAGATTTATTACCAGGCTTTCATTTTTCTGCCATTATTATGTCTGGGATTTGCAACACGTCCCTGGTTCTACCTCTTCCTCGCCCCGCTTTTCTTTTTCAAAAAAACCAAAGCCCTGCCCCGGGTATTCCTTTTTTCTGCAATTTTTCAGATTACGATCTGCAGCCTCTTGGTTTGGAAATTCGGCTTGATGGGAGCCGTGTGGTCCAACTTCCTTGTAAAACCGGTTCAGGCCCTTTTTCTTTACCTGGAAAGCCGGAAAATTTTCACATTCCGTTTGAACAACTGGAAAATATTCTATCTCCCCATAACCGTGATCATCCTGACGATGATATGTCAGTTTTTCATCAATGATCAAAACCTTATCTGGTTTGCCGCCGGACAATTGATTCTGACTTCCTCCCTGGTGTTTGCAACTTACCGTAAAGAACTTTTATCACTTTTCACATGAAGGATCGAGGCATTTAACTCAAATCCGACGATCAGGCTTATCGCATTGACATAAATCCACACGAGGACGATCATCAGGGTTCCCAATGATCCGTAAAAGGCGTTGTAGCTGGAAAAATTATCGACGTAGAAATTAAACCCGAGGGTGGTAAGAATGATCAGGAATGTGGCCATGAGGGATCCGGGCGACAGAAAACGGAAACTCTTCCGGCGGGCGGGTGCGAGATAAAACAGGGATGAAATGGCCATGAGAAGCAGGCTGAGAACAATGATCCAGCGGAGCAACTCAAAAATAATAAGGATGAATCCGCTGTCCTCGATCGAATCGGGCAGGAGTAAACGGAGTAACGCAGGTCCGATGGTCATCATTGCTACCGCCAGGATCAGCAGAAAACTGATGATAAACAGTACAAAAAAAGCGACAATATACTGTTTGATTGCCGATCGGGTTTCAATATCATGATAGGTGTTGTTAAAGGCTTCAATCAGGCTGTTAACGCCGTTCGTCGAAAAATAAATGGTAAGAATGAGGTTAAATATCAGGAGGCTGCTTCGGGGTCGTGTGATGATGTCAATGATGGTCTCCTTTACCGATTCATAAGCCAGTTTCGGCATAAATTCTGCGATAATGGCAAGCAATGATTGTTGGAAATTGGCAATCGGAATAAAGGGGATGATCGAAAAAAGAAATATGAGGAATGGGAAAATGGCCAGGAAGATGGAGTAGGAGATGGCCGCGGCCCGCGAAGTGATATATCCCTGCTGAAGCCCGCGGAAAAAAAACACCCCGACATCAAACAACGGCAACCCGTCAAATCCGGGAAGAACAAGCTTCCTCGATATTTTGATAATCCTTGCGACCGGTTGCCAGTTTAGAAAACGATCCAGCAATTGTTTTGGTTGGTGTTGTGACATCTTGATCGATAAAACCAGATTGAATAAAGGAACAGGCTACCCTGATAACCTCAGACTACATCGCCTTTAAGCTTAGGTCAAGGTTTCGAACCTGGGTCGTAAGTGCGCCGATGGAAATAAAATCGACCCCCGTTTCGGCATATTCCCGGATATTTATCTCGGTTATCCCGCCGCTTGCTTCGGTCTCGTATTTCCTGTCGATAAGCGCGACAGCCTCTTTCAGCAAACCGGGTGTAAAATTATCGAGCATGATGCGGTCGACCTTCCCATGTTCCAGAACCCGCTTCAACTCATCCAGGTTCCGTACTTCGATTTCAACTTTCAGCTTTTTCCCGGTTCTGTCCAGATATTGATGTACTGCATCAATAGCGGGTCCAATACCCCCCGCGAAATCCACATGATTGTCCTTGATCAGGATCATGTCGTATAACCCCATCCGGTGATTCCCGCCACCGCCCGTCACAACGGCATACTTTTCAAGGGTCCTTAAAAGAGGAGTTGTCTTGCGTGTATCCAGAACCCGGGTTTGCAATCCTTCCAGTTTTTTTACAATACGCGCGGTAACCGTCGCAATCCCGCTGAGCCGTTGCATGAAGTTCAATACCAATCGCTCCGACGAAAGAATGGATGCCTTATTCCCGGTAACTGTGAAAACAATATCCCCTTTCCTGACCCGCGTTCCGTCACTTATGAAACTGCTGATCTGGAGTGAAGGATCAATCCGGTGAAACACCTTCTCCGCAATGTCGGTTCCACAGATGATTCCCTCTTCCTTCACCAACAGTTTGGCCCTTCCGGTCTTTTTCCCTGTTAAAGTAGCAAGGGTGGTATGGTCGCCATCACCCAGGTCTTCTTCAAGGGCCCTGATTATAAGTTCATCGGTGGTCATCAGCTTTCCTCAATTTTGATTTGTTGAATGTACTCTTCACTCCCTGATTTTTTGATCAGCAGGTAACTCCTGAAGGTCATTGTCGGAGTTTCCAGGGTGCCAAAAATATAATAGGACTCCTGGGTCTCAACTCCTTTTTTTAACAGTTTGAAATCCCTGATTTTATTGCGACCGAAGAAGTCCTTTAAGATCCGGGTTGCCTGTTGTTTGCTGTAGGTATCATCGTAGCCGGGAATTTTTAAATCGATCATCGCGGCCAGATGGGAGGAAAGTCCTTGTGCATCACCGGTTTTAAGGGCGGAAATTACCTCCCGCGATATGTCATTTACAGATATATAAATGGTCGGATTGGATTTCGGTGCCCATGGTAAACATACCAAAAACATGAAAGCCAAAACCCGGAAAAGGCTTGTAAACGTTCTTCGAATGTGAAGGAGGCGATGCATGTGCACAAACATACGAAAATTTGATTGAATTTCTCATCTTTGCAGTGATTTATGAAAGTACGATTGCTACTTATCGGAAAAACAGAAGAGGATTTTTTAAAATCCGGGATCCGCGATTATGAAATCCGGGTGAACCGGTACCTTCCGTTCGACATCCTGGAGCTGCCTGTTCCTAAAAACAGCGCTTCTCTCAGTCAGGGAGAACAGAAAAAACGGGAATCGGAGTTGATCATGCGACAATTTCAACAGGGCGACTGTATCATCTTACTCGATGAACGGGGCACGGAGATGCGTTCGGTTGAATTCTCCGAATTCCTGAATAAACAGTTTGTCGCGGGTTTCAAACGAATCCTTTTCATCGTGGGCGGGCCTTATGGCTTCGACCCGTCACTCAAAAAGCAGGCTTCATTTATACTATCACTCTCAAAAATGACGTTTTCTCACCAGATGGTTCGACTTTTCTTCACCGAACAATTGTATCGCGCCCTCACGATCCTGAAAGGCGAGTCGTACCACCATGAATGATCGGATGACGTAAATGGTTTAACAGTTTTTTAACGAAATGGTTAACAAATATTAACAACCCGGCTTTAATCGCTTTTTGTTCATTTTATAAATTTGCAGACTCAAAAACTGAATAACATGGTTGAAACAGATATCAAAGAATTGAACGAGAAAATCCAGAAAGAGAGCGCTTTCGTTGACCTCGTGACCATGGAGATGCACAAGGTGATCATCGGTCAGAAACAAATGATCGAGCGTCTGATGATCGGTTTGCTGTCGAATGGCCACATTTTATTGGAAGGTGTCCCCGGACTGGCAAAAACCCTGGCCATCAAATCTCTGGCAAATTGCATTGATGCAAAATTCAGCAGGATCCAGTTCACACCCGATCTGTTACCTGCCGACCTCCTGGGTACCCTGATCTACAGTCAGAAGAAAGAGGAGTTCTCAGTCAGAAAAGGCCCCATCTTCGCCAATTTCATACTCGCGGATGAAATAAACCGCAGCCCTGCAAAAGTTCAGAGTGCGCTTCTCGAAGCCATGCAGGAACGACAGGTCACCATCGGTGATGAGACGTTCAGGCTACCGGAGCCATTTCTGGTTCTGGCCACGGAAAACCCCATCGAACAGGAAGGAACTTATCCGCTTCCCGAAGCGCAGGTCGACCGGTTTATGCTTAAAGTGGTTATCGGGTATCCTGATAAAAAGGAGGAAAAACTGATCATCAGGCAAAACATCGGCAACGAAACATTTAATACCAGCCGGATTATCAAACCCGACGATATTTTAAGGGCACGTTCCATCGTCAGGGAGGTCTACCTCGATGAAAAAATAGAGAATTATATTACCGATATCGTTTTTGCAAGCAGGTTCCCGGGCGATTATAAGCTGAAAAAGTTCGAAGGCCTGATCAGTTACGGCGGATCCCCGCGTGCAAGCATTTATCTTGCCCTCGCTGCAAAGGCCTACGCTTTTATCAAACGTCGTGGATACGTGATCCCCGAAGATATCAGAGCCGTTGCCCAGGATGTGATGCGCCACCGGATCGGCCTTACCTATGAGGCCGAAGCTGAAAACATCACCAGCGAAGACATCATCAACGAAATTCTGAATACGGTTGAAGTACCATAACGGTGCGACGGACGCTTCATGGGTGGAAACATATTACTGACACCATTCCGTCTTCCGCCGAAATACCAATAAACCAACTTGTCCACTTACCGAATGAATAATGGAGAGTTCCGAGCTTTTTAAAAAGGTCAGAAAAATAGAGATCAAGACCCGTGGATTGAGTCATCATATCTTTTCAGGGCAGTACCACTCCGTATTCAAAGGCCGGGGAATGGCTTTTTCCGAAGTCCGGGAATACCAACCGGGTGATGACATCAGAAGCATCGACTGGAATGTCACGGCGCGTTTCAACCATCCCTATATCAAAGTTTTTGATGAAGAACGGGAATTGACGGTTGTACTGCTTATCGATGTCAGCGCTTCCAACCATTACGGGACCAAAAAAAATCTCAAGAAGGATCTGATCACGGAAATTGCAGCTGTACTTGCTTTCAGCGCTATCCAGAACAACGATAAAGTAGGGGTGATTTTCTTCAGTAAGACGGTTGAGAAATTCATTCCGCCTAAAAAAGGGACTTCGCATATACTCCGGATCATTCGCGAACTGATTGAATTCAAACCCGTTCATCAGGGCACGAACCTTACCGAACCCTTGCGATTCCTGACCAACGCCATTAAGAAACGATGTACGGCCTTTCTGATCAGCGATTTCATCGACAAAGGTTTTGAGGATGCCCTTAAAATTGCCGGTAAGAAACATGACCTGATCGCCGTCCGTATTCACGATCACCGGGAAACAGAACTTCCGGAGGTAGGCCTGATCAGGGCCAGGGATGCCGAATCCGGAAAACTTATATGGATCGATACTTCCGATCGCAACGTACGTCGCCATTATGATTTCTGGTACAAAAAACATCGGGAATACCTCAACGACACGTTTATCCGAAGTGGGATCGATGCGGCCTCTGTCGCAACAGATGAGGATTATATTAAACCCCTGATGAAACTTTTTAAGAAGCGGGGCGCGCGCAGATAAATCCGATCAACAACCTGTAATCAGGCAAAGAACAGCATACAATGAAAAGAGCAAAACGGTGGTTCATTTTCTTAATTCTTCTGGCATCCCTGAATGGCATGACGCAGAATGCCCGGGTATCCGCCAGCCTTGATACCAACGCGATGCTCATCGGTGATCATATCGGACTTACTTTGAAATTCACCGGACCGCCGAAAGCTCAGGTTATATGGCCATTCCTTCCGGATACCATTCTTGGAAATATTTCGGTTATCGGAAGGGGGAAAATCGATTCTTCATACGCTGGGAACCAGAAACAAATCACACTTTCTCAACAATTTACGCTGACCTGTTACGATTCGGGTTTTTATACCATTCCGCCCATTACATTCCGGTATCGTGTGCTGCCTGATACCACGGTGCAATCGGTATCCAGCCAGTTGATTCCCCTGATGGTCCATACCCTGAAGGTTGATACGACGCAGGCCATCAAACCCATTGCAGGCCCCCTCCGGGTTCCGATAACCTTTCGGGAGATTTTCCCCTGGATAATGCTTGCCATCGGCGTCATTTCAGCCATCGTGTTTGGTATCTGGTATTACCATAAACGAAAAAAGAAACAGCCGGTTTTTCAACTGAAACCGAAGGATGTCCTGTCGCCGCACGAGATGGCCCTGCGTGAAATGGAAAAATTGCGGGTAAAGAAACTCTGGCAATCGGGAAAAGTTAAAGAATATCATTCGGAGCTTACCGAAATCCTTCGTAAATACATTGAAGAACGGTTTTCGGTGCCGGCACTGGAACAGACCAGCGGTGAAATACTTGAAAGCCTTTCGGGAGTTTCTGATTGTCCGCGTACCGCACGCGAAAGGCTCAGGAATATGCTGATCCTTGCCGATATGGTAAAGTTTGCAAAATCGGTTCCCCTCGCCTCGGAAAATGAACAAAGCCTGACCGACGGAATTGAATTTGTTTATGAAACCACTGGATCGGCAAAGACTGCACCACCGGAAGAAACCCTTACAAAAGGTGAAACCCGACAGTAATAAATATGAGTAAAAACTTTAAGTTTTTTATTTTGACTTTTGAAATTTGAATTTTGAGATATAGTTTTTTCCCTAATGGCTTATGGCCAATGCATAATGCCTTATTTAAATTTTGACATTTGAACTGGTTATGTTTAAAACCCTGACCTTCGCGAATCCCGGATTCCTCTTTCTGTTGCTGGTTATTCCCGCGCTGGTGGCCTGGTATTTTTACCGCCGCAAGCGAAATTATGCCGATTTGCAGGTCAGCAGCATTGAAGGATTCGCGCGAACGGGTAAGAATTTCAGGATCTATCTTACATATGTTATTTATGGAGTCAGACTTCTGACCATAACGTTGCTGATCCTTGCATTGGCCCGCCCACAGACCAGCCTCAGCCGTAAAGACATCAGTGTTGAAGGAATTGATCTGGTGATTGCCCTCGATGTAAGCGGTTCCATGTTGGCAATGGACTTCCGACCCGACCGCCTCGAAGCAGCCAAGGATGTTGCCATGGAATTTATCGATGGCCGGCCGGATGACCGGATCGGGTTGGTGATTTTCAGTGGAGAGACCTTTACACAATGTCCTTTGACCACCGATCATTCTGTTTTGAAAAACCTGTTCCGGGATATTCACAGCGGAATCATTGATGACGGTACCGCCCTCGGCGACGGACTGGCTACGGCTGTCAACAGGCTTCGGGGAAGCAAGGCAGTGAGCAGGGTTATCATCCTGCTCACCGACGGGGTTAACAACATGGGTTCGCTTGATCCACGGTCTGCTGCTGAGATTGCCAAACTTTACGGGATCCGGATTTATACCATCGGAATCGGTACCATGGGACAGGCTCCCTATCCGGTACAGACCCCCTTTGGAATGCAGACCCAGATGATGGATGTGCAGATCGACGAACCCCTGATGAAGGAGATTGCGAAAATGACCGATGGTAAGTATTTCAGGGCGACCAACAAAGATAAACTTCGCGCCATCTATCAGGAAATTGATAAAATGGAGAAATCAAAGATCGATGTGACCGAATTCCGGAAGAAAAAAGAAGAATTCCTGCCACTTGTTCTTGCTGCATTTATCCTGATGATACTGGAAGGCTTTATACGATATGTCATTCTGAGAAATATACCATAACGTGCATTTTATTAAAGCAAATTCAAATTGAAATCATAAATCGTTAATTTATAAAGCTTTGTTCAGATTCGCAAATACCTATTATTTCTGGTTGTTCACCCTGATTCCGGTTTTTATCCTGCTATTTCTTTTTTTTATGCACTGGAGAAAGAGGGCTCTCGAAAAATATGGTGAATTGATGGTGATCAGGCAGCTTATGCCGGGTTATTCCATGGCAAAACCCATTGTTAAATGGATAGGGTTCCTGCTCATTTTGTCGCTGCTCATCATTGCCCTGGCAGATCCCCAAACCGGTTCGCGGCTGGAGAAGGTCAAACGAAAAGGAATCGATTTGATGATTTGCCTCGATGTTTCCAATTCCATGATGGCTCAGGATATCAAACCCGACCGGCTGGAACGTGCCAAACAATCCATCATCAGATTGATCGATAACCTGGAAGGCGATCGCATCGGAATCATCGTTTTTGCCGGGAAAGCCTATACCCAATTGCCCATAACAACAGATTACGCAGCCGCCAAGATGTTCATCACCACCATCAACACATCCGTTGTGCCGACCCAGGGGACTGCAATCGCCGAAGCCATAGAACTGGCGACCGGAAGCTTTGGCGAATCTAAACATAATAAAGCCATTGTGATCATTACCGATGGTGAAGACCACGAAGGAAGCGTGCTTGAACAAACGGAGGCAGCCGTTAAAAAAGGGATCATGGTGTATGCCATCGGAATGGGATTGCCCGAAGGTGTGCCGATCCCGCAGTATTCGGGGAATGTCCAGATCGGATATAAAAAAGACCGGGAAGGGAACACCATCATGACCCGGCTCGATGAAACCCTCCTGCAACGAATTGCCAGCGTTGGAAAAGGAATGTATGTGAGGGCTACAACTTCTGAGACAGGACTTTCGAAGATCTTCGATGATATTGCAAAAATCCAGAAATCAGAGATCGAAGAAAAACAGTATAGTGATTATGAAGACCAGTTCCAGTATTTCGTGGCACTGGCCCTCTTCTTCCTGATTCTCGATCTCTTTATTTTTGAGCGGAAAACAAAATGGTTGCAACAGGTCAAACTTTTTGAAAAATGATGGCATTATCTTCACGGGTATTAAGAAGATTATTCATTCGGGCGTTACCGGGTACCTGTTTGATTTTCTTGTTGTTAATTTTGCCTTCGACATCCTTTTCGCAAAAGGAAAATAAATTGTTACGCAAGGGCAATTCCGAATTTGAAAAGGGAAACTACAAAGAGGCTGAAAAAGATTATCGTAAAGCCCTCGAATTGAATAAGGGATCTGTTAAGGGTCAGTTTAATCTGGGTACGGCAGTATATAAAAACAATAACTTTGAAGAATCTGCCAAACTTTACAGCAGCATGGTGACCGGGAAACATGATAAAGAGACCCAGGCTAAAATGTTTCATAATCTGGGTAATTCCTTCCTGCAATCCAAGGAGTACGAAAAAAGTATCGCGGCCTTTAAAAATTCATTGCTGAACGATCCCAGGAACAAGGATACGAAATACAATCTCGAATATGCCAAAATGATGCTGAAAAAGCAGCAACAGCAACAGCAGCAAAATAAGGACAATAAAGACAAGCAAGACGAAAAAAAGGATCAGAAACAGGACCAGAACGATAAAAATGACAACAAGGATCAGCAGAAGCCACCCCAGGACCAGAAAAAAATAAGTAAGGAAGATGCTGACCGGATGCTGGAAGCGCTGAAAAATGATGAAAAAAAGACTATGCAGAAAGTAAATAAGCAAAAAGCCAAAGTGCAGGTCACAGGCGTGGAAAAAGATTGGTAATGATTCTCATTCAACATGATTTTAACCCGGGAGTATTGATTTTTCTGATATGAGATATATATTGACGATAGCAATTCTCTTATCCTGCCTGTCATTGTATAGCCAGGATGTGCAGTTTACCGCTTCTGCCAAACAGACGGTTGCTGTCGGAGAGACCTTTACCCTCATGTACACGGTAAACAAAGAGGCTTCAGGCTTCAGAGGTCCGAATCTGCAGGGATTCGGAATGCTCAGCGGGCCCAACACAAGTACCAGCTCCTCGATCAGGTCGGTCAACGGGCGCACCACGATGACCATTACATACTCCTTTACCTATCTTCTTCAGGCCATTAAAGAAGGGTCCTTTGATCTTGCCCCGGCTTCGGTGAATGTCGATGGAAAGCACTATACTTCAAACACCTTGAATATCAAGGTTGTCAAAAACCCAAATGTTCCGGCCGGCCAGAATCCTACCCTTCTGAGTAAAGGTCAATCCGGAAGCGGGACTTCGACCAGTGGCGGAAATGATGTATTTGTCAAGGCATTTGCCTCAAATTCAAATCCCCTCCAGGGTGAAGGCGTGGTAATTACCTATAAGATCTATACAAAAGTTCAGATTTCCGGGATCAATATAAGCAAAGCGCCGGCTTTCCCGGGTTTCTGGTCGCAGAACCTGACCAAGGACAATGATAAATTGCAGCCCACCACCCAGATGATCGACGGCGAACAATATCTGGTTGCCGACATCAGAAAGTATGCGCTCTATCCGTTGAAAACCGGGAAACTGATCGTTGATCCAATGGAACTGACCTGCGTGGCTCAGGTGCGAAAACAGACAAAGACCCGGACCGGCGATCCGTTTTTCGACGATTTTTTTAATGATTCCTTTTTTAACTCGGGAATTGCCAATGTTGAAAAGAACCTGAAATCCAATCCGTTGGTCATTAATGCCCGCCCCCTGCCCGAGGAAGGAAAACCTGCCGATTTCAGTGGAGCCGTCGGTAATTTTACTTTTCGGACCGAGGTCGATAAATCGAGGTTGAAAACCAACGAAGCCGTTACCCTGAAATGCACCGTCAGCGGAAAAGGTAATATTCAGCTGATCGATAAAATGAATGTGGTTTTTCCACCCGATTTTGAAAATTATGATCCTAAAGTAACTAGCGATATTCAGACAACCGCTTCCGGGATAACCGGGAACCAGATTTTTGAGTACCTGCTGATACCGCGAAAACCGGGAAAGTTCACCATAAAGCCCATCAACTTCTCATATTATGATCTCGACAAAAAAAGATATATCACTTTAACCAGTCCTGAATTTACCCTGGATGTCGAAAAAGGGACCGGGGAGTCACAGGCAGTGATGACCTATTCGGGTGCCAACAAGGAGGAGATCAAATATATTGGCAGTGATATTCGTCATATTAAAGATGGAATCATCGCCTTGAATCCTGCCGGTAAACTGTTTTTCGGTTCATTGGGGTTCTGGTTGTTTCTTGCTGTCCCCCTGGTGATATTTATAGTATTTCTGCTATTTTGGCGGAAACTGGCAGCGCGGCGTAATGATACCATCCTGATGAAAAATATTAAGGCCACCAAGATCGCACGCAAACACTTGAGAAAAGCAGAGGAATTTTGGAAATCAGGGGCCCAGGACGATTTCTATGTGGCAATTTCCCAGGCTTTATGGGGCTATCTGAGCGATAAATTCACCATCCCGCTGTCCGATTTGAGCATCTCCTCGGTACACGATGCCCTCCAACAAAAAAATGTCAGTGAACAGATCATAACACAATTCATCGAAACTTTAAATAACACTGAATTTGCCAGGTTTGCGCCCGGCGAAAAAATGGTGAATATGGAGCGGATTTATAATGAAGCTCTTCAAATAATCACAAACATTGAACGGGAATTGAGGTAAAAGATCATGACAATGAAACAAATTATCGGGATCGTACTGATGATGTGCTTATCAGGATACCTTTATGCGGGGGATGAACAATTGTTGATTCAGAAAGGCAACAAAGCATATTCTCTGGGAAATTATCAGGAAGCTGTTCAATATTTCAGGAATGTTACTGACAGGGGGCTTGAAGCGCCGGAGCTTTATTACAATCTGGGCAACAGTTATTTTAAAATGAACGATTTTCCGGCCGCCATTCTCTGGTACGAACGTGCAAAACGATTGGATCCATCCAATGAGGATATTATCTTCAATCTGAATGTGGCCAACACAAAAATTTCGGATAAAATTGAACCCCTTCCCGAAATGTTCTATCAACGCTGGTTCCGCGCCGTGGTTCAATTGGCTTCTATCGACGGATGGGCGAAATTCGGTGTGATTCTTTTTATTATTGGCCTTTTCTCCGGGATTCTGTACCTTGCTTCAGGCATTCTTGCCTTGAGAAAGATCGGTTTTGGAGTGGGTATTATCCTGATAATTTTAGCCCTGTTTTCCTTCCTGTTTTCCTGGAGTGGGTACACCCGGAAACAATCAACCAACGAAGCGATAATTTTCACACCGACCATCACAGTCAAAAGCTCTCCCGATGAGAAAAGTACCGACCTTTTTGTAGTCCACGAAGGGACCAAGATCATACTTCTTGACCATATTGGTAATTGGTACGAGATCAGGATTGCCAACGGAAGTGTCGGTTGGCTTCCGGCAACTGTACTCGAAAAAATCTGACCTGAATATCTTTCCGTATCCCTGTATTACCGATAAGGAGGGGCAAGTCATATATTTTTTTTTTGGAGAATAAAGTTTTTCCTTTATATTTGTTCGATTAAAGAAGGATCGGAAGTGATTGGCTTACAGTTTGATTTACAAAGCACTAAGAAATAATTCATCAAGAACTATATACGTAAAAATTAAAATGAGTAATATGAAAAAAAGATTTTTACACTTTGGCCTGCTTGCAGTATGCTTCGGACTTAACCTGATTTTTCTGTCTGCACTGTCAATGGCCGGGCAGCCTGGGGACCTGAATTCAAAAAGACCCGACGGTACCCGATGGGCGACTATCCGCGCCAATCAAAATTCAGGTATTGTCAACCCTGCCGACCTTTACAGCGCCCGTCAGGAGGCTGCATCTCTCAGAACCAAATCCACTGCCGATGCAATGAACCTGAACTGGTTCAATGCAGGTCCCGATAACTATTCCGGGATAATCTGGAGTGCGATTTTTGACAAAACGGATCCTACGGGCCTTACAATTCTGGCTGGTTCCGAATCCGGCGGGATCTGGAAATCCACCAATCTGGGGTTGACCTGGAATCCAATGCCGGTTGAAGGTAACGAAGTGTTAAAAGTATCGTCTCTTATTCAGGCTTCCAATGGAACGGTTTATGCCGCCACCGGGATCACATCCTGTAAAACAATCACATTGACCGGAACAGGTATCTATAAATCAGAAAACAACAATTCCTTCACCGTCATCCCTTCTACGCATAACAATCCAAATTTTGCAGGCATTACCAAACTGGCCCTTGATGCAAATTCAGGTAGACTTTTCGCCGCCACCAGCGAAGGTTTGTTTTACACCGATAATGTAAATGACTGGACAAAGGTAAAAACAGGGTATGTGATGGATGTTTGTGTCGGCCCTGATGGCTCCGTTATCACCGCAATTGATGATTCAGCTTACCTCGCCATCGGAGGGAATATAAGTTCATGGGTTAATCTCACAACCGGGGAACCTACTACCTTACCAAAGGGAGGAATCGGCTGGATGACTTTTGCAATTGCACCCTCCGATGCCAACGTTATGTATGCCAGTCTTGCAAAACCCGATGGAAAGCTTTTAAGCATTTACACATCGGTTGACAAAGGAACCACCTGGTCGGTCATTTTTCCCAATAACCCGACATTTGAACCCTTTAATGGTGAAGGATGTTACGCCAATACCATGGCAGTATTCCCAGATGATCCCTATAAGGTTTTACTCGGAGGCATCAACATGTGGTACGGGGAACGGGTGCAACCAACAGGTTATTATAACTGGGAGATAGCCAGTTCAGGTTATTACTCTCCCTGGTTTCCAAACAGCGCCCCTGCAAATCACCACTCCTACATGTTCCGGCCTAATAATAAAAATAACCTGGTTCTGGCAACTGATGGCGGAGTTTCGGTTGGAACCATTACCGTGGATGGATTTCAATTCCAAACCAGTAACAAGAACCTTGGTTCCGGTCAGTTCAACGCAATCGCAGTGTCGACCAAGCAGAGTTTCGTGATGGGCGGCGGGCAGAACATTGGTTCACTGGCTATGGGTTATTTTTATCCTACTTACACCAATGGTCCTTCTGATGGATTCCCTGTGTGGACTGATGGTCTGATCTCGAGTTCCTACGGAGGTCCCTGTGTATGGTCAAATATTGATTATAATATTGGCGTTTTCACCATTCAGGGTGCGGCTACTCCAATGCTGCGCCGCGATTACAGAGACCTTACCTATGATAACAATATCATGAATGGCGTAATTGCCGTGGACGCAAACCATATACCCATGCAGCTCTGGGAAAGTTTCACATTTACCCAATCCACGGACAGTGTTAAACTTTATGCCAGAAGCAAAACTATACCCGCTGATACACTGGTTCAGGTTGAAAGCAGCAACGGGGTTAAGTTTCCCTATTATACTACTGCCCCCATTAACAAAGGCGATAGCCTGATGGTTCAGGATCCTGTTGCCTGCAGGTTTTTCTATTATGGAAATAAGGTGGCCACAAGTTATGGCAGAGGCATCTATATGACCAAAGATATGCTCAAATTCTATAAGGATCCGGAGTATTTCTATGTTCTCAGTGATACTGCCTCAAAAGTTGACCTGATCAATACCATTGCGGTCTCAGCCGACCTGAATACATTGTGGGCAGGGACCATAAAGGGCCGGGTTATCCGCCTTACCGGCCTTATCAATGCCACTGATTCGGTTACGGCCAATGAATTCAGTCCGCAATGTGTGCTGGTAAAAAATGTTTTCGCCAACACACCCATGGCAGGTCGTACGGTAACCTCCATCTCCATCAATCCTAAAAATTCAAACGAAGTGTTGTTTACACTCGGAAATTATGGTAATCAGGATTATGTTTATTTCACTTCCAATGGTAGCGCTGCGGAACCTGCCTTTACTTCAGTTCAATCGAACCTTCCCAAGGCTCCGGTTTACAGCGGACTTATCGAAATGCATGGAAACAACGCAATCGTTGGTACCGATGTGGGTCTTTACAGCACTACGGGGCTTACATCCGGAGCGCCGCAATGGGGAACTGAAATGGAGAATATAGGTGATGTGGCAATAACAGAGATCAAACAACAAGCAATGCGGGATTATCATATCATTAACTATGGGGCTATCTATTTGGCTTCTTACGGTCGTGGAATCTGGATGGATACAACGTTCCTGACTCCGGTTGGCATCGATTCACCGGTTGCCGAATCTTTGCCATTATCCGGAAAGATTTCGGTAACTCCAAATCCGGTCAAAGATCAAATGAATATATCCTGTGTCACTACGGAGCCTTCCATGACAACCGTGATGGTTATTGACCTGATGGGACGAACGGTCATGCAGCAGAATTTCGGGATTCAACCAAAGGGAACATTCACCGGTACACTGAATGTTTCAAATCTGCCATCGGGTACCTACTTTGTTAAAATTGGTTCGGCATCCGGTAAATTCATAAAACTTTAAGGAACCATTCCTAAATAAAAAGGAGGATGTCTCAGATTACCGGGACATCCTCCTTTTTTTGGTACAGGTTTCACATTAGCTCAGTGATTGCTTGAAATCCTGAAGCAACTTAATATCCGCTTCTTTGATATACCCAATTTCAGCAGCCCGTTGAATCAAGTGCTCATAATCGGTAAGCGTAATCAGATCACAGTCGGCTTCTTTAAATGATTTTTCAGCCTTTGGAAGGTTGTAAGTAAAGATGGCTACCATTCCTTTTACATTGCACCCTATGCCCCGTAACGCTTCAACTGTTCCCAGACTCGAGCTTCCCGTAGATATGAGGTCTTCGACCACCACGACACGCTGTCCGTTGCGAAGTTCCCCTTCGATCTGATTGGTCAGACCATGATCTTTCTTTCCTGATCTTACATAAGCAAAAGGAAGCCCCAATTCCTGTGCAATGAGCGCTCCCTGTGCAATGCCCCCGGTTGCTACACCGGCTATTGCTTCGGGCTCAAAACTGCTTTCCTGAATCGATTTAACGAAATTCTGCCTGATAAAAGTACGGATCTCTGGGTAGGAGAGGGTGATCCGATTATCACAATAGATGGGTGATTTGATTCCTGATGCCCAGGTGAAAAGATCATTCGGACTTAATTTAACAGCCTTGATCTTCAGCAAAAGTTCTGCAGTTCTGAAAGCAATATCTTTGTTATAGATCATTATGGTATAGTTATCAAATTTGGCTACAAAGGTACACTTTTTCCAATCATCATGGGATCTTTATCCATGAACCTCTTTATAGGATATTTATCGTTCTACCGGCTCGCAGCGGTGAGGCTGTATCGAACACAAGATCTGATCTGAAACCCGGAAAGACGTAACTTTACCGACCAAATTTCACATCAATGAAAATTTTCTTCCGGAACCGGTCGGTACGGTTTATCGCCAACCCGCCTGAACATCCTTCAAACGACACTATGATTGTTCCATTTCAATCTGAAGAACAATTGAAGGAGGATTGGATTCGTTTCAGGGACCATGAAGTGTTTAATAACTTTTTTATATTGGATCAGTGTTCTGAAAACGACCCGATTCATGAAACTGCCACCGATCTGTTTTCCCGCATGGTTTTGCAAGGGGTTGACCCGGATTCTCGAGGGCTCAATGCTTTTCTGAACCTCTTCACCCTGGTGCCTGCCGCAGGCGGATTGGTTAAAAATGAGAGTGGCGAAATCCTTTTTATTCATCGATTAGGCCGGTGGGATCTGCCCAAGGGAAAAATCGACAAGAAGGAGCTTACATCCCTGAACCCCGGAGTTGATCTGCTTATGGCAGCCAACATGGCGGCAATCCGGGAAGTACGCGAAGAGACAGGACTGAAAAAAGTTTCAGCAATCAGGGAAATTTCATCTACATGGCATATTTATCGCGAAAAGAATAAAGAGATCCTGAAAAGAACCTTCTGGTTTGAAATGTTGGCGTCAACGCGCGAGACACTTAAACCACAGGTAAGCGAAGGAATTTTTTTGGTCAAATGGGTACCTGTGGATTCAATGTCGTGTATACTGACGAACACCTATGCATCCATCAGTGATTTACTCAGCCATACGATCGGGGAACAGTCGTAAAAACCCATTCAGATGACAACCCTGATTTGAGAAACTGTTATATTCCCGGTTGTCGAAAAAACGCCTCTAAAGAAGATCCCTACAACTCATCAGCCTGAAACCGGAATCCCAGACGTTTACCGGTACTAATTTTCATAGCATCGAGGGCAGTCTGCATCTCCGAAACGGTCACCTCTTTAATATTGTCGTAAGGAGGAGTCAACAGATCAAAATGGAGCGTATATTGGACTGCAGAGTAAAGAATTGATGTCAGGGCCTTTTTATCCAGGACATTCAGGGTGAAGTTGTTGAATAATAATCCAAGTTCTTTTTTCCCCTCTATGAAATAGTGCTTTTCAAAATTCACAAAGATCCGTCCGATACAATAACCCATATCATTGGTGCGGTTGAATTTAAAGGAGTCGGAAAGAAAATTGAAAATATGTATAATACCACAATATGATCGGGCTTTATTGTCCTGAATATAACTGCTCTTCATCACCAGGTAATCACGCGGGATCTCAAACACATTGGAATGCATAAAAAAAATCAGAATATCTGACCCGAATTTAAGCTGAAATTCAAATGTTCCGCGGTCACTATATTCGAACAACAGGGGGTGTGAGGCTTTTTTGAAAGTCTTTTTATGGGCATTCACGAACTGCTCTGTGATCGTTTTAAACTGGGTGAAAACTTCCTGAGTTTTCTGATACACTTCCTGTTTCATACTTGCCTTGTCGATGATCGATTGCACAAGGGTCTTCGCGTCGCTGGAATGGTTGGGCATGGTTTATATTCTTTAAATCTTAAGATGGTTTCTTACGGTAACAATATCTTGTCATCCGGAAAGTAAAACCGTATCCGACCAGATATATCAATCACGAAGGTACGAAAATTTCCGACTTTCCTGAAGACGCTTACCCCTTCTCATTGTGTCCGGGCAACTTTGGAAATGTGCGAAAAAATCTGCATATTTGTAAAATAATCAATAATTTAAACTTTATCATGAAAAAAATTATTTTAAACCGACTGGATTATCTAAGAATCAAAAAACGTATTGAGGATGCACAAAAATTAAGATCGATTGCCGGAAGCGAGGCTGAAAGTTTATTGAATGAACTGGAATCAGCGTCAATCATGGAACCAGGTGATATTCCTCCCGATGTGGTTACCATGAATTCCGTAGTCAGGATCAGCTTTTCAGGTACAGAGAAGCGGGTACAGTTTCAGGTTGTTTACCCGGATCAGGCAAATTTTAAAGAAAACAAAATTTCCATCTTTTCGCCTATTGCAACGGCATTGATCGGGTACCGGATCGGGGATGAAATTGAGTGGGTTGTGCCCGGTGGTTTGACAAAGATCAAAATCGAAGATATTATCTATCAACCTGAAGCTGCGGGGGATTTTCATTTATAGCATTGAAGGAAGCTCCGGGATTTCATCCTGTCACACAAAAAGGGAGGCTCAAAAGCAGAGTCACCCTTTTTTTATATTCAAATATCTGATTGTTAATTAGATGACCAACAAGCAATTTTAATTAACATCTGATAAAAGTAAGATGAAAAGAACATGCAGATTAAATCTGAAAAAGGGATCTAAACTCAAGATCAGGGAATATGTGCAAAATCAGGTTCCTCTCATCCCTCATTCTCTGTATTAGTTGATTTCTTCCAATCTTCCTGTGCGCATTGTTAACCAAGTCATAGAATGGATCAACCCCTGACTTCTTATTTAGCTCTATGCAATCCAACCCATTCTCTTCGCTTATTTCCAAAATCATGACGTTTGCGATTTAAATAGCCCCGTTTCATAGGTTGTAAGAGAATTACCAATTTGTGATAGTATCTTTCTGCGCTTTCATGGTGTTTCTGTGATGGTTGTCGATTAAAGGTGTTGTTTTATTTTGAATGGATATAAATTAGGGTGATTTGTTATAAAGGTGAGAAGTTTATTAATTTTTTACTTTTACATTTAATAGCCTGATAATTTGAGGCTATTTATTATGATAATAACCTGACTCATTTACATCGCGTAAATTGAAATTCAGGCATATAAAGAGTTTTTACTGTCAATCTGTTCATTGTTATATTGAAAATCATCAAAACCGGCGAAATATGAAAAAACAGGCATTTTCTTTGATTTTAGTGGCTTTTATGCTGCTTTTCGGCGAAAATTTAGTTGCTCAAGTCGGTATCAATAATGATGGCAGCCAGCCTGATCCATCAGCAGGCTTAGATGTTAAATTTACAAATAAAGGTTTTCTGCCTCCCAGGATGACTCACAGTCAGCTGAATGCCATTTCAAATCCCGCAGATGGTTTGATGGTATATTGTACTGATTGTTATAATGAAGCAACAGGGGCCTTAGCCATTTTTATTAATGGTGCGTGGCATATTTTCAATCCATCCTGCCTGGCACCGGCTATTCCAGTTGAAGGTAATCACGTGGCGTCATCTAACCAGATCATCTGGAATTGGTATGCTGTCGCTGGTGCTATCGGATATAGGTGGAATATAACAAATAACTATGCTACGGCAACAGATTTGGGAACCTTAACCACCAGGACCGAAACAGGACTAACCTGTAATAATGCCTATACAAGATATGTATGGGCATATAATGCTTGTGGAAATTCGCCCCCAGCATCTATTTCACAAAGTACTTTAATTTGCAACAGTACACCAAGTGTCAGTACTTTACCAGCAGCAAACATTACGCAAACATCAGCCACATCCGGAGGTAATGTGACCTCGGATGGAGGTGCAACGGTAACTGCGAGGGGTGTTTGTTGGAGCACTATACAAAATCCGACAATTTCGGATAACCATACCTCGGATGGAAGTGGCACAGGCACATTTATCAGTACACTTAATGGGCTAACGCCGAATACTCCTTATTACATTCGTGCTTATGCTACCAATAGTGTTGGGACCGCATACGGGAGCCAGGTTTCCTTTACGACATCTGCTGGATTTGTTTGCGGGGCATCCATCACGATTTACCATGTTGCCGGTAATGTGGCACCGGTTACCAAGACAGTCACCTATGGTACCGTTACCAATGTTCCGGGTGAGACTTCAAAATGCTGGATTACAAGAAATCTTGGGGCCAGTCAGCAGGCAACTGCCGTAAATGATGCCACCGAAGCTTCAGCCGGATGGTATGCTCAATTTAACCGTAAACAGTGTTATAAGCATGATGGATCGACATTGGTACCATCCTGGACGATTTCAAGTATTAATGAAAATTCCGATTGGCAGTTGGTCAATGATCCCTGTAATGTTGAGTTTGGAACAACCTGGCGGGTACCGACCAATACCGAATGGTACAACGTAGATAATGACGGTGGATGGGGGAACTGGAATGATCCATGGAACTCGGTCTTGGTTTTACATGCAGCCGGTGACCTTAACAGCAGTGGTTCTTTGAACGGGAGGGGAACTTATGGAAGCTATTGGGGGAGTACCCAGAGTAATGCAACGGACGGTCAAAACCTGCATTTCTTCAGTGGGAATAGTTATACAGGTACTACCAACAAGGCGAACGGCATGCCCATACGCTGCATCAAAGACTCAGGAACCTCGGGTAATCTACCCACAGTGAACACGACTGAACCGACCCGTATTACGCAAACATCAGCCACATCCGGAGGTAATGTAACCTCGGATGGAGGTGCGACGGTAACTGCGAGGGGTGTTTGTTGGAGCACTATACAAAATCCGACAATTTCGGATAACCATACCTCGGATGGAAGTGGCACAGGCACATTTATCAGTACACTTAATGGGCTAACGCCGAATACTCCTTATTACATTCGTGCTTATGCTACCAATAGTGTTGGGACCGCATACGGGAGCCAGGTTTCCTTTACGACATCTGCTGGATTTGTTTGCGGGGCATCCATCACGATTTACCATGTTGCCGGTAATGTGGCACCGGTTACCAAGACAGTCACCTATGGTACCGTTACCAATGTTCCGGGTGAGACTTCAAAATGCTGGATTACAAGAAATCTTGGGGCCAGTCAGCAGGCAACTGCCGTAAATGATGCCACCGAAGCTTCAGCCGGATGGTATGCTCAATTTAACCGTAAACAGTGTTATAAGCATGATGGATCGACATTGGTACCATCCTGGACGATTTCAAGTATTAATGAAAATTCCGATTGGCAGTTGGTAAATGATCCCTGTAATGTTGAGTTTGGAACAACCTGGCGGGTACCGACCAATACCGAATGGTACAACGTAGATAATGCCGGTGGATGGGGGAACTGGAATGATCCATGGAACTCGGTCTTGGTTTTACATGCAGCCGGTGACCTTAACAGCAGTGGTTCGTTGAGCGGGAGGGGAACTTATGGAAGCTATTGGGGAAGTACCCAGAGTAATGCGACGGATGGTCAAAACCTGCATTTCTTCAGTGGTAATAGTTATACAGGTACTACCAACAAGGCGAACGGCATGCCCATACGGTGTATTAAGGATTAGGTGCACCCAGACGCACTTTAAACATCCGGAAATTCATTGATTTTGCATACATTAGTAACATGTAAAAATGAACCCGCAAAACAACAAAGACGCTGATCAACAAGTTGTTGCTCTAGTAATAGAACCTGCAATCCAGATCAATCAAAGGCTGAAAGATGAAGTATTAGAGCAGGTTGAACAACAGGGAATGGTGGTGGTCCAATGTTCCTGCGTCACGGAAATTGAGATGCGTATCCGGATATGGGAAACCACTGTTCTTATTGACCACAGCTCAGGAAACCGAAGCAAATTGCTCCATGCCTTCGGTATTACCGTTGCACCGGTATGGATGTTTCTGGAAGCCGGAACAACGGCCAGGTTTACATTGGTGTTCGAAAAGCTGCCAAAGACCTGCGAATCGTTCGACCTTTATGAGGATATTCCGGAGGACAACGGTTTCCATATTAAGAACATCAGGCGGAATAAAAGCGATGTTTACAACATCAGGATCACATGAGGGGGGCAATTGAAGGACAATCTGGAAGTGATGACAGGATAAGTAGCTAACTGGTTTTACTTGAAAACAAAAAGTCCTTATTCCGTCATGGAGTGGGGACTTTTTGATTGCTGATAATACATTGATTATGAATAATATTTCTGGATTACTGATTTCTTATATTTTTTATATTATTGATAATCAAATTGTTATTAAAATGTTTCACCATTATTACACCTAAAATAAAAACGGCTGACAATTTTTTGATTATCAGCCGTTTGCGTCTTATTTTGTAGCCCGTAGCGGAATCGAACCGCTGTTACCAGGATGAAAACCTGACGTCCTAACCCCTAGACGAACGGGCCTTATTAATTTGGGTGTGCAAAATTATAAAATCTTTTTAAGTTATACAAGAAAAATCAGAATCCTTCTGATCCGCTATTCAACTTCTCCCTGAGGAGGTTTTGTTCAGTCTCGAGTCGCGCAATTTCTTCCGATCGACGGGAAATACTTTTTCGTGTTGATACGATTCGGGCTTCGATTCCGGTCATTGCTGTGCTCTCTTTTCCGGAATCCCTGATTATGTCCTGCTGATCCAGCAGATCCTGTAAAGAGGAACGGTCGTGGCTTAGTTTTTCCTGTATTTCAAAAATCTCTGCAGCGTATTGCGACAATCTGTAGTTCATCTTGATTTCCCAGTTCTTTTTCTTGGTCCTGAAAAATTCATCAAGGCGCTTGCTGAGGATATCAAACGCTGTTTGCAAACGGCTGTAAAGCTCTTCACGTTGTTCGTGAATCATTCGAATTCCTTTGAATTCATTCTGGATCTTCTTTAGGTATTCCCGCGTTTCCTTATATTCATGCGTGGTTTCAGCCTGGTTGAGACCGTCATCAACCATGAGCTTCAACCGTTGGTAATTTTGTTGTGCTTCGAGTTCGAAAGCATTGCGTTCCTGGTTGCGGCGTGTCTTCAGCGTCTCAAATGCCTCCTGTAGCTTTCGGAACAGTTCATCGCGCTGTTCGTGAAATAATTTTGCACTTTTTATCTGAGATTGCAGGTCGAGCAAGGAATCCCATAATTGCCTGAAGTCATCCGTCTCCCGTGATCGACTCAACGCCTCCTCCACAGCTGGAAGTATGGTATTATAATTTTCAAGTACCAGTCTTTCGAAGGAAAGCTTTTCTTCCTCGATCCGTTTATTTACAATTGCAAATGCCTCCTGAAGTCTGGCATAAAGATTTTCCCTGTCGTCCCGGTACAATTTCAGCCCCCTGAATTGATTCTGGACCTGAATCAGCAGGCTTTTTGCTTCACGGGGATCGTGAATACGGATGGCTTTTGGAATCTCTGATTCGACGACCTCCTGAAGCCGTAAAAAATTCAGTCGGGCATCGTCGGTACGGTCTTTTTCCTGATCCATTCTTATTTCTTCACACAGCGAACGCTGAAAGCAGACTGGATATCATTTGAACTTTTCCCGATACTCTTATCTCCACGTACAAACAGATAATTGTTTGCCGCATCACCCGAGAGTGTAGCAGACCATAATCCCCCCCAAATCCCAACTCCTGTGAATGTACTGTCGGCATGCCTGATGCCGGCTAATAATGATGAAAGGGTCTTTGCATTTTCAGGCAAATTGGTATTCGCCGCCCAATAGATGGAGTCGACAGCCTGTAGTTTTCCGCCGGCTGCTTCATTTCCCCCCAGGCTCCGGATCATTGCATCAAAGTCGATATCAGCAGGCAACCTCCAACCTTTCGGACAGGAAGTCATGGCGGCAGCGTGGGTGTACAACCTTCCGTAAATGGCTTCATTGCCTGATTCATTATTATAAAGCCAGCTTCCGGAAGAGGAGAGGTATTTAAGGTTTTCAGCCATCCAAACCTTCTTTCCGATCTTGATCCATTGGTAAACACGATTGTCACGGGAATCCTTAAAAGAACCCTTATCCTGGGCAGCAAGCGAAGGAACCATTCCCACCATCATTACGGTGACCAGGATGCAAAGGACAACCGCCACAAAATTCTTTTGATTTTTCATTTTTTCAGATTTTATTTTATCGGTTTAATAAAAGTTATACAGCCGTCGGCGTATGTTTTTCCAAATTCAAATCAGTTATTTTGGTCGTGTAAAATTAGACGAGTTTCCTAAATTCACCAAATCTGAATGAAAATATTCCATTTCACAACTCCTATTTTCTGCCGGTCATTTTCAAGATGAAAAACCGTATTTTCGCAAAAATCATGATTCATGACAAAAAATTCAATGCTGCGAAGTGAAACTGGGAAAAGTTACCTGATTCCCTTTATTTTATTGACTTCACTCTTTTTTCTTTGGGGATTTGCACACGGATTGCTCGATGTACTGAACAAACACTTTCAGGAACTGCTTCATATGTCAAGGGCCGAATCGGGATTGGTGCAATTCTCGGTGTATGGTGGTTATTTCCTCGCTGCATTGCCCGCAGGTTGGTTCATGAATCGATTCGGATATAAGCGGGGTATTATAACCGGACTGCTGCTGTACGCTTTTGGTGCTTTCTGCTTTTACCCTGCTGCTGCGATTCAAACATTTCCTCCATTTCTTACGGCTTTGTTGATTATTGCCTTCGGCCTCGCGTTCCTTGAAACCGCGGCAAATCCTTATGTGTCGGTGCTGGGACCTCCTGAAAGCGCTGAACGACGGCTTAATTTTTCGCAATCCTTCAATGGGTTGGGCTGGATCTTCGGCCCGCTCACCGGTGGAATGATTATTTTCGGACTCCAGTCAAGTGGAGAAAATCCATTTTCCTCAATCTCATGGCCCTATATCGGAGTCGGATTTGTAGTGCTGATGGTGGCATTGCTGTTTTACAAGACCAGACTGCCTGAAATACAGGAACATTCCCCCCCGGAGCTCTCCTGTCGTCAACCGGAAAGAGAAGAATCAGCGACCGTTGCCGGATCAACCAATCTAAGAGAGAAAATCTCAATGGATATCCCTGTAAAAGGAAGGTACAAGGACTTACTTAAACACAGAATCTTTCTCCTTGCAGTCGTTGCACAGTTCCTTTATGTAGCTGCGCAGACTGGGATCAATAGTTTTTTTATAAACTTTACAACGGAAACCATCCAGGGAATCACCAATAAACAGGCTGCCCTGTTGCTCTCATTCGGAGGAATGGGACTCTTCTGGGCCGGCCGGTTGTCGGGTAGTTTTTTGATGCGTCGCTTTCTTCCCGATAAATTGTTATCGGTTTTCGCATCCTTGTGCGTCCTTTTAATGGTTCTTGTCATTTCCGGACTTGGCTGGCTTTCAGTGACGGCGCTTTTCGTTACCTATTTCTTTATGTCGATCATGTTCCCGACGATCTTTGTCCTGGGTCTCAAAGAATTGGGCCCTTTAACAAAAATAGGTTCTTCTTTTCTGGTTATGGCGATCGTCGGGGGAGCTTTAAGTCCCATCTTCATGGGTTACATTGCCGACCAAACTGCCATTCAGTGGGGTTTTTTTGTGCCCCTTGCCTGTTTTGTCTATGTGGTCTTTTTTGCGAAAATAGCCGGGTACGGAAGGAAAATCTTGCCTCTGCGATCGAAAGCCGGAATTACAAGCTAAAAACAGGCTCCATCAACTTCCATTTTTCCGATGATGTAGATCCCGGGACAGAAACCTGAAAACGTGATGTAAACGATTCCCACTCCATTTGACGCGGCAGTGACGCAAGCAGTGCCATATCCCGCTCAAAATCAAAATCCGGACCTCCTTCCAGCAACATGAACAAATGGTTGCCCATCCGGTAAATCTCCATTGTTTCAATCCCGACAGCCCTGATGCCTTCAGGGATTTCAGGCCAGATATTCTCGGACTTGTGCCAATAAAGATATTCTTTTATCAGATCAGGGTCATCCTTTAAATCAAGGGTCAGACAGAAACGTTTTTTTCTCATAAAAGATTTTTTCGAAAATTACTAAAATATGATTCCGATTTTATAAAATCACCAGTCGGAAATGTAATTTTTATCTTTGTAAACTACATCTTATTGACAATAATTTGACTTTTACAATGCAGTTATCCCGAGATGAACAGTATTTCTTTGTTTTCGAACCTGTTCAGATTCGGTATATCTTTGAAAAAAATCCGCTATGGAAATACTACTTTCAGTGCCGCCTCACTATGCCGATTACATCCGAAAACATAAGTTTAGCTTTCCTGAAATAACCGCCGTTTATTCTGATCCTCCCGGACAAAAATCGGGTTCCGGGGGCGGAACGGTCAACATATTATGGCAACACGGAATGGATCCTGCCGGGAGAAGGATCATTGTTCATGCTGACGGTCAAAGTCGCAGGTTGCCTTCTTACGCGCCGGTTGGCAAGAGTTTTATTCCCTTTCCGGTGTTTAAATGGGGGAGGGGTCAGCACATCGATCAAACCCTTCTTAATGTTCAGCTCCCGTTGCTTAAGAAAATTCTGGAATCGGCCCCCGAAGGACTTAACACGCTTATTGCAAGCGGAGATGCGCTTGTCTGGGCAGAAACCTTTTCAGCGAATATTCCCGAGGCAGATGTCGTTTGCGTTGGAATCTGGGCTCAACCCGAAGTGGCCGGCCGGCATGGGGTTTTTATCTGTCCCAGGCATGACCCGACACAGCTCGACCATATGCTTCAGAAACCCGACCTCCGGACACTGCAAGAACTTGCCGGGGACTATCTGTACCTGCTCGATGCAGGCATTTGGCTTCTTTCAGACCGTGCACTGGAACTGCTTTTTGAAAAGGCCGGATGGAATGCAGGGAAGCACGCATTCAGAAATACAGTACCGGAGTATTATGATTTGTATACAGATTTTGGAAAAATACTCGGAACCGGCTCAGGAAAAGAACACGGCCGCCGTACGCCAAATCTTACTTGCCGGATCCTCCCATTGGATAAGGGTGAATTTTATCATTTCGGATCAAATGCCGATCTCCTCAGGTCAACAGCGGCAATGCAAAACAGGGTGATTGATCAGCGTGAAATTTGGCATAAAAAAATTAAACCCGCCCCCGAGATCTTTGTCCAGAATTCAATCACCGGTGTTTCTTTCCTCGAAACCAACACCTCCATTTGGATAGAAAATTCTCATATTCCCGCGGGCTGGACGTTGCATGATCACCATATTCTGACAGGGGTACCCGAAAATTCCTGGGAAATTGAGTTGCCGCCAGGACTGTGTATTGACTTTGTCCCGGTTGAGTCGAACGACTGGGTTCTCCGCATTTATCAATTTGAGGATTCTTTCAAAAGTCACGAAGGGATTGATTTTGATCCCTATACCTTACCCCGTTACCCGGTTTATGCTGCAAAAGATCTTTCTTCCGATCTGTTGAATTATTGGATCAGGCGAAGTCGTGCTGATCCACCGCCGCAATTGAAAATGAAAAAAACCGGCAACGAAGATCCTGTCACAACAAGACGTTCCCGCAATGAACAGGTGTTTAATCAGGATTTACTGATAAATACCGAGGCCTTGCCTGTTCCTAAAAGATTTCTATCGGCACGGGAACTGATATCGGGTGTGAACCTGTCCCGACTTATCCGGCAGCGAAGTGCCAATGTAAAACATTCCCTGCAGGCCGTGGCGCGTAATCACCGGCACAGCATCTTTTATCAGCTTGACCTGAAAAAACTTGCCGAAATGTTTCACCTTACAGGCCTTGATCTCCCGGAAGTTCCGGATGCTACCACCGACCTCATGACCCGGATACATGATCTGATGTTCCGTTCCGCTTATACCAGGAAAAAGTCGGAGGCCGATTCTCTTAGGTTTGAAGATGATGCATTCAGATTAATGCGGGATGGGATGTTGACTGATATTGCAAAAGTCAAGGAAAATCCGGTCATTTCACTGAAATGGGATCAGATTCTTTGGGTCAGGAGTCCACTGAGACTTGATCTGGCCGGTGGATGGACCGATACGCCTCCCTACTGCATACTTTACGGAGGCGCCGTGGTAAACATGGCTGTCGAGCTTAACGGCCAGCCTCCCATCCAGGTTTATATCCGCCGGACAAAGAATCCTGAAATAATTATTCATTCCATCGATCTCGGAGTAAGCGAGGTGATCCGCGAATACCAGGACCTGCAGAACATGGCAGTGGTCGGGTCCGCGTTTTCCGTACCTAAAGCAGCATTGATGCTGACCGGGTTTTATCCTGACTATTCGGGACATCAATACAAAACACTTCGTAAACAGTTACAGAGTGTCGGTGGCGGACTTGACATTTCGCTGATGGTTGCAGTGCCGAAAGGGTCGGGTCTGGGAACCAGCTCAATCCTTGCATCAACCCTTTTAAAGGGACTTTCTGATTGTTGTTCTCTGGATTGGGATCTAGGAGAGGTGTCGTCCAGAACGCTCCTGCTAGAACAATTACTCACAACCGGCGGGGGATGGCAGGATCAGATCGGAGGTATTTATGAAGGGGTTAAACTCATTGAAAGTACTCCTGGGCTCAGGCAACGACCTTCCCTCTGCTGGGCCCCTGACCATTTATTCACTGAAATCTGTTTCCACGATCAGATATTGATCTATTATACCGGAATCACGAGGATCGCCAAGCATATTTTAAAAGATATTGTTCGGGGTATGTTCCTCAACTCATCCCGTCACCTTGAAATTCTGAACGAGATGAAACATCATGCCCGCATCACCTACAATTCTTTGCAACGCCATCACTGGCAGGGACTGAATTCAGCCATTGCCCGCTCCTGGAAACTTAACCAGATGCTCGATTCAGGGACCAACCCGCCTGCCATCAACAATATCATTGACCGGATTAAAGATTACACCGCTGCCTGTAAATTATTGGGTGCCGGAGGCGGTGGTTATCTGATGATCTTTGCAAAGGATCCCAAAGCGGCGGGAATCATCAAATCAAAGCTTATTCAGGATCCACCCAACCCACAGGCAAGGTTTGTTGACTGGAATCTTTCATATACAGGCCTCGAGATTACCAAAAGTTGATCTTTCATTAAAGACCTGAAAAAATCAACTTTACCCCCGGGATGAAAAAATTTTCTTACAGAAAGTGCGGCTACTTTAAAATTATGAAGGAGCCCTGACCGATCTGGTCCTTCTGCCTGATCACATACTGGTATATGCCCCCGGGCAGGGATGTCAGTAATACAGAAATGATCCGGGTCCCCTTTTCATGGCCTGATACACGATCATAAACCTGTTTTCCAGCGGCATCAAGGATCGATATCCTGATTCCGGCGTCACCGGCATCTGCCAATTCAAAATAAATTATATCACGGGCTGGATCAGGGAAAACCCTTCTAACAAATTCTGAGGAGTTATCAGGGTTTCCGGGAATCCCGGTAGGTGAATATTCGGGTTCAAACACCGCCATGCCATTTCCTCCGGGCCGGACCCCGTTCCAGATGTGGAAGGCTTTTTGTTTGACGGGATTCATTAAAACCCTTGGACAGGGAGCCGTCAGATTGTTCTGGTCATTATAGCCCGTTTTGATGATTTCCCAGGATGATGGATCGGTGAGCTCCTGAGACTTATTGACATAATTCAGTTGTTGTGACGTGGAATCAAAGTAAGTTGCCAGAAATTTATTGCTTTGGGGATCAAAAGAAATATCGGGTTGCAGGTTATATTTGGTATTACCGGTAACATCAAGCCTTGTCCAAAAACCACCCCCCAACGGTGATTTGTTCGATGTCCCTGCAATATTGTAGTTGCCCGCATTCACAAAACGTTCGAACAGGATTGCAACGGAAAGGCCTTTGATACCATTCGAAATGTTATTATGTTGGCAGGCGATGGAGGGATTTTTACATAGATTCGATAATCCCGCCGCATCATCCATGCTGACCATGAATGTAAAGTCGCTGTTAAAAGAAGCTTGATTATGGGTTTCCCAGATTTTCCCCAGTAAACCGGTAGTCGGTTCTTCGATTGCTGCAAAATAGATTCCATTAGGGTAATCAAGTGACCGGCCAGGTGCCAGGGCAACCTGTCCGTACTTCCCCCATGAAATCCCCAGTACCTTGCGGGTTGAAAAAGTCGTACCTCCGTCACCTGAAACCATAAAAATGGCGGTATCTGCGGGTGATGAGTCGGTCGTGAAAACAACCCCGATACTGTATGGTGATGCACCCGAGGAAGGGAATGGAAAATCAGAGGCGATCGCGACATCATGATAGGCTGCGTCGTTCATCGAATGCAGTTGCGACTCCCCAAGCTGGATCATGGATGCATCGAAAGTATAAACCATAATTGAAACAGAAGCCCTGCCGGGAATAATAACGGAACTGGTGGCAATAAATAACCTGATATCGCTTTCATCATTACCGCAAACACTCAAACCCAGGGATTCACAAATTGTCCCGGGCTGGGTTACGGAAGATACGGACCAGGTCAATCCGTGATCTATTGATTTCGCTATCTGAAAACCGCCGGTTCCCAATGAATAGCAGGCAAACAGCCAACCGTTCGGAGCAACACCGATTTGTGCATTCCGCTGATCCTGGGTTGCATCATCATGAACGATAATGTCGGTCCCGTACTTTAGATTGTCGCCTTCAACCAAAGGCTGAATGTTTTGAGCCCTGTTAATTACCTGTCCGGATGTATATACCCATGTCAGCAACATCAGCGTGACCATGGAGCGTGCTTTTGCTTTCATAAATTATTAATTTACAATATAGATATAATATTGCTGATGATTTTTCGGTTACAGCCTGCCGTCAACAGAGTTCCGCGGCAGCAGGGCCTTGATATCATAGATAATCAGTTTTTCAGGTTTGACGGACAGGTCAACCGTTTTAAATTCATCGTGAGCGACCGCAAGTACCAAAGCCTGATACGCATCTGTTACCTGAATGGGCAGGGACAGGTCGATCAGGTTCAATCCGTATTCATGGCGAACCTCGTCCGCATCTGCCCAGGGATCATAAACATCAACCGAACAGCCGAAACTGCGCAATTCCCTGATAAGATCAATTACCTTTGAATTTCTGATATCGGGACAATTCTCCTTAAAAGTGATGCCCAAAACCAGGACCCTACTTCCTTTAACAAGAATCTCTTTTCCGATCATCATTTTTACGATACGACGGGCAATCCAGGCTCCCATACCATCATTCATCCGCCTGCCTGCAAGAATGATTTCAGGATGGTAGCCGGCCTCCTCCGCTTTTTCTGCGATATAGTATGGATCAATGCCAATGCAATGGCCTCCAACAAGTCCGGGCTTGAATTTGAGAAAGTTCCATTTGGTGCCTGCCGCTTCAAGTACATCGGTCGTATCGATCTCAAAATAGCTGCATATTTTAGCTAATTCATTCATAAAGGCGATATTGATATCGCGCTGTGAATTCTCAATTACTTTTGCAGCTTCTGCAACTTTAATGGAAGGAGCTTTATGGGTTCCGTTTTTCAGAATGGAGTTATACAACCGGTCGATCAGATCAGCTGCAGCGGGCGTGGAGCCGCTGGTAATCTTTTTAATCGTCAGAACCGTATTGACCTTGTCACCGGGATTGATCCTTTCCGGTGAATATCCGGCAAAAAAATCTGCCTGAAATTTCATTCCTGATACCCGTTCAATAACCGGTATGCAATCGTCCTCGGTACAACCGGGATATACGGTCGATTCGTAAATCACGATTCCGCCTTTTGATATCACACGGCCAACTGTTTCGCTGGCTTTTATCAACGGTGTCAGGTCCGGCCGGTTGTTTTTATCCACGGGAGTGGGAACTGTAACAATAAAAACATTGCAAATCTTCAGTTCTTCAATGTTTTTGGTAAGATACAGGCCGGTCGCTGTTTCAGATTCCGGTGCCCTGACAATCACCGATTGCAGGTTTGAATCCTCCACCTCAAGCGTACTGTCATGACCCGCAAGCAATTCACTGATCCGTTCTTCTTTGATGTCAAATCCGATGACCGGGAATTTCTTTGCAAATTCTACCGCCAAAGGTAATCCGACATATCCCAGCCCGATCACTGCAATGTGCAGTTCATTTATTTTGGGAAGTTCATGCGCCATTCAAAATGTTTTGATTTGTTATTAATTATCTGATCCGCTCAATAAGTAAAGGTGAAATAGACAAAGTAAGTACCTGATTCAGGTGATCGATCCGGATGATCACCTTTTTCTTATTGGAAATGGAAATCAATTCTCCTTCCAACCCGATCAATTGACCGGCTGTGATCCGCACCCGTACACCCGTTTCAAAGGTGTCGGGAATACAAGTAACAGGAACATCTGAACCTGTGACTGCTTTCAGGGTATCGATTTGCCGTTCAGGGATCACGGCGGGTTTTCCTGAAAACCAGACATATCTTACTGCCCCCGGTGTGTTGAGTACCTCATAATAATCCCTGGAGGTTATCCTGACGAAACAATAAGAACGAATGATGGGTTCATCGATCAGTTTTTTACGATCACTCCAGTGGTGAAGCGCTTTCCGAAGAGGAACATAGGCTTCAATTCCCTTTTCGTTTAACATCAGCATGAGCTTTTTTTCCCATCGGGAACGCGTGTAAACGGCGTACCAGGCTAAAGTGGCCGGAAGATTTCGTGCGACTCTTTTTGTCTGATTTTGGCCTTCACGTACCGATGCTAACCCGGGTTCAGGACTCATTGCTTGATTCTGATTTTCGACGCTAAGTTACTGTTTCCGGGTCATAATTTTCCGGAATTGACAGGTAATGATACGTCGATCTGTACGACAGCAAAGATATTGAAATCATCGGAATGATTTTTCTGATACTAAATGAAAAATGGAGGTCCGGAACAACCTTCATCCAAACAGGAAATGCCCTATTTGCTAATTAGATCATAAAACCCTATATTTGCACCCTTTGTCAAAAAACCGGACTTATGAGTTTGAGAGCCAAAACAACGGAATTGAAACGAAGAATGCAGGAAGCCTTTCAGGGGGGCGGTGAGCAGGCCCTTGAAAAGCAAAAGGCCTCCGGAAAAATGACTGCCCGTGAACGGATTCTTGCCCTTCTCGATCCAAATTCATTCCATGAATATGATCTTTTTGTAAAGCATGCCGGCCAGGATTTTGACATGGATAAAAAATATCTTCCGGGCGATGGAGTTATCACAGGAACGGGCTCCATAAATGCATGGCCTGTCTGCATTTTTGCCCAGGATTTCACGGTAGCAGGTGGCTCTTTAGGATTTATGCATGCCAAAAAGATCACCAAAATCATGGATCATGCAATGAAGATGAAAGTTCCCCTGATCGGGATCAACGATTCAGGAGGAGCCCGGATCCAGGAGGGGGTGAATTCATTGGCCGGATATGGTGAAATTTTCTATCGGAATACCCAGGCTTCCGGTGTCATTCCTCAGATTTCGGTTATTCTTGGCCCGTGTGCTGGTGGCGCAGTTTACAGTCCGGCACTGACCGACTTTGTGTTCGTGGTCGACAAGATTTCCAAGATGTTCATCACGGGCCCCGAGGTTATCAAAACGGTACTGGGAGAGGAAATTTCGATGGAGGACCTGGGAGGTGCCCGCGTCCATGCTGAAATTACCGGAAATGCGCATTTTTATGCCGAGAGCGAGATGGAATGTTTTGAACAGATCAAGCGTCTGGTAAGCTATATTCCATGGAATAATGAAAAGAAGGCTGAAGTTTTCCCTAAAAAAGCCCCCAAATCAAGGCAGTATAAGCTGGATCATATTTTCCCGACCAACCCGATGAAACCTTATGACGTCAGAGATGTTATCAGAGCCATTTCGGATGACAGCGATTTCTTTGAAGTTCAGGAATTGTGGGCCGGAAACATCGTGATCGGATTTGGCCGGCTTGACGGACAGACGATCGGATTCGTCGCCAATCAGCCGATGGTTCTGGCCGGGGTGCTTGATTGCGATTCAAGTGATAAAGCCGCACGTTTTATCAGGTTTTGCGATGCCTTTAATATTCCCCTCGTCACCCTGGTCGACCTGCCCGGATACCTCCCGGGAGCTGATCAGGAGCATGCAGGCGTTATCCGGCATGGTGCGAAAGTGCTCTATGCATACAGTGAGGCAACCGTGCCAAAATTGACCGTAATTCTGCGAAAAGCCTATGGCGGCGGATATATCGCCATGTGTTCAAATCATTTAAGAGCCGACTTTGTCTTCGCCTGGCCGACTGCTGAAATTGCTGTAATGGGTCCCGAAGGTGCAGCCAACATCATCTTCCGTAATGAAATCAAGGCCAGCGACAATCCGGAAGAAACCCGAAAAAGATTGATCGAAGAGTACCGGCAGAAATTTGCAAATCCCTATGTGGCTGCCGCTTATGGGTATGTTGACGCCGTGATTGAACCAAACGAAACTCGTAATTACTTAACACATTCACTCGTACTTGCCCAGAGTAAAAGAGAAGTGTCACCGAGTAAGAAACACGGAATTCCTCCTTTCTGATATGTTTTCCTGAAAACTGATTTTTTTCCCGGGCGATCTGTAAGGTTTATTAACCTCATAAAATTAACACATGGACGAGACAATTGAATATGTCGACTTCAAATTCGAAGAGATCGTTTATAAAACGACCCTAACGAAAAAGTTTGCGAATCGGAAACCCCACCATAACCCCGACTCAAGAAAAGTTTTTGCCTTTATTCCCGGGACAATTCTAAAAGTTCTTGTCAAAGAAGGCGCTAAAGTTAAAAAAGGGGATCCCTTGGTGATACTTCAGGCAATGAAAATGGATAATTCGTTGCTTGCCACACGCCCCGGTGTGGTAAAAAAGACCTATGTCAAACAAGGAGATACGGTCCAAAAAAATTGCCTGCTTCTCGAATTGAAATAATTTTTTTCTCATAGCAACCCTTTTTGAGCCTGTGCAGTCTTTGATCAAAAGAAGTTGTTATGAAGAGAAAAAAAGTCGATCTTCTGAAAATCCAGAACGTATTATTATCTTCCTGCCCGTTCATCAGTTTTGCTTTTATCCAGGGACCTGATAGCTCAGGATTCATAATGCCTCCCGGAAACATTGACCTTGCCGTATACCTTGATGGCACCATTGGAACTTACCAGGCCCTTGAAAGAATCTTACCTGTAATGACCCATTCAGTTCCGCAAGTCTTTTGCGAATTGACCATTCTGAACCGCGTCGACCCGATAACCCGGTACAATGTATTACAAAAATCCCCGTTGTTTATCCGTGAAAAAAGGGAGAACCAATTTTCACAGTTTGTCAGAAAAACCAACCTCGATTACCGGGTTTTAAGAGCGCAGTATCGCAGAAGAGGGCTGTTGAGTGATACCAATCAGGCAATGCCTGATCCATCGTTCATTTTATCAAGAGAAAATTTTCCACCGAATGTAAAATCCAAAATCTGATCTGTCGGACCAGGCAATTTCAAACAATCGTACCGAATCGGACCAGATGTGTAAACAACGAACTGCTGTACCTCCCGGGAAAATGCATCTAAAAATATGCCCGGCATTTTTATAGCGATGCAGCAAAAAAGAAAATGCATTGCATTTTCAGAAAGATGCAGTAAAATTGAAGTATTCGGTTTGTTATATTTGCATGTTTATATTGCATTTGATTGTCTGATTCGTGAAGATTACAAAAACAGAGTTTATCTGCAGCAGTCCGTCGCTGAAATTTTGCCCGCGCGGAAACCATCCTGAATTTGCCTTTATCGGCAGATCAAATGTGGGAAAGTCATCACTGATCAATATGTTGACCGGTTTTAAAGGATTGGCCAAAATATCGTCAACTCCGGGGAAAACACGGCTTATTAATCATTTTAAAGTGGAATCGGAATGCGGTCCTGCAGGAATCGACTTTTCCGATCTCAGCAGCACAACCAGCGGTTTGGATGAGTTTCCATTCAAAATAACCTGGTATCTGGTGGATTTACCCGGATATGGTTTTGCTAAAATTGCCCGGACAGAGCGTGAAAAATTCGAAGGAATGATCCGAAATTTTCTGGAAAAAAGAGAGAACCTTGCGCTGACCTTCCTCCTGATAGATTCCCGGCTGGACCCTCAAAAAATAGACCTTGAATTTATACGCTGGCTTATACAACAAAATGTCGCGTTTGTTATCCTCTTTACCAAGACCGATAAACTGTCGAAAAGCCAGGTTAAAAGCAGACTTGAAACATATCGGAGTACCTTGGCCATGACCTGGAAATCAGTACCTGAAATCATTCCTGTTTCCTCCGTGACAAAGACCGGGAAAGCCGAGGTTTTACAGACGGTGAAGGAGGTCCTGCTCGAAATTTCTTAGTTACAGATCAATTACTTACCCGAGCTCATAAACTTTTTCCTTGATCAGCGAGGCCCACTGGGAATCAGTTTTTGTCCGGTCAAAAGTCGTCCAGGAAATCGGATCCCCCACCATGATGGTAATTGTTTTTCCAAGTTGTTTTACCATCTCATCCACCAGATAAAGCATTTCGATATTGGCGCCAATACTCATTGATTTTCTCCAATTGGCAAGATTATAAAACCATTCAGAATTCCTTCCTTCAATAAAAACCGGAATAATGCTTCTTTGATATTTTTTCGCTTTTTTGATAAAGGTACTTTTCCATTCCAGGTCACGGATCACGCTATGATCATTGACCAAAGTCGATGCCGGGATGAAAAAAGTCGGGTCGCCCGAAATACCATTTCTGCAAGAACCGGGTACAGGTGCCGGCATGCCATTTCCAGGAGAGATGATCCATTTACCTGGATTTTCACGAATCAGTCTCTTTAGTTTGTGTTTGCGTGAAACCAATCCTGCAGGAAAATAGAGTACCATCTTACCGGAGGCAAAAGTTTCATCAATGAGCATTGCATTTTCAGTATTCCTGCCATGTTTATTGATGGGGATGAAAAGCGGTCTCAAGCCGGGTACATTCATGAGAAGGTCGTTGACCGGAAAAACAAGATCCTGTCTGAACTTCCCAAGCTGAAACATCAATGCCATACCATCAAGGCCTCCGAGAGGGTGATTGGCAGCCACGATAAAACGGCCGGTCGGAGGGATGACGGGATCAGGCTGATCATCGCCCGAATTACATGCAGGTTTTTTTCGCCGGTCAACCATCACAACATGAACGCCGAACTCTTTTAATATCGCGTCAACAAATGGCAATCCCGATTTATCCCTGTTTCGCCAAATGTAACCGTTGATCTCATACTGATGGGTGATCTTTTTCAAATACCGCAATACAAAACCGGGGATAAGCTTCTTCAAGGCGGGATTCTTGGAGGCGAAGAGCGCCTCGATATCGATAAGGTGTTCGGGAACTTCCATTTCACATCAATAACCAGTACAAAGGTACTAAATGGAAGGCATTCAATAATTCTCTATCTTTGTTCTTCCATTTCATTTTATATGGAACCAATCATCGATCCCGTTGATAAAAGAATTCTGGAGGCCGAACTGACCGAAAGCATGTTTCTCAGAAACACCAACAACGGGCACAATAAAATTTTTGTTTTTAACGCACACGATGCGCCCAATTTGATGTGCGAATTAGGACGGCTGCGGGAGATTTCATTCCGGGATGCCGGCGGTGGTACCGGAAAGTCGCTCGATATCGATGAATTTGACACCATGGAGATCCCATTTCATCAGCTTATTGTTTGGGATCCTGTCGAAATGGAGATCATCGGGGGGTACCGGTTTATACATGGCCGTGATATCGTATGTGAGCAAAAAGGATGCGTTCACAGTGCGACCGCGGAACTCTTTGATTTTTCGAACAGGTTCATTCATGATTTTCTCCCCGATTCCATTGAATTGGGAAGATCCTTTGTCCAACCCAATTACCAACCACTCGTTAATTTCAGGAAGGGCATGTACTCGCTCGATAACCTGTGGGACGGGTTGGGGGCCATGATCATTGAAAATCCTGATGTAAAGTATTTTTTCGGTAAGATGACCATGTATCCGCAATACAATAAAGAAGCCCGCGATATCGTGCAGTTTTTTCTCCGGAAATATTTTCCTGATAATGAAACCCTGATGACACCGAGGGAACCGATTGTTAAAGTTACTCCTGATGCAATGATTTCAGAGATTTTCTCAGGAGTAACTTACGAAGAAAATTACAGGAGACTCATTCAGGAGGTGAAACGCAGGGGCGAATTCGTGCCGCCGCTCGTCAATGCTTATATGAACTTATCACCTACCATGCGGACATTCGGAACTGCCATCAATCATGGTTTTGGCGACGTGGAAGAGACAGGTATCCTGATCAATATCAATGACATTTATCCCCGGAAAAAAGAGCGTCATCTGAAAACATATATTCAGCGCCTTTCCGCTCTGAAAGGATTGCGTTGGCGCCGTCGGCGGTGAAATACAAAATCCCCTGCAGATCATTTTTTTTGGACCACATCCAAGCGTGTTTACACCGGGAATTGTGATCTGAAAATAATATCAACAGGGGATTCCAGATTCCTTATTGAGAACGCTTTCAGGAAGCTGCCACGGCCGATGCATTGGCCTTGAGCATTAGTTTCCTTTTCAGGTTCGAGGCTTTATTCTTGTGAATCACACTCTTTTTGGCCAGCTTATCAAGCTGAGAAAGCACTTTTGGAAGTTCCTTAACTACAGTATCCTTGTTCTCTTCTTCACGGATTTTCTTAACCGCGTTACGAACGGTGCGTCCCTGATAGCGGTTCAATGTGCGTTTGGTTTTGTTACTGCGAATACGCTTTTCAGCGCTCTGATGATTGGCCATGTTGAATAATTGTTTTTTAATTGGGGTGCAAAGATACAATCCTTTTCGGAATTTTCAAAACCGGTATCAGATTTTAATAGCTGACGCGTTTTACTTCGTCCTGCCATCGACACCCCTTTACTTCATTTTCGCAAGTTCTGCAGACCCGATCAGGAAACAGGAGTTTCAGCAGGCGTGATCACCGGAATCTGTTTTTTTACAACTTTTTTGGGAGCGGGCTTACGCTTCTTTGCCGTCTTTTTTTTTGATACAACCTTTTTAGGAGCCTCTTTTACCTTGGACTTTACTGCTTTCTCCTTCACGGGTTTTTCTTTCACAGTCTTGATCGCGGCCTCTTTCACCGGTGCAGAAATTTCTTCGGTCTTTGACTCTTTTCTTGGACGACCACGTTTTTTTCCTGTTTTTTTACCGGTTTTTTCAACAATCCCGGGTTTTTCCAATTTGTTCAATTTTGTTAAAATATTCTTTATTTCTGAAACATAATTTTCAGCATCCGCTAACTCGAGCTCATAATGATTTTTCAAAAATTCAAGCTCATTTTCACTGAATTTGATCGATTTCATACGGAATTTTTTAGGTGGTTAATTTTGTAAAATTATAAACAAAAATAAATAAGTAATTTATTTTATTTAAAAAAATAAAAAATCTTTTCGAAATTTTACCTGAATGATACAACAGTAATCCCCGAACCACCATCTTCCAGCCGGGCATCTTTGACCATTTTTACATCTTTCTGTGATCTTAGGTAATCGCGTGTTACCTGCCTGAGTACACCGTTGCCCTTCCCGTGAAGAATTCTGACTTCTGGGATAGAGATCAGGATGGCATCATCAATGTATCGCTGTAAAGCCGACAATGCCTCATCCACCCTTTTACCGCGCAGATCAAGAGTCATTGAAAAATTGGTGACTTTTGACTGAAGGTCATCAATATAATTTTGAAACCGGTGCGGAACGGCTTTACTGCCAATAAATTCTGGCGCAAGATCAGAACTTTTTTCCTTTTGAACGGATAAAGTTTTTTCAGGACCGAGGATTCTGTTTTTTTCCACATTCAATTTTTCACGCGCAATTTTTGTCCTGTTCTTTTCCGCTTGTGACTCGCGAATTTCTTTTATGGTTTTTTCAATGATTTTATTTGATTCTGAAATAATCTTTTGAGCTTCATTTCTGGCATTTTCCAGTATATCATTTTTCTTTGAATCCAACTCTGAATTTAATTTTTCATATTTTTTTATCAATTCTGAAAGAAAATCATCGGCGATTTTAATGGTATCGGATTTTTTATCCAACTCTTTTTTTTCTACTTCCAGATTTTGTAATTCCCTGTCAAAATCAAGTTGCTTATTCCCCGTTTTTTTCCTTGCTTTGATGAGAACTTCTTCCGGGAATCCTATTTCTTTGGCAATTTCAAAGGCAAACGAACTGCCCGGTTTCCCTGTCAGCAATTGATACAGGGGTTTCATGTTCTTCAGGTCAAACAGCATGGAACCGTTAACAATGCCTTTTTCACGACCGGCAAGCAACTTCAGATTGGAATAGTGGGTCGTCACGATCCCGGTGCCTCCCTTTCGGTTCAGGACCTCCAGCGTTGCTTCTGCAATAGCCCCGCCCAGCGTAGGATCGGTTCCCGAACCGAGCTCATCAATTAAAAAAAGCGTATTCCGGTCGGTGTTCTCTAAAAAAAACTTAAGATTTTTGAGTTTTGAAGTATAGGTGCTGAGATCATTATCGATGGATTGTTCATCTCCGATATCAATGAAAATATTTTTATAAACCAGAAACTCCGAATCATCACCTGCTGAAGGTAATAAGCCGCACTGAAGCATATATTGCAACAGCCCGACGGTCTTTAAACAAACAGATTTTCCACCGGCGTTCGGGCCGGAGATCACCAGAATACGCCGCTCATTATCAAAGGAAATATGCAGCGGAACAATTTTCCGCCCCTGACTGGTCAAATGATGTTCTAAAAGGGGATGACGCGCTGCAAACAACCGGAATCCATTTGCGTTACCTGATGTTACAGAACCGGAATCCACCAGCTGTTCATCAGTTACCTCCCTGATCCCGGACTCATAAGGAAGACCCGTGTTATCCGTAGTTTCCGGGTCTTTTTTTGGCGCGATGGGGTTCTCAGAAATCACCGGCATTACCCCGTTGATCTCAACAGCCCAGCGCGCTTTGGCCCGGATCAGATCAATCTGTCCCAAAAACTGATAGTCACGGAGCAGATCGTCAATAAAGGGTCTCAAAAAATCGGCGAAATGGGTAAGGATTTTTATTATTTCCCTTCGTTCAGCATATTCCAGCTCCCTGATTTCATTATTGGTTTCAAAGATCTCGGCAGGTTCAATAAATACAGTCTGACCACTTGATGATTCATCATGCACAAATCCGTTGATCTTTCGTTTATGGCTACTGATCATCGGAATGACAAGGCGGCCGTTTCGAATGGTCACTTCGGCATCCTCGGGGGTCCATCCTTGTTGACGGGCTATCTTAAAGCTTTGCATCACCCTGCGTTCAACCGAAGCGAGTTTCTCCTTTTTTTCACGTCTGATTTTCTGTAATTCCGGTGAAGCAGAATCGCGGATTTCGGATTTTTCATTCAGAATGCGATCGATATAGGAAACAACGAGGTATTCGTTGCTCACTTTTTTTTCGCCGGTTTGAAAGCCGGGTAATTCAACGGGTACCAGTTTGAAAAGGTAGGGAAAACGCTCACTCCTGCTGTTGAGAAATTCTTTGATACCACCGATGGTTTTCAATGATACCCTGAGCTCTGCAAGGGGATCGATTTCGATATAGGTGCCCTGAATACGGATACGGAGTAGTTCCGGGATCAGATCAAAAAAATCCTGAGAAGGGAAATGTTCTTCAAACATAAGGATCGACTTCATTTCGGAAGTCTCTGAAAGCCACGTGTAAATCTCATTCCGGTTGGATGAAAAACTGATGCGGTTTACACCCTGACGGCCTAAAGGCGATAGGCAATAGCTTATTAGCTTCTGCCGAATCTGATCAAAACCAAGCTTTTGCTCAAATATGGATGGATATAACATAGGGTGCAAAAATAGAAAAATTCAGGGTCAATGAATGGGAATTTCGCTTGGCATCTTAATTGAAAATGTGTATTTTTGCACTTTGTTATAAAATTAACAAATGCGAAATCAAATATTTTAAAATCAATATATTATGAACAAAACAAAAAAGTTTTTATCGTGTGATGGCAATCAGGCTGCATCCCATATGGCCTACATGTTCAGTGAGGTTGCTGCCATTTATCCCATCACGCCATCATCGAACATGGCTGAGAATGTGGATGAGTGGGCTGCGCATGGCAGAAAGAATATTTTCGGAGATGAGGTAAAGGTGGTGGAGATGCAATCTGAAGCAGGTGCCGCCGGAGCCGTTCATGGCTCACTTCAGGCCGGAACCCTGACCACGACGTTTACTGCTTCACAAGGGCTCTTGTTGATGATTCCGAACATGTATAAACTCGCCGGTGAACTTCTGCCGGGTGTTTTTCATGTAAGCGCCCGCACAGTCGCCGCCCATGCCCTTTCAATATTCGGTGACCACAGTGATGTTTATGCAACACGTCAGACTGGTTTTGCAATGCTTGCAACCGGTTCTGTTCAGGAAGTGATGGATTTGGCAGGAATCGCGCATCTTTCAGCGATCAAATTGCGTCTTCCCTTCCTTCATTTCTTTGATGGTTTCAGAACCTCCCACGAAATCCAGAAAGTAGAGGTGTTTGATACAGAGGATATGGTGAAACTCCTTGACTGGAAAGCGCTCCAGGAATTTCGTGACAGGGCTTTGAATCCTGAACATCCTGTTACCCGTGGAACAGCGCAGAATCCGGATATTTTCTTCCAGGCAAAAGAGGCTGTTAACCGGTTTTATGAGCCTGTTGCAGATGTGGTGGATGCCTATATGCAGGAGATCACAAAACTGACCGGCAGGGAATATCATCCATTCACTTTTTATGGTGATCCCGAAGCCGAAAATATTATCGTAGCCATGGGTTCTGTTACCGATACTACTAAGGAGGTTGTTGATTACCTGGTTGCAAGGGGTGAAAAAGTGGGTTTGATTTCGGTACACCTGTATCGTCCCTTCTCTGAAAAATATTTCTTCAATGTGTTGCCCAAAACGGTCAAACGGATCTGTGTCCTTGACCGTACCAAAGAACCCGGAGCTAATGGCGACCCACTCTACCTGGATGTCAGGGATATTTTTTATGATCGTTCCGACCGGCCGATTATTATTGCAGGTCGTTACGGACTCAGTTCAAAGGATACAACTCCGGCACAGATCATCTCCGTTTTCAATAACCTGAAAGCAAAAGAGCCCAAGAATCATTTCACAGTCGGAATAATCGACGATGTGACATTCCACTCACTGCCGCTGCTGCCCGAGATCGACATCGCACCGGCCGGAACCTACTCAGCAAAATTTTATGGTATTGGATCAGATGGCACAGTCGGCGCAAACAAGAATTCCATTAAAATTATCGGTGATAACACCGACAAATATGCACAGGCTTATTTTGCCTATGATTCAAAGAAATCAGGTGGCGTTACCGTTTCGCATCTTCGTTTTGGCGACAGTCCGATCCGTTCACCGTACCTGGTCATTACGCCTGACTTTGTTGCATGTCATGTTCCTGCCTATCTTGAAAAGTATGATATGCTGAAGGGGCTTAAAGATGGTGGAACTTTTCTGCTCAACTCGATCTGGGATGCTGAAGAAACCAAGCGCAGGCTGCCCGATCATATAAAACGATACCTGGCCGACCATAAAATCAACTTTTATATCATCGACGCCACGAAGATAGCGGATGAGATCGGCCTCGGGAACAGGACTAATTCCATCATGCAAAGCGCATTCTTCAAGGTTTCACAGGTTATTCCATTCGATAAGGCAGTAACCGATATGAAGAAGGCCGTCTATAAAACATATGGCAGAAAAGGAGAAGATATAGTCAATATGAACTATGCTGCCATTGACCGGGGGGGGGAACTGACTAAAATTGAAATTCCTGCCGAATGGGCAAATGCTGATCCGACACCTGCCACATCCGAATCGAAGAATTCTTTCGTGAAAAACGTTTTTGATCCGGTTAGTGCAATGAACGGAGACGATATTCCGGTAAGTGCATTTGTCGGCCGTGAAGACGGAACCTTCCCGAGCGGAATGACCCAACTGGAAAAAAGAGGTATCGCCGTCAACGTTCCAATGTGGATCCCTTCAAACTGTATTCAATGCAACCAATGTGCATACGTTTGTCCTCATGCCGCCATCCGACCCTTCCTTCTGAATGAAAAGGAGAGACAAAATGCACCGGCTGAAATGATGAGCCTGAAAGCAGTAGGTAAAGAACTTACCGGGCTGGAATTCCGTATTCAGGTCAGCACCCTTGATTGCACGGGTTGCGGGAATTGCATCGATGTATGTCCGGCAAAAACAAAAGCCCTTGAATTCCGTGATCTCGGATCACAGCTGCCCGAGATGAAAAATTGGGATTATCTGACCGGCAGTGTAACCTATAAAACAGATATCATCGACCGGTTCAAAACTTTTAAAAACAGTCAGTTCGCCCAGCCTTTATTTGAATTCTCCGGAGCTTGTGCTGGTTGTGGTGAAACTCCCTATATCAAATTACTTACCCAGCTTTTCGGCGAAAGAATGATCATCTCCAACGCCACGGGTTGTTCTTCAATTTATGGAGGCACTGCCCCGTTTACACCGTATCGTGCAAATATGGAAGGTCATGGTCCGGCATGGGCCAACTCACTCTTTGAAGATAACGCGGAATACGGATATGGAATGGCAGTCGGTATTACTCAGCTCCGCAAAAGGATCGCTGAAAAGATGCGCGCAGCTATAAAGGAAAATTTAATGGCTGCCGACACGCTTGAATCGATGAAAGAGTGGATCGACGGAATGTACGATCCCGAAGCCTCCAAAAAAGCTGCACAGAAACTGATCAGTTTACTCCCGAAAGAGACAAACCAACTTGCAGCCGATATCATGGCCCTGCGGCAGTATCTGGTTAAAAAGTCCATTTGGATCATTGGTGGAGATGGTTGGGCTTACGATATCGGATACGGGGGACTGGATCACGTCATTGCCTCCGGCGAAGATATTAACATTTTAGTACTGGATACGGAGGTCTATTCCAATACGGGTGGACAATCCTCGAAATCGACCCCGATCGGTGCTGTTGCTAAATTTGCTGCTTCCGGAAAAAAAGTACGGAAAAAAGATCTGGGAGCCATGGCCATGACCTATGGATATGTGTACGTTTCACAGGTGGCAATGGGAGCCAATAACAGCCAGCTTTTCAGGGCTGTAAAAGAAGCTGAAGCTTACCACGGTCCTTCCCTTATCATTGCATATGCCCCCTGTATCAATCACGGTCTGCGTTCGGGTATGGGAAAAGCTGAAGAGGAAATGGATCGCGCCGTCGCAGCCGGATACTGGCAACTGTACCGGTACAATCCCATCAACGGCCAAGAGGGTAAGAATCCCTTTATCCTTGATTCCAAAGAACCGGATTGGACTAAGTTTCAGGAGTTCCTGAACAATGAAGTTCGGTATACTTCCTTACAGAAAATGTTCCCTGAAGAAGCAACGGAATTGTTTAAGGCTGCTGAAGAGAGCGCTCGCTGGCGGTACAATAACTACCGGAGGCTTATGGAAACGAAGTATGAAAATTAAAACTTCTGCATCCTGCAGGGGATGACTTTTTTTAGATTTGTTTGGAAGAAAAGCAGGGGATTTGGCATCTCCTGCTTTTTTTATACCTGTTCACTTTTTTTTCATCCATAAACAAATTTGTATATTTGTCAGGACTAATTCTAAAGAACATATTATATGGCTGATCTGAAAACAAAGTATATGGGGCTCCAGTTAAAAAATCCTGTCATAGTCGGAGCAAGCAATCTGGTGAAAGATATTGATAACTGTAAAAGAATGGAAGAAGCCGGGGCTGCTGCAATAGTTTATAAAACCCTGTTCGAAGAACAGATCGAACTGGAACGGCTGCAGTTGAACGAGGAATTAAATCAATACAATGAGCGGCATGCTGAAATGATAAGCCTCTTCCCCGACATAAGCCATGCAGGGCCAAGGGAACATCTGAACCATCTGAAAAAAGTCGTCAACGCGGTTAACATACCGGTCATTGCCAGTTTAAACTGTACCTTTTCCGATACTTGGGTTGACTATGCCCGGCAAATGGAAAATACAGGGATCAACGCGATAGAATTGAATTTTTATGCTATCCCGGGTGATTTTAAACGTGAAGGACGGGTCATTGTTAATGAACAACTGGATATAATCAACGAGGTTAAAAAGAATTTGAAAATACCGGTAAGCGTCAAATTGAGTCCATTCTACACGAATGTATTGATGGTAATCCAAAACATGTATTACGCCGGAGTTGATGGCTTTGTTCTTTTTAACAGACTCTTCCAGCCCGACATTGATGTCGATAAGGAAGAACATCATTTCCCGTATAACCTGAGCCATGAAGAGGATTGCAGGCTGCCTTTGAGATATATCGGGTTGCTCTTTGGTGAGATCAGGGGTTCTCTCTGTGCTAATACTGGAATTTTCTCGGGCAAAGATGTAGCGAAAATGATTCTTGCCGGGGCTGATGCCGTACAGGTTGTAAGTGCCATTTACAAGCACGGCATCAGATACATTTCCGAAATGATCACTGAGCTGAATGATTGGATGGATGGGAAAAAATACGCTACGGTTGATACCTTCAAAGGGAAATTATCGAAGAAGCATCAGAAAGATCCTTTCTCTTACAAAAGAGCTCAGTACATTGATATTTTGATGAAATCGGAAGAGATTTTTAAGATTTATCCACCGAGATAGGCGGTTAATCTGGTCAGTGAATCTCGATCTGGTAGAGCATCCTGGCCTGAATCCCTTTCATCTCCTTTATGTCCATATAATACCTGTACAGCCGGTAATCATCTCCCAGCGCTTGCTGAAGACGCGTGGTGGGATCATTCCCGGTTATCTGGTTGATCAGTTCTTCAAACCACTCTTTTTGTTCAGGGAGCGACCAGATCCGGTAATCTTTGACACTGGCCAGTTCGGCAGCCAATTCGATGGCCCTGGTAAGCCCTCCGAATTCATCAACCAATCCCAGGGTCTTCGCATCCGTACCACTCCAAACCCTGCCTTGTCCGATGCTGTCGACCCGTGCTACTTCCAGGTTTCTTCCCGCAGCAACTTTGCCCGTAAATACTTCATAAATATGGTCCACGTCGCGCTGGATCTTTTTGGCCTGGTAGGGTGACAAAGGTTTGGTAACGGGAATGTAGTCTCCGTTCTTATTGGTCATTGCCCAGTCGAAAGTGATCCCCAATTTTTTCGAGAACAGGCCTTCAAAATTTGGAACAACACCAAAAACGCCAATGGATCCTGTGATGGTCGTGGGATCCGATACGATCTTTGAGGCAGCACAAGCAATGTAATATCCCCCGCTTGCAGCGACGTCACCCAAAGAGGCAACTACCGGCTTAGTCTTTCGTGCCAGGTCAATTTCCCTCCAGATCACATCACTCGCCAGGGCACTTCCACCTCCTGAATTGATTCTGAAAACAATAGCCTTTACTTTATCGTCTTCACGGGCTTTCCGGATCGCCTTTGAGATCCGCTCCGATCCTATTGACTGATCATCTCCTTCACCGCCTGCAATGGAACCTATGGCATAAATCACAGCTATCTTTTCTTTACCTGCCGGATTCTTTTTGGGATCTGAAACATTTTCATATTTCTCCAGTGAAACAGTCAGAAGTTTATTTTTCTTATCAAGATTCAGCTTCTTTTTCATCTCTTTGATCAGTTCATCTTTATAGACAAGTTGATCAACCAATTTATATTTCAAAGCATCGCCGGCAGTTTCAATCTTCAGGCTGTCGGCGATATTCATCGCTTCCTGCCTGCTGATCTTCCTTGTTTCTGAAATGCCCGATAACATGTGATCCCAAATGTCAGTAATTAACTCAGTGATCTGTTCCCGGTTCTCTTTGCTCATTTTATCGAGGAATAAGGGTTCCGTTGCAGCTTTAAATTTGCCATGACGGATGACCTGCATCCGGATATCCAGCTTTTCAAGCAAACCTTTGATAAATACCATTTCTGAGGCCAGACCTTTGAAATCAATCCCTCCTTCAGGATTTAAAAATATCCTGTCGGCGCTGGTGGCAAGGTAATAGGCGGTTTGTGAATAATATTCGCTATATGCCCAGATAAATTTTCCCGAGGTCTTGAAATCAAACAGCGCTTCCCGAATCTCATCCAGCGTGGAAATATCGGCATTAATAGTTGTAAGGTCAAGATAAATACCGGAAATATTCTCATCCCGCTTTGCTTTGTTGAGATTTTCCAAAAACACATCAAGTCCGGTCATTTTTTCAGGACCCGAAAAATTCATCATAAAGTTCATTTTTGGAGCGCGGTCGATAATGGGTTTATCAAACCGCAGGTGCAATATGGTGTTTTTAGAAATAACGGTCTCATCGCTCGAAGCCGAGGCAATTATTACCGCAAGAATTCCGAAACTGATCAGAAAAGCAATGATCATCAGAATAACCGTGCCAAGCATACTGGCAAACATGAACTTAAAAAAGTCTTTCATGGGATTATTTTTTTAATAAACAAATGTAACCATTAATTTATACTTTGATGCAGGTGTATGGATCAGGTTACAGTTTGTTTTTCCATTGCGATTTTCAACAACCCTTTGTGAATAATAAAATCCGGTATGCCTGGCATGATAACTGAATTCAGCGTATCATTGTCCGGTAATTTAACCCTGGTGAAATTTCTTCTGAGTTTTACGCTATGCTGCATTCTCCTGCTTTCACTGGGGGTGGTCCTGGCAGGTGACTTCAAAAAAGAGCATGGTACTCCGGTGGTGTCGGTTCCTGATAATGATTCGAAAATCCTGCTCAGAAAAGTTGACCGGATCATCAACAATGCTGAAAAAATCTCTGGAAAATATCCTAAACCAGCATCGGCCGGGTCCAAAAACTCCATTTCCAAAAAGAGCAATCCGGCCGGAAAGGTTTCTTCTTCCATTCCATCCGGGATAAAATCGTACTTTATTATGAATAAAGGATCAGGGTCACGCGAACAGATCGTGAGGTTCATCCTTAAAAACAATACGCTTGCTGATCAGTCATATGTTTTTAGGCTTGTAAATGCATACCTGATCGAAAGTAAAAGAGAAGGCGTCAACCATGATATTGCAGTTTGTCAGATGTGCCTCGAAACAGGATTTCTTAAATTTTCAGGATCAGTAAGTCATTATCAGAATAATTTTTGCGGTCTGGGAGCAACCGATCCATGGTCGGCCGGAGATTCGTTCCGCAATATGGAGGAAGGAGTCAGAGCCCATATTCAACACCTTAAGGCTTATGCAAGTAAAGAACCCATTGTGCCTCCTTATGTGGATCCCAGACTTGCTCATGTAAAAAGGGGAAGCGCTCAGACCATTCATGATTTAACGGGACGATGGGCTTCGGATCCCGGTTATGGGGATAAAATCGAAGGGCTTTTAAAACAACTGCATTCACAATGATTTTTTGATGAAAAACATTTTTTTGCTGTTGGGGAGCAACCGGGGTGACCGGTTCGCCTCGCTTCTGAAGGCAAAAGAAATGATAGCTTCCGAAGCAGGAACAATTGTCGCCTGCTCTTCGGTTTATGAAACGGAACCCTGGGGATTTTCAGACCCGGTGAAATTTTTAAACCAGGTTCTTGAAATCGATTCGAATCTGGAGCCAGCACCCCTCCTGGAAGTTCTTTTATGTCTGGAAAAAAAACTAGGCAGAATACGTAAGCAGGAAACCGCTTGCCAGACAGGCTGTTTGACAGACATTCCGCTTGACGGCCTGACATTTTCAACGGAGCCACTCAGCGGACCATCATCGGCAATCATGGCTGATCCGGATTCTCCGGCTCAACGGCCGGGTTCGTACACCGCAAGGACCATTGATATTGATCTGTTGTTTTATGGACACCGGCTTATTTTTACCGAAGAACTCATGGTCCCGCACCCCAGAATGCATGAGCGGTTATTTACCCTCATACCCCTCTGTGAAA